>CACORA010000001.1 GCA_902629495.1 Planctomycetaceae bacterium
TGCCATCTCAAAAAGTTGCTGCTGAGATCACCCTGCCGGAAAAACTGCTTGAAAGTGATGATCTCCGCAGAGATCTAGCCCAATATCTTGACACTTCTAAAGCCTCATTGGGCACCAAAATTGGTAGAATTCGGGCAACAGCCGCAGAACTCGGCCAACAACAACGATTCAGTCAAGCTGTTGATCTTCTCTCTGCAACCATTGCCTGCGGTCATGCTGAGCCATGGATGTACGAAGCTCTCGCCATTGCCATGGAGGCTGCTGGCCGTCCGCGCAAAGACGTTGAACGGGCGCTTTTGTCAGCAGCTGATTTTGCATCTACACCAGCCGATATTCTCTCAATTGCAAATCACCTTTCCAGACTGGGATCCACGAAAATGGCCTTCCGTCTATGTCGAGGAGCTGTTGCTTTAGATTCAGCCAATCAGGAAGCGTTTGCATTAGCCATGTCATTGGCAGAAAAAGCCGACGACCCTGCAGCCATCGGGTGGGCGTGTGCTGGAGTGCTCCGACATACATGGCCTATCACACAGAGGGATCTACCTGTTCGGGCTGTTCGACTAGCAAATGCCACTATAGAAAAACTACTGAATGATGGGAACGATAAAGAAGCAGCGTCTCTTCAGACTTTGATTGATGAATCTCAGCTGCGGGATGTGATCTTTGAAATTTCCTGGAATGGTGATGCTGATATTGATTTATTGGTTGAAGAGCCAAGTGGAATGGTTTGTTCACCCGCAACCCCGCGATCAACGGGCGGTGGCACACTTCTTGCTGACTCGGATGTCGGCGTTCAAACCGAAAACGCGACACAGCGTGAACGCTACGTGGCAACTGAAGCATTTTCTGGAACCTATCGTGTACTGATTCGACGCGCTGTAGGCACTGTTGCAGCAGGAACCATCACTGCCGAACTAACGCTCCATAAAGGAAGTCCTCAGGAGCAAATCATTCGGAAGCAAATCGCCTTAGGTGCGGATGAGATGATGCTTATGGTTGAGGTGCCCGAAGGTCGTCGTCGCCAGCCATTGTTTGATGCACAAGTTGCAAATGATGCTGCACTGCAATTGGATGTAGGGCGATTGATTCTCGCCCAACAGCTCTTGGCGATGAGTGATGACTCCGCCGAAGCGTCTCTTTCGGAGAGTCGTCAGCAGTCAACGCAGCAAGGACCTGCCATGCCGTTCTTTGGCGGAAATGCAGTTGGCTACCAACCTGTAATTTCTACTATCCCTGTAGGAGCCTCGTTGTCAGGGCTTGCCGTTGTGTCAGCTGATAGGCGCTACGTACGTGTCAACATGATCCCAACATTCCAAGACGTTGCACAAGTCTATCAGTTCAATACCGTAACTGGTGCTGGCGGCGGCGGCGGTGGCGGCGGCGGCATGGGCGGCATGGGCGGGCATGGGCGGCGGCATGGGTGGCATGGGCGGCGGCATGGGCGGTGGCATGATGTAGATAGAAGGAGCATTCATGCCTCAAAAAACTGGTGTTATCCTGGCTGCCGCAGGTCAAAGCAGTCGTTTTCAGGATGCGAACTATAAGAAGCCGTTTATTCCGCTCAGTGGTCGCGCTGTCTGGCTCCACTCTGCTGAAAAGTTCCTCGAGCGAGATGATGTCAGTCAGGTCGTGATTGTTGTGGCCCCAGAAGATAAAGAATCGTTTCTAGAAAACTTTGGCGCTAACCTTGCTTTCATGGGAGTGACGCTTGCAGAAGGCGGAAGCCACCGTGCAGAATCTGTTCGGAATGGCATCCAAAAGCTCGAGTCAGATATTGATGTTATTGCTATACATGATGCTGCTCGGCCCTGTCTTGCCCAGCAGTGGATTGATGCAGTGTTTGAAGCCGGAAAAAAACATGGTGCTGCGATCCTTGCGATCCCTGTGGCGAGCACTCTCAAACGTGTTGGCAAAGATGATCTTATTGAGGAAACAGTTGATCGAAGTGCCTTATGGGAGGCGCAAACTCCTCAGGTTTTCTCACGATCAATCCTTGAAGAGGCCTTCGCATCGAGTCGACTTGAGCAACCAACGGATGAGGCCCAACTTGTTGAAACTGTCGGTCATCCTATACACATTGTGAAAGGCTCACCCATCAACTTGAAAATCACATCACGCGAAGACCTACGACTCGCAGAACAAGCTCTCAAGGCCTTACCTGCACCGAAATTTTCTGGGCCAGCCCATCCCTTTGATGGCGACGACCTGTGGCGGTAGCTATGTCTAAAAATCTTATTGATGATTTCAACATTCGGGGTCTTATTCATCAGTCCACGGATCGAGAGTCCTTGACAAAATGGCTCGACACCCCTGGAAGACGGATCTATGCAGGTTTTGACCCGACCGCAAACAGTCTCCATGTTGGTCACCTTGTAGCGCTTGTTCTCCTTCGAAGAGTCGCCGCTGCTGGTCATGAACCTGTTGCACTGATTGGTGGAGCAACTGGAATGATTGGTGATCCAAGCGGTCGTAGTGACGAGCGAAATCTCCTTTCGGCTGACGAACTCGCTGATAATGTAGCATGCGTCACAAACCAAATTCGATCTGTTCTTGAACAGACAGGTCAATCTGTCCACGTAGTGAACAATGCCGACTGGATGAGAGACAGGAGTTATCTTGAGTTTTTACGTGACGTTGGAAAGCATGTCCCTCTCTCTCAGATGTTAGCGAAAGACTCTGTAAAGAGTCGCATTGAACGAGAGAACGGCCTGTCGTATACCGAGTTTAGTTACATGCTCCTGCAGGCATGGGACTTCGTTCATTTGATGGATTCACTCGACTGCCGAGTACAGATTGGCGGGAGTGACCAATGGGGCAATATTACTGCTGGGATTGAGCTTGGTCGGCGCCTTCGAGCACAGGAGTTACATGGAATAACCTGTCCATTACTCACAAAAGCTGATGGCACCAAAATGGGTAAATCAGCGAGCGGTGCCGTGTGGCTTGACCCCAAACGAACCAGCGCTTACGCGTTTTATCAATACTGGATAAATCTTGATGACATTGATGCAAGCATGTGCTTAGCCCGACTTACAGATCTTTCTTATGAAGAGCTCTCTCATCACGCCGAACTGCAAAAGTCAAATGCTTCAGCACGTGACACACAAAAACGCCTTGCTGAAGAACTCACGAAGGTTGTGCACGGAACATCTGGCCTTCATGTCGCAGAGCAGGCCACCAAAATACTCTTCGGTGATGAGATTCAGGACATGGATGACGCACTGCTGAGTGAGATTTTTGCTGATGTACCAAGCCATGTTTTTGCTCGTTCGAGCCTTGACGGCGATGGGCTACCCGTCGTCGAGGCGATTGAAGCAACGGGGCTTACTACAAGCAGGGGCGCTGCTCGACGCACCATCGAACAAGGCGGCGGCTACGTCAACAACAGGCGGGTCACTGATGCAGGGCATCGTCTGACAGCACATGACCTTGCAGGCAACTCAACCCTTGTCTTAAGAACAGGAAAAAAGAAATACGCTCTCGCTCGTTTTATGTGACTGTCGCAACATCTCCTCAATAAACACCCTATGAATAGTTACCTTGCTGTTGTCTGTGTAGGACTGAGTCTCACTACTTCACATTTCATACATGCGGATACTCCAGTCTTTCAAGCCAACGATCCAGAATTGAAAAACCGACTGAAGGCTGGTCTTCGTACAAGACTTCCCGAAGAAGAACAATTTCTAGATGATGTTGTGTTGCTCGTGCGAAATGGCAAACTGCCAGGCAAACTTGTTGATTCCATTTATCTTTGGGCAATTGGCCGACGAAAAGAATACCCTTTTCCGGCATTTGAGAAGGCTCTCAAGATTCAAGCCAAAAAGATCGGATTACGACTGTAGTATGTCTTTTTATCGGACGATCGTTTCTCCGTTATAGACGCGATGCCTGGTCTGCCTCAGGAGCGCAATTATTCCCTGAGGTCAACGCACTCAGTATCCTTGGATCTGCCAGAGAATCGACAATAGCTCGTGCACCCGTAAAGTCATGCCGTCGACTCTGACCACTTGGAACGGCAACCGTTACCGCTCCAGCTGCGACCGCTGCGGCACAGCCTGCAGCTGAATCTTCAAGTACCAACATATGCTTTGGCTCGATGCCAAGTCGACCAGCTGCTGTGATATATATTTCTGGGTCTGGCTTGCCTTTTGTCACATCAGCACTTGTCAAGACAAAGTTGAAGAACTCAATTATTTTCACTCTGCCTAAAACATCCATCGCAAAGTCAGGGCCACTACTCGTTGCAACACCACAAGGAATATGACGCATCGCCAGATAATCAAGAAGCTTTTTTGCACCCGGCATCAGCTCAAGACGCGAGTCAAGCAAACCCTGAAAAATCTCACTTGTTTCAGCTGCCAAACCCTCGACTGAATCATCCAACTGATGCCAGTCAATCATTGTCTGTAAAGCGATACGCGGTGGACGCCCCATCATCGCATCAAGCAAATCATCATCAAAGGAATGGCCTCGTCGAGAAAGTATGTCAGCACCAACCTCTTGATAGAGTTCTTCTGTGTTCACAAGCAATCCGTCGAGGTCAAAAACCACTCCATGTATATTCATCTGCGCTGTCTTTCTAGGTTTTTCCCATCAAATACATATAGAGGCCATTCTTTTTATGGTGTCTTTATTCAACAGACTGTCGCAGTATAGGCTTAAAACTCGATGTGATAGACAGCATAGAAATCATTCACATACAAACGTCTTAATCCCGGCCCCTCGAGATCTTGTATCTTCGCTGCTGCGATTGCGTGATCTGCACCGTACTGCCTTGCAATCTCAATAAGGTGTTTCCTGCCAATCACGGCAGCATCTGTCTCCATATTCCGCAATGTCCCGTCTCGAGAAAAGCATTTCACAATGCGTTGTCGCCACTCGACAATGGATTCAGCTGCCTGAGGAATATTCTTCCACGACACAACCTCCGCCCGCCCTGTATTCCACACAAATGTTGAGGCTCGCCGTGGCACAATAAAACATGCTGTTTCAGATGTATGCTTGGACGACCATTGACAGACGTCATGCCATGCATCGACATGTAGAAACTTGTCACTCCGTGGCTGCACATCTCTGCCCGGCAATGGCCAGTGTCGGCTTTCACTCACAAGATCGATCGCCAGCAGCAACACAATGCCCCACCATGCAATTGCAACCGAACCAAACAATTTCTTGATTACCTCAGGCTCACTGAAACATGTTGCTACAACAAGAGCCAGAGCAAGTGGCATCAGACCATCGCTTAATCTGAACCAGTAATACTTAAGAAGGCTATATACAACACCGGAATCGAAGGGCTCCATCCATGCAACCCCATAACCAATAACTGCAATGCCGAGTGCGGCTACGGTGTATCCTTGGAGCCGCTGGCGCGCTGTATCATCGGGTAAATACTTTGCAAGTAGCCATGACACGAGAGCCGCCAGAAAATGCCGGGGGATCATTCCACTGGCAAACGCCCTCGGAAGCAGGTGATGCGGCAGTCGCTCAGTTACGTAAATTCTGTTCGCTTCAAGTCGTATGGCTTGATCGACACCAAAGGACAGCATGAGTGCTGGCACAACACCAATCATGGCAATCCCTATACCGGCAAGACATGGCAGAAACGACAATCGAAGCTTCCGTGACACGAAACACTGCTCTACGACACAGGCAATCATTCCCCAACCACCAACAAGTGGATGAATAGCCGTTGAGAAACCAAGTACTATCCAACCGGATGACCATCGATCACGAACAATTTCACCCACAGCAAACAATACACCTGCCCAGGCAAATACCTTCGCTTCACACCCACCAATCATCCATTCTCCGGCCGCTGTGGTATAGCGTAAGCCAAGTGAAAAAAGCGCTGCTGCAAGGACACGGGAATACCTTTGCCTAAGGACACCTCGTGCAACATGGATAAAACCAACAGCAAGAGCAATCCATCCAACTGCCCGTCCGATCCATGCAGCGATCCAAAGAGGAAACCCTCCCGCAACTGGACCAATTACAAGAGCAAAAAGACCATGCGCCTCTGGCGTATTGAGAAAAAAATCATGTTCGGCCCATGACGGATTGAACTCATGTCGTGCTCGAGTGAGGTAGTGTGCCTCATTCACGTCAGGCGTTGGCCAAGCACCTGCCGCCGCAAAAAGGCAAAACACCATGCATAGGTCGCAGACGTACGCAAGGCGATTCTTCCACGTCGATCGATCATTATTCATGTAAACCGCCATGAAAGAGGACCCGCAGACAAGGCTTTCTAAAAATGCACCTATCTAAGAATACCCTTTACCGACTCTGGCCACATCAACGTCTAAAGCAACTGCACAACCAAAAGGCAGAGACGCATCGCGAAAGGAAGCAAAAACATCCTCTTCTACTGGCCTGACAATTGTATAAGTTCAGGCTTGAGACGTTTATCCAATTGCCTCTCGGCGGAAGCAGCTTTTTCGGATGGCTCCACAATGACGTGTACTGTTACCGGAGGCACAGCGTTTTCTCCGAGATCTGTGGTGATCTTCAGTTCACGCTCAATTTTTCCAGCAATCTCGCCTGCCTGAAATGTCACTGGCAAAATATGAACCTTGGCAGGTGTTGTTTTTGGATCACACGACAGGCATCCGTCAGGGCAAACAACACCTGTCACTGAAAAAGGCTTGTTTGCCCTCACCACCACATTTTTTGTCACGCTGGCCCCAGGCTCAACAACACCCAGCGCAAGTAATTTAGGACTGACAGTCACCGCGGCAACAACACGCCCTTCGACATCCATTGGAATCTGTGTCGCAATCGGATCATTTGTGACAAGAATAAGTTGACCATTTATATACCCCGAAGGCGTATCCTGTTTGAGTCGAGCCATAAGATCATAGCGTGTTTGAGATCCGACACGAGTTGCTCCAGAGAGTTGAACTTCAAAGTTTGGATTAGCACTTCTCACATCTTTGATTTCCCACGAAGAGTTTCCAGACCGGGTCACACGCACAGTGCGCTCAGCCCCCTTGCCAAGATCGACGTTTCCAAAATCAATAAACGTTGGCTCAAACGAGACATCACCACGAATATTACCGGCAACACGAAGTTGTACCTCAGCAAAGAATGGCTTATCAAAGGTCACAGTAAGGGTCGCCCCTTTCTGCCCAAGGAAACGATCTGTGTTGAAATGCGCAAGAACGTCACTTGATTCATGTGTCTTGATAAGATTTTTTGAAACTGTTGGAGTCGTACATCCACAACTGGTGCGAACACCAGAAACATGCACATCTTCTTCATACAGATTACGAAACGAAAAACGGTACTCTGCTTTTGAGCCCTTTGCTACCGTGCCAAAATTATGGCTGGTAACCGAAAACATTTTTCTGGCCCACTCCTGAGCACTAACTGTTGTGGGAAGGGAAAAAATTGTGACAACCATTGCTGCACAAACACCGTGCAAAGCAGTTTTCTTTTCAATAGCAAACATGGATCAAAACGACCTACGTGACAGGGGGAAGACAACTACCACACGGCATTGTACCTGTGGCAAGCGTGAAAAGCATACGGCAACAAAGAAGAGGGAAGGGGAAGGCACCACGCAAACTTCCTACGGAAATCGTACTTCTCAAAACATGCGTTGTGAACCTAAAAAACAGGCATTTCCACGAATAATTCAGGGTTTTCGTCGGTATGACCGATATAGCCCTCGAAGTTTTCTATACTTGAAAAGTCGCCTTGGAATTGTTCTAAGGGATCCCTTCGGGGGCGTACTGGTTTCGACCGGATAGCTGGAGGTTCAAATTGCGTGTCGTGGTTGGTCGGCTGGCCACGTAAAAAGTCGACCATGCTTCAATTGACGAAGCTCAGTTTGCTTTGGCAGCTTAATTAAGTTGTCCCGTGCGATGGCCCCAGTCGGAAGGGCCTCCCAAACGGTCGCCAAATCCGACTCGCTCTGTTTCACTGCCCGGTACGGACGGAGTTAAATTTGTTCTGGGCTGGTGGAATCCGCACCCTGTTGGCCGGGGGCGGCTTCCACAAGACTAAAATTGGCCAAATATGCACGTAGACGTTTGTTCTGAAACATCACGGGACGCGGGTTCGATTCCCGCCGCCTCCACTCAAAAGGGCTTGTGGCTGCTCAGCTGCAGGCCCTTTGTGGTTCTTAGCTGAGTTCGTGAGGCGTCACACCGGCCTTAATCAAGCAAGACTGCGGCGGCGAGGCATGACCAAGGAGAGATGACGATGGAAGCAACACAAGGCAAGCGAGACGCAGGTGCCCATTGCATGAAGCGCATGGCTGCGATCAGCCAGGATTGGGATAGGTGACAGGCAAAAACTGGAGAAAGGTCCTTTACACGCTTGAAGCCAGAATCTACCTGTATGAACCGACTAATGGAGTTGCTGCAGAAAGGCAATCAGATCGGCGAGTTGCTGCGTGGTCAAATTTCCAACGATACCTTGAGGCATCATCGACAATGGCTGTTTGACACGTTCTTCAATATCGTCCTGAGGAAATTCCTTACAAGAGCCATCCGTCTGACGAATCGTGACGGTTTCTGCACTTTCGAGCACTACGAAGCCGGTATGCACCTGACCACTTTCAAGAACAAAGGACCAGGTATCGAAGCCCTGAGCAATCTTTACACTCGGTTTGACAATAGATTCGATCAGTTCGGACTTCTTGTAACGTTTTCCTATGTCAACAAGATGTGGCCCTTTCGGCTGCTGACCATTGGCAAACGTGTGGCAACTGGAACACATTTGAGCTTTGAACACCTGCTGTCCGATTTCGGCATCGCCATCCATTGTTAAAACCTCGTTGAGCACGCTGCTGTACGAAATGTTAGCCAGCTGCTTGGGGTTGTTTGGATCGACCTTCGGAAGTTCAATGGCGACGTCCGTCTCAGCGATGGCCATGGATTCTGTGGAGATGCCATCCAGTTTCACGACGTGCCGTGCCATTTCAGCATGGATGTGATCGGAGAGATCCTGATCCGCTTCTGAGAGTGCCACCTTGATGGCATCTCCGATGCGTTCAGATTCTTTCCACTGCCTGCGATCGTAATATGGACCGGTGGTGTCTGGTCGAGTCCCCCACCATCCTCCTTTGTAGTCACCTTCTTGATGGTACAGTCTGATGAGCGCAGTCCAGATTTCTCGCTGCAGTGCTTCATCACGGCTGGTACTCAGCACACGAAAGAGTCCGTCAACAGTCTGGCTCAGGTGCAGGTACTTCAACGCACACAGCGCGCCTGAATGGTACGAACTGTTTAGAGACTGGAGGCAAATATCCGTTGCCTGCATACCAACAAGGGCCTTCACTGCAAGATGTGGAAGAACACGCCCTGGGTCAGCCTGTCTCCAACTATCACCGTCAAAGGGAGGTGGGTCCTGCTGGCGAACAGTCAGCGGAAGAATGGCTTTGGCAACGGAATCCCGCTCCCTAACGATTGCGATTTTTCTCTTGGCAGAATGATTCATGGCATCGTTGTTGATAGCCTGCTTCATGATGCGGCCAAGCGCAACGAGTGAAACCGCCTGAACCCGCGGGTCCACATCAGTGAGACCTTCGAGGAATGGTCTGGTTTGAATCCCCTCGAGATGAGCACTTCGGTCAGCCATCGCGCGCAGACAGTGTTCCCGAAGAGCATCGTCTTTCGATAGGCCGATCAGATCAGCTCGAGCATCAGGGCCTTTGAGTTGCGTGAGCGTATAAATAGCGGCCACGCGAACATGGAGAGGCTCATCCACTGTAGCTGCAAGAACAGCCAGTTGTTCATCTCCTTTGCCTCGTCGAAGAATCTCTCGCTGACCATAGAGCTGTGTTGCTGCAGAGGGACTGCGCAAGAGCTCCAAGAGTTGATCCATTTGTAGTTGACCGGCCGGCGGGACACGCTGCGGAACAAAATCGATGGGCATAATCATTGCCACAAAACCAATGTTCGGCCCGTCATAATTGAATTTTCCATTTTTCCAGCTGCTGACAAACATCCGCCCGCTAGCATCAACATCAATGTCGGTGGGCCGGGGCAACTTCAGAAATGTATCCTGCTGTGGATCAAAGGTTGCTCCGTTCCGTGGAAGGCGGTGGCTGTACACGCGACTTGTTCCCCAGTCACAGGTCAGTAGCAGATCCTGAAACCCGGCTGGCCATCGTCCATCATAAAAGTACATGGAGCCGCAGCCCGATCCCCCACCGTAATCAGCCAGGGGCGGCATCGTTTCATGCGTAAAATGTTTATAGAGAGACGGATAGCCATAATCTGCTGTCTGAAGGATGTGAGAGACACGAACGTCCCAACCCCCACCGTCATTCGTATTGTCCCGCGTAAAGATATTCATGAAAGGATCAATAGACACATCAAGAATATTTCGCTGCCCCCACGAGTAGATTTCCATGTCTGTCCCATCAGGACGAATGCGGACGATGCCACCTCCACGCCGTCCCGGTTGCGAACCCTCTGTGGTGACAGCTTCGACAAATCCGAAATCGCCAACTGCAATATAGATCCAACCATCAATACCCATCCGAATTCCATTTGTCGTGTGATCTGCGCCACGTTTATTAACTTGGTCGGTACTGATTCCTTCGATCAACACGTCACTTGTATCAGCCGTACCATCGCCATCTGTATCATGAAATACAGACAGAAAGGGGGGATGCAGAACCCACAGACTTCCGTTGTCATAAATGAGCCCGCGCGGATGATCCATTTTTGCGAATTCATTAATTTGATCCGCAATACCGTCTCCATTCGTATCGACACATCGTAATACTTTTCCACGACCTGGTTCCTTTCCCAGTGAACCCTGTTCGTCGACACCTACGAAGACTTCTCCCGTTGCAGCCGCCGTTAGACACACTGGATAATTCACTTCCGGTGGTGAACCGAACAGAGTAGCCTGAAAACCGGGTGGCATCTGAATGTCGTTCAAAGCTTTCTTTTCATCAGCATGCACAGAGAGACACGCAAGAGTACAGGCGACACACCAGAGGGCACGGGTAAGGAACGTTATCAGCATGTAAAATCTCTTATGGATAAGATGGAGGGACAGGCAGAATTGTTTCAGACTCGTTGATCTGAAACAATATAGAACGTGCAAACGGTCTATTGCTTGAAATAAATCTTACCTTTGCAAATGACACATCATGATCGTCTCCTGAAAACACATGTCCTTGAACCAACAAAAACTAATCCTATCGAGAACACGTGCAACACTACTGACTCTATCACGATGAAAGAAAGCTTTCATTCCTGACGGGCCCGACTCAACTAGACTTCTGACTCACAAACCTTGAAAAATGACGCATGACATCAAGAAATACAATCGTCTACAGCGATAACCTCCATTATTTACAAGGCGTTCCAGATGGCTCTGCCGATCTTGTCTACATAGATCCACCCTTCAATACTGGGAAACGTCAGGAAAGACAACGAATCCAGACCGTCAGGGACGATGAACACGGTGATCGAACGGGCTTCAAGGGAAATCGATACCGAACTATTGATCTTGGTGTCTCTGGCTATGCAGACAGCTTTGACGACTTCCACTCATTCCTCCTACCTCGACTTCAGGAACTAAAGCGAATACTCGCAGACGATGGGAGCCTTTTTCTTCATATTGATTATCGAGAGGTCCACTACTGCAAGGTTGCCCTTGACCATCTGTTTGGACGCGAATCTTTTATGAATGAAATCATATGGGCATATGACTACGGGGCTCGTTCTAAGAAGAAGTGGTCTACAAAGCATGACAATATTCTTTGGTATGCAAAAAACCCTCAGCAGTACACCTTTGATTTTGATGCAATGGATCGCATACCCTACATGGCACCAGGGCTGGTTGGTCCAGACAAGGCAAAACGGGGAAAGACACCGACTGACGTTTGGTGGCACACGATCGTAAGCCCAAATGGGAAGGAGAAAAACGGCTATCCTACCCAGAAGCCACTCGGCGTCCTTGAGCGGATTATAAAAGTGCACAGCAAGCCGGGAGACCTTGTCGTAGATGTGTTTGCGGGAAGCGGCACAACTGGGGACGCTGCTGCATTGAACGGACGTCGGTTTCTTCTCGTAGATTCCAATGCCGAAGCTATCAAAATCATGGTAAAACGTTTGGCTCATTACAATCCAGAATTGATAGGCTGCGAAGACTTACACTCTGACATGCAGTTGTCATAAGCATGGCTTTTCAGTTTTCAGTACCTGCCAATAGCAGTACTGATTTGGAGTCTTATGCACCCGGCATCAATACTCGTTCAGACTACTTCATTCGGTCACAAATCCATTGCCTCATGACACCACGCAAAGACATAAACCACCTTTGCTCAACATCCGAATACTGTGCATACAAGACACGTATTTTCTGCTTCCATCACTGTTCTAATTGTCGGGTTGACCCATTATCACCAGCGGATAGTTTTGCTTGTTCCATGAGGTACTCCGTAACACTTCGATGCTGCTCATCAAGAAGATCATCTGCTTCTTGCTGATCACTCTTGAGTTCATAGAGTTCCTGTGGATTGATTTCTTGAGAGACCGCAAAATGATGATCTAAAAAAAGCTTCCAGTTTCCTGGCTTTGGACAGCTTTGAGAATGAATGGCAACCCAGGCCCTTTCAATACCCTGTTTTCCTACTTCCATGTGGTCATTCGAAAATAGTGGAATACGTGGAACAAATGCTCCCCCCTGCATTGCCGCAAGCTGCGAAACACTGTCTTCCGCTCCACGGCCATCTCCCTGAAGAGGCGGCAACGGTTCATCCACGATTTCGGCAAGCGTTGCATAGATATCAGTCAGTGAAAGCAATCGGTCACACGTCCGACCAGGAGTATCTGCGTTTCCATCTCCAATATGACCAGCTGGCCAACTGGCGATAAACGGCACCCGATGTCCTCCTTCGTAGGTTGAGCCTTTATTACTTCGCAACGGTCCAGTGAACTGCTTTTCTTTTTTCTCAGCTCCGTTATCGCTACTGAAGATGAAGAGTGTGTTGTCAACAAGTTTTTTACCGGGGCGGCGCACATCATCAGTCGTTTGGAGATAGTCCAGCAATCGGTTAATGTGAACATCATTCTGGTAGATGAAATCTAGTCGCTCACTATTCGTTGGCGAATTGTCGACGTTTCTGCTCTTCCCCCTGATCTTGATGCCTCCGATGCTTTTTGACGGAGTATATGGAGAATGGTTCGCCGGTGAAGCAAAGTATAAAAAGAATGGCTTCTCACTAACTGATGCAGACGTCATGAAGGCAAAGGATTGTTTATCGAGAACTTCCCCAAGCTTTTGGAGATCATATCCTTTAACCTCTTTTCCATTACCGGTTGCACCAACACTTCTTCGTTGTGATACCCAACCGGGCCCACGACTTTGACCGGGGCCATTATTCACATGTGGGCCTGATGTTGGATGAGAACGTGATATGCCGTAAAAGAAATCAAATCCATGATCGCATGGGCTATCCGCCAATGGCTGAGAAAGATCAGCATCATCCCAATCATTTGCAGTATCTCCGTTCTTATCAGAATATTTCAGGCCAAGGTGCCATTTCCCAACCATACCGGTTCGATAGCCAGCAGCCTGCAGAAACTCTGGCATGGTGAGCCGGCTTCGTTCAATCAATGGATCACATTGAACGCCAAATAGCACCCACTGCTTGAGATGAGTTCTCCAACAGTACCTGCCGGTTAACAACGCATAACGGGATGGAGAACACCGACTCGAGGGTGAATGGGCATTCGTAAACCGGACACCCATTCTGGCAAGATCATTCATTGCAGGTGTAAGAAGTTGGGCATTATTCGGGTTCTCTGTCCAATCCTGATAAGCACTGGTGTCTCCTATACCCATGTCATCAGCAAGAAAAAAGATGATATTCGGCAACTGTGTTACTTCATCCGCCAAAGACTCATGACACCCCCAGGAGATACATCCTGCAACCATCACTTTCAAAATCTTGATGCTAATACCTGAGTTCATTCTTCACATCCCTTCACGATATCAAGGAAACTCACACGCAAACACGGCGCAGAAGGAAATTTTCTCATGCCCTTGACTCGTTTTCTTAAGGCATTTCATGTTCTTCAAGTGACAGCCACGCACTCACCATCGAACCGAATTAACTTACACCATCACACTCATTTGCTTATATCCGCTTCAGTCACGTCTATTGTTATACAAATCAGTAACTCAATGATGGTCTTTTTACATCAGCCGTATCTACCGTAACAAGAGAATTCCCTGCATTACGAAAGTCCTTGAACAACACGGGAATACACCCTTACGGCAATGCAGGAGACTTTTCGACTACCCCACAACAAATCTCCATTGATCACATACTTTGGCCCGCCCCACCGTAATACATGCCACGCTATGCTCAATCTTGCCTTAACACAAACGATTTTCAGAATCTCATTCTATACGCGACTGAGAAGAAAGCGGACAGAACATTATTGCGCAGGAGGAACGACTCGCTCACCACTTAGTTGGGGAGAACCCGGAGGATACTGCCAATTCTGAGACCGATAGCGAACTGTCGTTGGTGATGGAACAACATATCCGGCAGGAGGTGCTCCCTGCGACGGATACATCCATCCTGGAGTTATTGCTGGTGGTGGCTGGTAACCTGGAGCTTGTTTTCTATTGACTGGCACCTGTGTGGTCTTCGGCATCACTGTAATCGGTGGACCGATGGTGTAGGTGAATGTATAGGTTGGAGAAAAGTATCGAGTAAAAGGTTTTCCATCAGGACTCATTCCTGTGTAAGGCACTGGTTCGGGCACCCAGTCAGCTGGAATAGTAGAGCCTGATATGACAGCAGAAGGAAGGGGAGGTGCCTGCCAATACGGAGGCCTTTCAGCTGACGCAGTTTCCTCCTGTGACATTGATTCATTCAAAGGGCTTTGTCCCCATAAGATGTTATCCCCACTGGTAGTGAATCCGGCAGCACTCGTAAAAACAAGCCAGCATGTGAAGCTCCACGTCACGGGATGACATGCTGAATCAACGCTGTGCCTAAGATGCGGCCACACGAATGAATCTCCTTTCAGAACACGACTGCTTGTAATCTTTCTTGGTTCGAGAAGCGAGCCGTTTTTTACAGGTATTATTGTCGACTGTTGATTAAACTTGCCTTATTTCTGAAGGCTGGGTGAACTGTGTAGGCAGGTAAACTTCTTCCAAAGCGGAATCGTCTCGTATGGATATGCTTCAGACCACATGCTATCGCGCCATCATTGCGTCCGGATTAGTGGTATTTTCTGCAGGGTCAGTCCACTCGCAAGATTATCAAGTATCACGTCTGGAAGCCGATGCCAGGCGAACTGGGCTGCGCGTGCTCAATGGCGCTCATCTCACGCTTGTAACTGACCGACCGACACGAAAAGATGATGGCATTCGTGAATTGCCTGTGGTATTCGATCAGGCATTTGATGCCTGGTGTAACCATTTCAACATGGACCCTGAGAAACATTCTCACTGGAAGGCATTTGGGTGCCTTATTGTTGAGCGAGAACGATTTCGTGAAGTCGGTCTGTTACCAGAAAATATACCTGATTTTAGTAATGGCTTCTGTGACCGAAACCGCTTTTGGATTATTGATCAGAGCAATCCTAACTATCGACGGCATCTCATGCTCCACGAAGGAGTACATGCCTTCACAATATCTCTCAGACAACTTGATACTCCGGCATGGTACACGGAGGGTCTTGCAGAAATGCTTGCTACTCATCGCCTTGAAAAAGCTCTCCCCCCTCATTTTATTGCAACTCCGATTCCAGTACGTGCAAGCGATGTCGAACAGCTGGGGAGAATTGAAGAAATCCAGAGACTCCGTGCAACAAAGAGAATGCCTTCGATTCAGCAAATTTTTTCCCTGCATGGTTCAGCACATGGCAAACTGTCACTCTATGCCTCCACCTGGGCAACGGTAGCCATGCTTTCACTTCATCCACGTTACTCAAAAATGTTTTCTATTCTTGAAAGAGGTTCTCTTGATCAATCTTTCACAAATCGACTAACAACTTCTCCAGCATGGGATTTTGCTGACGCAATACGAGACTTTGATGCCTTTACTGACGACATTGATTATGGCTATGACTTCCGTCGATCTGCAGTTGATTGGACCCCAGGAACAGCGTTGCAAGATGGTCGCCATGTAGAGGTTCTTGCAGGACGAGGTTGGCAAAATAGTGGCATACAGCTTCAGCCCACAAATCTGTACAGCATGCATGCGCAAGGCAGAGTCCTCCTCGGACACGCAGATGCCGGTCCACTTGAAAGTGAACCTCAAGGGATATCTCTAGCCTGGCACAGACGCTGGCCTGTAGGACGATTACTTGCTGCCCAATGGGCCCAAGGTAATGATGGAGACCGTCCACGATTTGTAGTTCTGTCAGAAGGAACGGATGGAGAGATACGGCCACTCGTAGAGGGGCCGCTGTTTCTCAAGGTGAATGAATCACCTGGTCAACTTGCTGACAGCACAGGACGTTATGGGGTACACATTAAGGCTCAATAACCAAGAAAATGTTTGAAACGTATTGTTGTTAAACAACAAGCTCACCTGCGTGAAGGCTTGGCAGGTCACTTGATCCCATAAGCCAAGTATCAATAGCATGTGCTGCCTCGCGCCCTTCATTAATGGCCCACACAACAAGGCTCTGACCGCGCCGACAATCACCGGCAGCGAAAACCCCTTCGATATTTGTCGAATACTGTCCGTATTGGGCCTGGAAATTAGACCGCGCATCACACGCTACACCTAGCTGTGTAGCAACCGTTGAATCAGGCCCACTAAACCCGAGGGCAAGGAGTGCCAACTGACAAGGCCATTCCTGCTCACTTCCTTCAACAACAGTAAAGGGAGGCCCCCCTTGCTGTGGACGACTCCAGTCAACTCGCACGGTTTTCACACCTCTGAGTTGCCCCGATTCATCACCGAGAAACTCTACCGTCTGCACCGAAAACTCCCTCGGATCCCCTGCGAGTTGTTTCCCGGTGACGTTGGCATAATCAAAGCGAGCAGCAGCCTCAACGTGGCCGTAGTCCTTCCTCAATATTTTAGGCCATTGTGGCCAAGGATTATTTGTTGCTCTTTCATCTGGAGGCTGAGGGACAATTTCAAATGTAACAAGTGAACGGCATCCGTGTCGTAATGATGTACCAATACAATCAGTTCCTGTATCACCCCCTCCAATGACAATAACGTCTTTATCTTTTGCAGAAAGGTAAAGACCATCTGCATGACGTGCGTCCAGCAAACTTTTGGTATTGCGCGTGAGAAAATCCATTGCAAAATGAATGCCTTCAAGGTCTCTTCCTCGGGTTTTTGCAAAAAAATCATTTGGATGCGTCGCTCCCACACAAAGGGCGATTGCATCAAAATCTTCTTGCAGTTGTGTTGCAGAAATATCTTTTCCGATTTCAATACCTGTTTTGAAAATAACACCCTCATCTGCCAGCAAGTTGACTCTTCGCTGAACGACTTTCTCTTTATCCAGTTTCATATTGGGGATGCCGTACATCAGCAGCCCACCAATACGGTCCGCACGTTCAAATACTGTCACTGTGTGACCAGCGGAATTAAGTTGTGCAGCACACGCCAGGCCGGCAGGACCTGATCCAACAACTGCTATTTTTTTTCCAGTGCGGCTCTCCGGAGGCTGAGGAACAATCCAACCCTCTTCCCAACCACGATCAACAATAGAACACTCTATTTGCTTGATCGTGACCGGAGGTTCATGGATTCCTAAAACACATGAACCCTCACACGGCGCCGGACAAACGCGACCAGTAAATTCTGGGAAATTATTTGTTTTATGAAGTCGATCCAACGCTTCCCGCCAATGCCCTCTATAGATAAGATCATTCCACTCTGGGATAAGATTGTGCACCGGACATCCAGCAGCCATATTTGCAATGAGATCACCCGTATGGCAGAAAGGAACGCCGCAATCCATACATCGAGAACCCTGCTTCTGCAGGTCTACGATGGGTAAATCCACATGAAACTCATCCCAATCATCAATCCGGGCGGAAGGATCACGCTCAGAATAGGTCTTCCGATCAACAGTCATGAATCCACGCGGATTACCCATAACATCTCCTTTGTCTTTTCAATTGCATATTTTGTTTCAATCGTCTGTCTTTCATGAACTCACTACTGCGGCACTCTCCGCAGCAAGTTCAGCGAGAGCTCGTTTGTAATCACGAGGCATGATCTTTACGAAACTTGCGAGAGACTTCTCCCAATCACTTAAGATGCTCGAAGCAACAGTTGAACCTGTGAGCGTGGCATGCTTTTCAATAAGTGCTCTTAATTCTAAAGCATCCTCTTTTGTTTCAACTGGCTCAAGTTCCACAAGCTCAAGATTACAGTTTAATCTCAAGGCATCTCGATCAGGAGCAAAAACATAGGCCACACCACCAGACATGCCAGCCGCCAAGTTTCGGCCCGTTGAACCGAGAATAACAACTCGTCCCCCGGTCATATATTCAAGGCCATGATCACCAACGCCTTCGACCACAGTATGGACTCCGCTATTGCGAACGCAAAAACGTTCGGCAGCCACACCACGAATAAATGCCTCACCCGCTGTCGCGCCGTAGAAAGCTACATTTCCGACAATAATGTTTTGCTCTGGAGCGAAGCTGGCGTTTTTTGGAGGGTAGATGATAAGACGACCGCCAGAGAGACCTTTTCCAACATAATCGTTTGCGTCTCCCTCAAGTTCAATGGTTATTCCAGACGCCAGCCACGCACCAAGACTCTGACCAGCAGAACCTTTTGCATCAATATGAATAGTATCATCAGGAAGACCCTGCTCTCCATTAGCCTTTGACACCTCATGGCTTAACATTGTTCCAAAAGCTCGATCAATATTTTCGATTTCCATCTCAAATCGAACCGGACGTTGCTCATGAATTGCAGCAAGGGACTTCTCGACGAGTTTATTATCAAGTACCTCATCCAGCCCATGGTTCTGAGCAATCGTACAATGGGTCTCCGTGTCGGCATGTGGGCCTACTGCCGGTGTCAGAATCGGCGCAAGGTCAAGACCTTTCGCCTTCCAGTGCTCAACTGCATCATCAGTTTCAAGCACTTCCACATGTCCAACCATTTCATGAATCGAACGAAATCCAAGGCTTGCCATGATTTCTCTGGCTTCTTCGGCCACGAGGAAAAGATAATTCACAACATGCTCAGGTTTGCCAGAAAACTTTTTGCGCAGAGCAGGATCCTGCGTAGCGATACCGACCGGGCATGTGTTGAGATGACATTTCCGCATCATGATGCAACCAAGGCTGATCAGAGGCGCTGTTGCAAAACCATATTCCTCAGCACCCAAAAGGGCAGCAATCACAACATCCCTTCCCGTCTTGAGCTGACCATCCGTTTCAAGGCGGACACGGCTTCGCAGGTCATTCATCACAAGCGTTTGATGAGTCTCCGCTATACCTAACTCCCAAGGCATACCTGCAAACTTTATGCTGGTAAGAGGTGATGCACCCGTTCCACCATCCGTTCCAGAGATCAGTATTTTGTCAGCATGTCCTTTCGCAACACCCGCAGCAATCGTTCCAACACCTACCTCAGACACAAGCTTCACGCTGACAGCCGCAGACGGATTTGAATTCTTCAAGTCAAAAATCAGTTGAGCAAGATCTTCGATGGAATAAATATCGTGATGCGGAGGTGGACTAATCAGACCTACTCCAGGCGTTGAATGACGCGTTGCTGCAATGATCTTATTGACTTTGTGCCCGGGAAGTTCACCACCTTCACCCGGCTTGGCTCCTTGGGCAACTTTTATTTGAAGTTCATCTGCATTCGTAAGATACCAACTTGTGACACCAAATCTCCCGGAAGCAACCTGCTTGATATAGGATCGTTTCGAATACTGATTTGTTTGAGAGTTGGCCTTCTCTTCATCCAGATTCTTGAGTGTTTCGAGCATGATGCCATGATCATCTTCAGAACGATCGAACCATTTGAATCGCTCTGGATCTTCTCCGCCTTCTCCTGTGTTGCTCTTACCTCCGAGAACATTCATTGCCACAGCAAGTGTCTCATGCGCTTCTGCTGAGATCGAACCATAGCTCATAGCCCCTGTACAAAAACGCTTAACAATGGATCTCGCTGGCTCCACTTGATCGAGTGGCACAGCAGTTCGTCCCTTTTTGAATTTGAGAAGACCTCTCAAGAAGCACTTTCGATGAGCCTCCTCGTTTACCAGTCTCGAAAACTGCTGATAAGCGTCTCGAGAACCTGTTCTTGCAGCCAATTGAATTTGTGAAATTGTATGTGGATTCCAGGCGTGTGCTTCTCCTTCCTTTCTCCAATGAAACTGCCCGTCATTTGGCAGGATTGGGAGTTCTTCAATCTCTCGACTTGGATAACCAATTTCATGACGCCGAATACCTTCTTCGGCAATCACATCAAAACCCGCTCCGGCAATACGGCTAGCAGTTCCTACAAAACAGGTATTGATAACGTTTTCATTGAGACCAACCGCTTCAAAAATCTGTGCTCCCTTGTAGGAAGCAAGCGTCGAAATACCCATCTTGCCCATCACTTTGAGCATGCCCTTAGCGACTGCCTTCCGAAAGACCATGGGTATCTTGTCATCTGCAAACTCTTCCTCAAGAAGCCCATCTTCACGAGCCTGATGTAGAGCTTCAAAGGCAAGATATGGATTAATCGCGTCAGCACCATAGCCAACAAGCAAGCAGAAATTATGCACTTCTCTTGCTTCGCCCGATTCAACAACAATGCCAATTCGTGTTCTCAGTTCCTTGCGAACCAATGCATGATGAACGGCTCCTGTCGCAAGCAATGAACTGACCGGCACACGATCTTTACTCATTGCTCGGTCAGAAAGCAGAATAAGTGAATAACCATCGTGTATGGCCTGTACCGCCTCATCACAAATTCGATTAATTGCCGGCAGCAGTCCACCGTCTCCTTCTGCACGTGGATAGGTAATATCAATTGTTTTTGTCTTCCACCCTCTGTAATCAAGATTCTTGATCGAAGAGAGTTCTTGATTCGTCAGGATTGGATGTGGAACACAAAGACGACGGCACTGTTCTTCAGTCGTATCAAGTAGGTTCCCTTCGGGACCAATATAGCACTCGAGAGACATAATGACGTCTTCGCGAATTGAATCGACCGGAGGATTTGTCACTTGTGCAAAGAGTTGCTTGAAATAGTCGTACACGAGCCGTGGCTTATCTGAAAGGCATGCAAGCGCAGCGTCATTTCCCATTGAACCAATCGGATCCCGCTTCTCCCGAAGCATTGGCATTAGCATGAACTGCATCGTCTCAGTCGTGTAACCAAATGCCTGCATACGCTGCAACAATTCTTCACTCGAGTAATGGGATGGCCCATCATGTTGAGGTAATTCATTCAAATGAAGAGCCTGTGCACTCAACCACTCCTTATATGGTCGCTTGGCTGCCACTGCCCCCTTCAGTTCTTCATCTGCAATAATGCGACCTTCCTCAAAATCAACGAGGAACATCTTCCCTGGCTGAAGCCTTCCTTTTGCCTTTACCTGCTCCGGCGACACATCAACCACACCAACTTCACTCGCCATGATGACACGATCATCGTGGGTCACGTAATAGCGGCTGGGACGAAGTCCATTACGATCGAGAACTGCTCCGATATAGTGACCATCTGTAAACGAAACAGATGCTGGACCATCCCATGGTTCCTGAAGCGCCGAGTGGTATTCATAAAAAGCTCGCTTGTCTTCAGACATATTGTGATGATTTTGCCACGCCTCAGGAATCATCATCATTACTGCTTCCTGCAGTGTGCGCCCCGAGTGGTAGAGCATCTCAAGTGCATTATCAAAGTTGCCGGAGTCGGAACAATCAGGCTCGATTACAGGACAAAGCTTTCGAATATCATCGCCCCATAAGTCACTTTTCATCACACCCTGTCGGGCAAACATCCAATTGGCATTACCTCGGAGGGTATTTATTTCACCATTATGAGCCATAAACCGACATGGCTGCGCCCTGTCCCAACTTGGAAAAGTGTTCGTCGAGAAACGGGAATGAACCATCGCCAGGTGCGTTTTGTATTCAGGATCCTGAAGATCTTTGAATAATGGAATGACCTGCATGGATCGAAGCATGCCCTTCCAGATGATTACTTTTGTTGACAAAGAACAGATATAGAACATCAATCGCTGTTCTAGTGCACTCTCGGCACGAATTTTATAACTCGACCATTTTTGAATGATAAATAGCTGTCTTTCAAAAGCTTTCTGATCAAGACCATCCGCTGCCGCAATAAACACTTGATCAAAATGAGGCATTGCTCTGCGTGCTGTTGGTCCGACATCAGCAGCATCAGGATCTACGGGAAGCTCTCTCCACCCAACAATTTTTTGGCCCTGCCCAACAATAACCTCATCTACAATCCTCTTACATTCTGCACGCTCATGAGGATCTGTTGGCATAAAGAACACACCTGTCGCATACAGGCCTCGAGCTGGAAGACTGACACCAAAGTCACGGGATACAACTTTTTCGAAAAATTCGTATGGAAGAGCTGTCAGCATTCCAGCCCCATCTCCAGTATTGTCTTCACATCCGCACCCACCACGATGCTCCATGTGTTGGAGCATCCGATCAGCATCATCAATAATTTGACGAGACCTATGACCTTTGATGTGAGCAATAAAACCAACCCCACACGAGTCGTGTTCAAACGCAGGGTCGTAGAGGCCATGAGCATCAGGATGGCCAGTTGGTCGATAAGGTTTTTTCATCAGATTTTTCTCTTCTAAACTATATTCTCAATCAGAGCCCCATCCACCCAAGGAACAGGCCTTTGCTCCTTAAGCGGATGCCATCACGGTACACTCTGCAACAGCGTCATCTGCATGTTCATGGAGCATGTCCACAAACCTGCGGGCCGTCGGGCCCAGCGGTTTATTACGGGCTTGAACAATCCCGAGTGGTCGCACTAGCTTTTCATCGGACACCTTGACCGCTCGAAGCGTTCCTGCAGCAACTTCACGACTCACTGTTGGTTCCGGCAGCAAGGCGACACCTGCATCAATTTCAACAGCACGCTTAATGGTCTCAATATTATCAAACTCCATAACAATCTTTGGAGTCACGCCATGAGAAGTAATGACTCGGTCAAGTTCATGTCGTATGACGAGATCTGAATCAAAACCAACAACCCGTTGTCCTTCTAAGTCATTAATAGAGATCTCAATACAATCGGCGAACGGATGGTTGGGAGCACAGGCAACAACAATTCGCTCCTCCCGCCACGCGATCGCACTCACCGCACGTGTACTTCTGGGATAACTCACAATGCCCACATCAGCCTGCCCTTCCTCCACCAATGCCAAAACACGCTCGGGATGCAGATACTCTAAACGGATATTTGCCTTTGGATGTCGGGCCATAAACTCCTGCACATGGCGGCTCATATGGTGCAGACCGACAGAGTAAATTGCGGCAACATGAACTCGCCCGGCAACATCTTCATGAAGCGTTCGCACCTCATCTTCCAGAGCTTCGTAGCCTGCGATGAGTGGACGACACCCGTCATAAAAAACCTTTCCTTCACGGGTGAGAACGAGAGGTCGCTTAGATCGCTCAATTAATTGGACACCAAGCCTGCCCTCAAGTTGGCTTACGACCTGACTTGCACCCGACTGGGAAATCCCATTGTCAGACGCAGCTCGAGAAAAACTCCTCTGAGTGACAATATCGCAAAATATTTTGAGGCTCTTGATATTCATTGCAAGAAAATAGGTGTTGGTGAGGCTATCTCGCTCCAGAGAAGGTCATTCGAAACCTTGACATCGCCAAATTACTAAGATTAGCAATTCGGATGATAGGGCGCGATAACATCCAGAAAACAGATAAAGAGTAGCTTTGTCTCGTTGGTAGTCAAGACTCATCAATAAACCTTTACCCTCGAAAAGTGAACAAATTGCAGAAACACCCACTCACTCCACAAGACTTCAGGCGTTTTATCCTGTTTTTCTGAAATTGTTTGCTTGTGCGTTCATTCTGCGTCCATGATTCTTATGTAAACCACCGATCAACGTTGACCGTGGCCGAATTTTCTATTTTTGAGAAAGCGGACGAAATGCGGATATTTCACATCACATTTTTCACCCTCGCTGTTCTGGCACTCTTACCACACAGTCTTGCTACAGAGGACACAATGACCTCAGCGAAGACTCTTAAGCATGAAGTCATTGCCCACATGGATAGATATATTCGCCTTGCGAATAAAGCAGACGCATCATTAATAGCAAAAGAAATATACGAAACCCCGGTTCTGATGAAAGGATTCGATGACCTGACCCATGATGTGACACTGACAGCGGAAGAGTTAAGAAAACAATTCACAAATCATTTCAATCACCTCAAAGACATTGGCTGGAGTCATTTTGTAGTGAACGGTTATGAAGTGACGGTCTCAGGCCAACAGATTGCATTTGTAAAAATGCAGTTTCAATGGATGAAGAAAGATGGTTCTCTAATTGGCCCCAAAGACAGAACAGCTTGTTATCTCTTGATCAAGAAAATAGATGGATGGAAGACCGTTTCCGTGATGGGAAATTGACGAAACTATCTTTCGCACACACCACCTTCTTTCAGATCAGACTTACCAATGTCTTCCGTGAACAACTGCATTCAGTGTTCCACTTCCCAAATGTACAACTTCTGTTTCAACGCTGCGTATATTCGAGCACATCCTTATTGTACAGTTCAGCGATCCAATACTCCTCCGTTACAATGCACGTATCACTTGAGATTCCAACGAATCACATCAAATAACGGCATACGCAATTGGTGCTGTTTGTAAAAGAACACTCACTTTTTCATTCTGAACATCCAATCCTGGTGCCCAGCTGATCGATTCATGCTACACAGGTTTAAAAAATCTGTATGGTGAGCGCATGGGCGCTGGCTTAGCAGAACAATGATCTCATGCATTTAACCGATACTGCCCACGACTCGAACTCTGCATGAGAGTTTTCTTCGCACCTCCTGCGGCCATTTTTTTGTAACAATCCCACCAAACACAGTTCAGAGTCGGTTTTTTATGGTTTTCGATGAGGTTTTGCGAGTTATAATTACAGGTTTCCTCCACTGCAGGATCTTTTTCCATCGTGTCCACACCCGCTATCAGTACTGCTCAGGAACAGGCGATCCTCAAAGCCGACACACTCATCGAGGCACTGGGTTGGATTCGTAAATTTCGTGATACAACAACCGTCATCAAACTAGGCGGAAGTGTTGTCGAACACCCTGATTCTTTACGTCATCTCCTTCTCGATATCGTATTCATGTCCACCCTCGGCATGCGAGTAGTTGTTGTTCATGGAGGAGGAAAAGCTATTAGCAGAGCCATGGATGCCGCAGGCATTCAGGCTAGGTTTGTACAGGGGCGACGCTACACAGACTCGAAGACATTGGAAATTGTTGAACAGGTTCTCGCCCAAGAAGTAAATCATGATTTGGTTGACAAGATAGAAGAGTTTGGTGGTCGAGCAATGTCGCTCAATTTTCTTTCTACAAATGTGCTCTTTGGCGACAAACTCATGCTGACAGACCCGGATGGTAACGTCATCGATCTTGGTTTTGTTGGAGAAGTCAGTCATGTTGATCGTCTCACCATAGATAATTTGACGTACGCGGGGCAGGTGCCGGTAATTCCTTCTATGGCGATGGGGCCAGATGAAGAAAAGTTAAATGTCAATGCTGACACGGCTGCAACAGCAGTTGCTGCAGCACTGGGCGCAGAAAAACTGGTTATTCTTTCGGATATTCCTGGGGTGCTTCGAAAGCTTGAGGATCCAGAAAGTCTTATTCACTCTCTTTCTGCAAGCGATGCTCGGCAATTGATCTCGGACGGAATCATTTCAGCTGGTATGATTCCTAAAATTGAGGGGTGTCTACAAACACTTGATCAAGGCGTCAAAAAAATTCACATTATTGATGGCCGACTTCGCCATTCACTCCTTCTGGAGATTTATACTACGCGTGGAGTTGGCACAGAATTAGTTCGTGACGATGCTCTATCACTGGCTTCGAATGGGGCAGTTGCTACTGCATCCTCACAATAACTATTACTTTTTGAAGAGGTTGAAACAGTGTCCACAATTGATGTGACTCATTCCACCAATGGCGAAGCAACCCGTTCAATAATCGATACATTCAATCGGTATGTCGTTCCAAATTATCGCCGGTATCCCGTTTGTCTTGTTCGTGGTTCTGGCTCCAAAGTATGGGATGCAGAAGGTGGTGAGTATCTGGATTTATTCCCCGGCTGGGGCTGCAATCTGCTTGGGCACTGTCCGGAACATGTGGTCCAAGCAGTTCAGGAACAAGTTGCGAAACTCATTCATGTCCCGAACACATGGTATATCGAGCCCCAAGGAATCTGGGCCAAGATGCTCTCAGAAAGATCGTTTGGAGGGCAGGCTTTCTTTTGTAATTCTGGAACAGAGGCAAATGAAGCGGCAATAAAACTTGTGCGCCTACGTTCAGAAGGAAAACGCTACAAGATTATTACATTCACTGGTGGATTTCATGGTCGAACAATGGGAAGTGTGTCAGCGACGGCCCAGCCGCAATACCACGAAGGGCTAGGGCCAATGGTTGCTGGTTTTCAGTATGCACCGCATGGTGATCTTGATGCTGTTGAGCAACTGATTGATGAACATACTGGTGGGATTATGGTGGAACCCATTCTTGGTGAGGGAGGTGTTGTTCCCGCACCAGACGGTTTTCTCCAGGGACTTAGACGTATTGCTGATGAGCGAGATCTCCTTTTGGTATTTGATGAAGTACAGTGCGGATGTGGCCGAACCGGCAAATGGTTTGGTTACCAACACTTTGGTGTCACTCCGGACGTTATGACTCTTGCCAAAAGTCTCTGCGCTGGAGTCTCTGGCGGGGCAATGCTGACATCTGTTGATCTTGCAAAGTATCTTCGGCCAGGCATGCATGCTGCTACTTTTGGTGGCAATCCACTGGCGGCAGTAGCTGGTATTGCGGCTATTGAAATGATCGAAAAAGATAATTTACTTTCTCATGTTGAGACTATTGCAAAAATCTTTCAGGAACAATTATCTCACCTGAAGGACGAGTGCGATGTTATTGTGAGTGTACGAGTCTTGGGAATGATGATCGGCATAGAACTTTCGATCGATGGCACTGCAGTAGTACAAGCGTGCATGGAAAGAAAACTTCTCGTGAATTGCACCCAAGGACGAGTCATTCGTCTCTTGCCAGCCATGACCCTCAGCCCAGACGAAGCACGTGATGGCTGCAACCGTCTGAGAGATGCGATTACTGAGGTTGCGTCACGGTATTAGATTTTCTTTTCTTTCTTTAGCCGGGAGCATCTGCTCATGCGTCATATTATTAATCCAGAAGACCTTTCTGCAACTGACATCGAGTCTATTTTTTCACAAACCTCGGATCTGAAAGAAGCATTTGAGCAAGGACGTCGTGACGCCTTGCTTCCTGGCAGAGTCCTCGCACTGGTATTTGAAAAACAAAGT
Organism: Planctomycetaceae bacterium; assembly: GCA_902629495.1. The sequence goes on from CACORA010000001.1 coordinate 27,531, forward strand.
TTGAGAACCAGAGTGAGTTTTCAGTCTGCAATGGTACACCTTGGCGGTGCAAGCCTTTTCCTTGGGGAAGATACAGGGTTCGCTTCGGACCGTGAAAGCATGACTGATTTTGGCAAGGTACTATCCGAATATGTGGATTGTATTGTCTGCCGGTCTCGAGCCCATTCTTCGATTGTTCAGTTGGCTGCCTCGTCAAGCGTGCCAGTCATAAATGGACTTTCTGATTATTGCCATCCATGCCAGGCCCTGACCGACATTTACACCCTCAAGTGTCATGCGGACGACGTACGCGGACGTACACTTACATTTGTTGGAGATGGCAATAACGTGGCAAAATCACTTGCTGCGATGTGCTGTCTTCTTGGAATAAAATTTGTACTAGCTGCTCCAGAGGGATATCAATTTGAGGAAACGTTTTGTGATTTTATCAATTCATTCGTGCCGCAAGCGGTAGATATTGTTCAAACAACAGACCCTGTCGCCGCCGTGAAAGGTTCATCCGTTGTTTACACCGACGTGTGGGCAAGCATGGGACAGGAGAAAGAACGAGAGCGTCGCAAGAAAGATTTTGAACAATTTCAGGTAAATGCTGCCTTGATGAAGCATTGCCCGGATGCATTGTTCATGCACTGTCTTCCTGCTCGTCGTGGCGAAGAGGTGACAGATGAAGTTATTGACGGCCCACAAAGTGTTGTAGTTGAGCAGGCAGCAAATCGTATGCATGTTCAAAAAGGTCTGCTGGCGTGGTTATTGCGGTAACGTTTCCTCATTCAAGTCACATCATCTCATCAACTTGAATCACGTGCGTTCGAATATGTGTATTTCTTGAGCACACATGTACGCCAAACTGAGATACACTTACAGACTGCAGCTAATGCTTTGGCTTTTGACCGTTATGAGCCTTTGATTTCTTAACTCACGCATATATTTACGTTAATGAGCTATAACGAAGACCGATATTCCCGTCAGACGCGTTTTCATTCCCTTGGCACCTCAGGGCAGAACAAACTTTCGCAGAGTCGAGTGACAATTGTTGGCTGTGGGGCACTTGGGAGCATGACTGCTATGGCATTAGCTCGTGCAGGAATAGGTGCTATTCGGCTTATCGATCGTGACATCCCCGAACTAAGTAATCTTCCTCGTCAGGTTTTGTTTGATGAACAAGACATACAAAAAGGGCTACCAAAAGCAGCGGCAGCAAAACACCACCTGAGCCGTATTAATAGTGAGATTACAATCGAAGAGACCGTCGCTGACCTGACAGCTGACAACGCAGATAACCTTTTGAGCCATGCAGACTGTATTGTGGATGGAACAGATAATTTTGAAGCTCGATTTCTTATTAATGAGTTCTGTTGCCGAGAACAAAAGAATTGGGTCTATGGTGGCGCGATTGCTGCTGAGGGCAGGGTTTTAGCAATCCAACCTGGCACCACAGCATGTCTGCGTTGTCTGATTCCTGAACCACCACCCTCAGGCTCCATGCCAACTTGTGAAACTGCCGGTATTATCGGACCAGCAGCTTATGTTGTCGGTGCCATTCAAGCGAATGAAACAATTAAGCTCCTCACCGGAGCCCAAAATGTTGGTAAGGAAATGTTTGTTTGTGACCTTTGGGAGGGCCTCTGCCGAACGGTTGACCTTAGTCCACTTGCCGCAGTTGGTTGCCCAACCTGTCGAGAACACGACTTTCCTTGGCTTGAAAAACGCATTGGGGGAAAAGCAACCGTACTGTGCGGGCGAGACGCAGTGCAAGTGTCACCACCGGATGGTAGTCGCCCCATTGAACTTGAATCACTCGCCAAACGACTGGCAACTATCGGCCCAGTCACGGCGAATGCGTGGCTCGTTCGATTGGAAATTCAGCCTGATTTGCACGTATCAATATTTCCAGATGGTCGAGCGATTGTTTTAGGAACTCGTGAGGAGGCCAAAGCAAGGTCTATTGTTTCACGCTACCTTGGCACATAGCAAAAACTGCATCATCACTACTTCAGATGGACCACTCAGGCCGTTGCAGCCTCAACAATTTTCTGTTCTGTAGCCTGTGAACGAGACAACTCGGCGGTAAGCCGCCCTTCAGCCAAAACAATAATTCGATCTGAAAGCGTGAGCAATTCAGGAAGTTCACTCGATGTAAGAATGACAGCAAGACCTTCTCGACAAAGCCGATCAATGAGCGAGTAAAGCTCTGCTTTGGCTCCAACATCAATGCCACGAGTTGGATCATCCAAAAGCAGAACTCGTGGCTTTGTGAGCAACCATCTTCCAATGATGCATTTTTGTTGATTTCCTCCTGAGAGGCCCGTGATAGCAGCATGAATGCTCGGTGTCTTTACTCCTGTTGCTGACACTGACTCAGTGACGAGTGATTCTTCTTTCGCACGACGCACCAAGCCCCATTGTGTCGTCTGACGTAGGCTACAAAGACTGATATTTGCAGCAACATCAAGATCAGAGAAGAGTCCCAGCCGCTTTCGATCTTCGGTGACCATGCCAATACCAGCAGCACAGGCCTCTCGAGGATGACAAAAACGTATTGAATGACCATTGAGGCTAATTTGACCTGTCCATGTTGGTTCACCAGCACCGAAAAGAGTTTCAAGCAACTCCGTTCTGCCAGCCCCCATCAGGCCAGCAACACCTAGGATTTCCCCTGCATGCAAATCCAATGAGATATCCTTTAGCCGATAACCGCGAGGATGTTCCGGCCAAGGAAGGGTGAGTTTTCTCACTGTGAGCAACACATTTCCGCGCTCACGATGATGATGAAATTTATGCCCAGCAATCTCACGACCGACCATCCAGCCTGTAACTTCTTCCGGAGAAGTATCGCTTCGATTGATCGTGCGAATATGTTGCCCATCTCGCAACACTGTAATTCTATCCGCTATTCGAAAAACCTCATCCATTTTGTGGGAGATGTACAAAATTGTTGTACCTCGTTCTCGCAAACGATAAATCGTTCGCTCAAGGCGAGCAGATTCTGCCTCTGTTAGCGCACTTGTTGGCTCGTCCATAACAACGATTGAAGCTTCTAGTGACAGCGCTTTGGCTATTTCAACCAGTTGTTGATCACCCACACGAAGACTTCCAGCTATTGCCAACGGTGATACTGAACATTCAAGTAACTCAAGGAGCTTTTTTGATTCCAGCACCATTGCTTTGTCATCAAGCACACCTAACGCTGTTTGCCGCTCTCGACCAAGATAAATATTTGAAGCAACGTTCAGTTCCTCAACAAGATTGAGTTCCTGATGAATGATAGCAACACCCGCGTTTTCTGCTTCTCTTGTACTCACAAAGTGCTTGGGGTCGCCATCGATTTCAAGAACACCTTCGTCAGGCTGATACACACCTGATAAGATCTTCATCAATGTACTTTTCCCTGCACCATTCTCTCCACAAATAGCATGTATCTCACCTCGTGCAACGGTGAGGGATACATCATCAAGTGCAACCACCCCAGGGAAGCGTTTGGTAATGCCTCGCATGACAACCGCAGCTGAGTGAGAGAGACTCATTTGATGCATCCATTTGTCATGCGTGTGTCAGGCCTGCACTGATCGCTGGTATTCCCAAAACCTTAGCAATCCAAGCAGCACTAGTGCTGTGATACCTACTGCAAACCCAGCACGAATACTGGATGTCATCGCAACGACACTTCCCCCAAGCAACGCGAGTGTAGGAATGATACAGAGCCCAAGACCTCCTGGAAGGAGCTTCTGTCCCCCACTCGCCATGCGTCCAAGTTGCGCAAACGTGACTGCTATAACAACCACGACACCAACAATCATACCTTCATACACATCAGCCCCCGTCTTGATAATTTTCGAAATTGCATCAATGACCACGCGCATGAAGATTGTTCCAAGAACCGTGCCGGGAACAGAACCCGCACCCCCAGCAAGAGAACATCCGCCAACCACTGCTGCCGCTATTGCGTTCAACTCATGACCACGGGCCTGATTTGTTGGAGACGCAGCCGACTCATTTGCCACATAGAAAAGGCCTGCCAACGCCGCAGTCATTGCCCCAAAACAATATGCAAACCACTTTACATTTTCTGTCTTTATTCCAGCCAAACGAGCAGCTTCTTCATTGCCCCCCAGCGCATAGAGATGCCTCCCGAGAACCGTTTTTGTAAGGAGAAGCCAGGTCAACACAGCAAGGACGCCAAATACAACCACGGGAATCCATACATTGTCACGAATCGTCTTGAAAAAGGGATCAGCTACATTAATAAGATTATTTTTGGATGGGGTGAGCGCAGCAGTTGCACTTTCAGCCAACGCACGGGCAAGACTACGCAAGCCCACAAGCGTAGCAAGCGTTGCAATAAAAGGAGGGAGCCGTATCGACGTTATGAGCCACGCGTGAAGCGTTCCAACAAGAAAGCCTGACATGAGAGCAGCAAGACAACCAAGCAAAACAGCAAGGGGCCCGGCAGGCTTAAAGCCCATCATCTCAGCAGGCGATATGAACAACATTGTTGATGCGCATACCGTTCCTGATAGGGCAATCATTGATCCAGAAGATAAATCAATACCTCCTGCGATAATGACAACCGTGGCACCAAGCGCGAAGATTCCAAGGAGTGCTGTATTACGAGCTATATCGCGAAGACTCGTGTACGGCTGAAACCAATAGCTATGATTTGCATCAATGATTGCCGTAAGGGCAAAGGTGATAACAATCGCGAGCACCAGCACCCACTCAGCAGGACGAAGCAAAAAACCACGACCCTCTCGTATTGGCTGAGGCGAAATCTCATCCGACTTTGGCATCACCAATTCCCTCAAGAACTAGAAAGATTATAGGTATCAAGCCAAACTCGGAATTCCTCAAGCGGAAGGAATTCAATTCCGTCAACTTCAAAGTCTTCTGCTTTCAACGGAGAGTCATTATCTGGGATAATCAATCGCAATCCTGTCGTATGAACATCCCCAGCAGCCTCTCCTGAGCGAGGAAACATTTCCTGGATCGTCTTATCATCTTTTTGATCCATAGCGAGCAATAGTTTAACCGTTCGGATACCCATCTCAAATGGGTTCTGCACAACCATGGCATCAATGTGACCATCAATCATATGTTGAATGGCAGCAGCTTGCGCATCAAACGTTACAACAGTGACTTGATCACGCACACCACGTTCTTCTGCCACCTCCGCAATAGCAGGTGCGTTATACGCCCAAATACCAACCAATGCAGTCAGATCTGGATGATTGACAAGTGCCGTTCGAACATTATTTCGCGCCTTGGAAAGATCCATTTCATCTGGCATCCGATCAAGCTCACTATATCTTTCACCCATGGAATCCTTGAACCCATCCATTCTCTTTCGCGCATTATCATTATCAGTGAATCCTGCAAACTGAACATAGCCACCTGAATCTTTACCACGGCTTTCGAGTAGTTTTTTCGCAGCTCGACCAAGTAGGCGACCGCCAACGATATTGTCAGTTCCAATATAGTACGGCCGAGCATCAGGAAAGAGACCTTTATTAACATCTCCGTCAACAGTAATGACACTGACCCCTTTAGCGCGAAGATTTTTCATCTCATCAACGATTGCAGCATTCTCAGCTTGGATGACTGAAATTGCGACCCCAGCAACGTCTGGCTGGCTGGCTAACTGACGAAGTTTTTCAATTTGACCTTGAGCCGTGCCATTATTTGTTTCCATGACAACCATGAGCCCTTGTGACTCGAGATCGAATCTCTTTGCGCCCTCAACGAGCCCGGCATTACATGCATGCCAAAATGGATCATCGCCATTCGTGATAAAAATAAATCTCCTGAGTTGTGACTGCTCAGATGACGTATTCGGCGCACCATTTTCAATGGTATTGTTCGGTTCGGAACAGCCTATCATTGTGGCTATTACGAGCACGCAACCTAGGATACAACGCATTCGAAATACTCCGTGTAGAAAGGTAGAAGAAAACTACTATAACAAAAACCTATTCGGGAAACCGATCAATACCGCAATCCGTTTTTTCGAATGTGCACGAGGGGTGAATCATGCTCATGAACACCATTTGCAAAGACCTCTGCAAACACGATTACATGATCGTTTTGGCCACCTCCAACGCGTCCTATACTCTTACATTCCAGCCAACCAGGAGACTGCTCAAAGGCGGCAGTACCGCTTGCTGTTCTTTGTATCGAAAGATCTGAAAAAGGATCATCGCCTTCATCCAATGGCTTTCCAAATCGTGCAAGCAAAGACCGTTGGCTATCGCTCAGAATATTGACAACAAACGACGTCCCTCGATCAATTGCATCGAGCAAATCGCGTTTCGGTGCGACTGCAATCGTCAAAGCCGGTGGAGAGAAACCGGCCTGCATAACCCAACTCGCAAGCATACCACGATCTGTATTACCGTCCCTCCAAGTGACAATAAACAGTCCACTTGGGATTTTGCCGAGTGCCATTGCAAGACTTTTATCTTCCATGGACAGGGAGGTTTGGGAACGTGAGTTGCTAGAGTTGTGAGACTGGGTCATTGAAATAGCATCATGGATTTAAGAAGAAAAACAAAGCGAGGAAACACTCGATCTTACCGAGAATACCATTTCAAAGAAGATCTTTCTGTTCTAGCGTGCTGAACTTGTGAAAAGGTTTGTGAGATGCCGATCTTCTGTGGAAACGTACCGATAAGTGCGTACAGTGTTGCAGCGTTTGTTATCGACCGCCCACTCGCGGACCCCAGTTTGTTTCAGCCATTATGGCATACATTATACTGTTCCGTATTATTGCGACAGCCACCCCTCTGATTTGGGTTGCTGCAAACGCTTGCGCACAATCACCTCTAGAAATACCTCATCTTCAGGAAACGTCACCGAGCCCACAAAAACTTCCTCCACCAGTTCATCCAGACGGACCTGTTGTACTAGATGTTCCGTACGATGAGATAATTCCTGGTGATGACCTCGGACTTGTTCCAAACAGCTCATTCCCTGACTGCTATTGTGATTTGTGGGCACCGAGGCCTTGGTTCTGGCAACTCCTTCCAAATAATCTTATTTACACAAGCTACCTCGCGGGAACGAAGGAACCGCGCATTGGGACTGTTTGGTATGACGATACTGCGGCAGGTGTAATTGACCCTTCCCGTCAAGAAGGATGGTTATGGGACACAACACTTGGTGGACGGGTTTCAATGTTACGATACGGATCTGATTCAGTTGTTCACCCGCAGGGCTTTGAAATTCAGATTGAAGGAGCGGCATTCGTTCGACTTGATCCAGCAGATGAACGGGACTTACGAAGCGCAGATTACCGGTTTGGAATTCCTTTGGTTTATGGCATAGGTCGCTGGCAAACAAAACTCGCGTATTACCACAATAGTGCTCATCTTGGTGATGAATTCTTGATAAAACACCCCACGGCCTACCCACGACTGAATTATGTTCGAGATGTCTTTGTCTGGGGGAATTCTTTCTATCCTTGGGATTGGCTCCGTATCTATGGTGAGGTTGGCTGGTCATTCTTCAACCGTGGCGGATCAGAACCGTGGGAATTTCAGTTTGGAACGGAATTAATTCAAGCACGTCCAACAGGCATACACGGCGCACCCTTTCTTGCTGTCAATGGAATATCACGACAAGAACTGAATTGGGGAGGGAATGTATGTGTCCAAACCGGTTGGGCTTGGAGGGGCCGCCGAAGCGAAAAACTGTACCGCATTGGTTTTGAGTATCTCTACGGGTCAGACCCTCAATTTGCTTTTACTCCTAGAAACCAGAACCGTGCTGGGATTGGGATGTGGTACGACTACTAAGTTTCTCTCAAATCGTGTGACCTGTTTTGGCCACGACTGTAAGCAATTTGGCCTAGTGCCATGTATTCACTCCCAGAATCGCGTAACGTTTTAATGCAACAAAGCCTGAGAAAACAGACTGACAACAATAGAAGGATATTTGAAGCTATTTCGGAATGAGCGCATCAGAAGCATGGCTTTGATGACGATGGGTTACTGTCTCCCAAAGGAACTGCCCGAGACGTCTTCCTTCAACTGCTAAAACGTCATTGGTTAACCCCTAAGAGACAGGGATGCATAGAAACGAAAGTTGATCGACACCTCACCACTTATCACTTACAGGTTCAGCGTTCGGTTCCAGCGGTAATATCAAGGTCACCTGAGTCGAAATCCCCCTTTTCAATGCGTTCCCACGCAATAGCTCCCATCACCGCATTATCTGTGCAAAGAGCCGGGGGCGGTACTAACACATCAACTCCTTCTCGCTTTCCCCATTCAATGAGTTCTGCTCGCAGAAGTGTATTTGATGCAACTCCTCCGCCAACAGCAAGTGTGCTGCAACCGGTTCGACGACGAGCCAAGTCCACTTTGGCGACAATGGAGTCAACCACTGCTTGCTGAAAGGACGCTGCTAAATCCGCTAATGTTTTCCCACGAGGAGGTTCCCTCACTGGACCTCCAACAGGCCTCACCTGATAACGAAGGGCTGTTTTCAGTCCACTAAAACTCAAATCAAGGCGTTCATGATCACGTGCTAATGGCCGCGGGAAACGATAAGCCGTAGGACTTCCAGAATGAGCCACGCGTTCAATTTCTGGTCCGCCAGGATACCCTAATCCGAGAAGACTTGCCGCTTTATCAAAAGCCTCTCCAGCAGCATCATCAATGGTTCCACCCAGTCGACTCAATTCAAGTGGGCTGAACATATGGAACAATGTCGTATGGCCACCACTGGCCACTAAACCGATACATGGATAGCGAAGTCTCACACCATGTGATATGCGACACGCATAGAGATGCGCAGCAACATGGTTATAGCCAACTATTGGAATTCCCAAAACGGCAGCTATGGCCTTGGCTGCTGATAGACCGACGAGCAATGACCCCGCAAGTCCCGGCTGAACCGCCACTGCAACAGCCTCCAGGTTTTCTCGATCGACACCAGCTCTTCCAATAGCCTCATCAATGACGGGAATAATTCTCTCCACATGTGCCCGGGATGCGACTTCGGGCACAACCCCTTTCCATCGAGCGTGAAGTTTTTCCTGACTTGCTACAACACTTGATAGAATGCTTCGATCTCTGGCAATGACGGCCGCTGCAGTCTCATCACAGGTTGACTCAATTGCCAGCAATGGCATCCGACCCTCCCTCGTTATCTGAGACACATTGGTTCAACGCATCATGCTCCGATCCTAAAACAGTTCAGTGACTTTTCCATGTCGCTTTACCATCAGCCCACACTAGAGACCATGCTAAAATGAGGAAAACGATTCGAACTCGTCATAGGGACGATGTTCAAGATTTACAAATCGCGTGAAATCGTGCTGCCAGAGAAGCTTCACATCACCAATAGGGCCGTTTCTCTGCTTGGCAATAATAATTTCGGCCTGCCCCTTAACCCGTTCACGATCTTCATCCGTCGATTGATAGTACTCTTCCCGATGCACAAACATCACAAGATCAGCATCTTGTTCGATTGCACCAGACTCTCGCAGGTGATTGAGACGTGGACGATTATCACGAGAGACTTCTGCCTGACGGTTCAACTGTGCAAGGCATAAAACCGGGATATCTAACTCACGACTCATGGTCTTGAGACGACGGGCTATTTTTGCCACCTGCTCCTGACGAGGGTCCCGAGGGTTGTCAGGCTCCACTAATTGCAGATAGTCAATAACGACCAACGATAAACCGTTTTTCCGTTTAAGCCGACGTGCCACTGCAGCAATTTCTGTAAGGGTTCGACTTGGAGTATCGTCAATATAGAGAGGTGCTTCGCTGATCTCTGTGGATTTCTGCACAAGCCTACGACGATCTTCTTGAGATATTGTCCCATTCCGAAGCCTGTGGCCATTCACCTGAGCTGATGAACAAAGCAGTCGATCAGCTAGTTCAAGACTTGCCATTTCAAGACTGACGAAAAGAACCGGTTGCTTGATATTGATAGAAACATGCTCAGCAATATTCATTGCAAAAGCAGTCTTTCCCATACTTGGTCGAGCAGCAAGAATGATCAGTTCCGAATTATGGAGCCCCCCACAGAGCGTATCAAGATCTGTAAATCCTGTCTCAACGCCGCCCAACGCGTGCTCATGCTTCATGCGCGCGTCCATGCGCTCCATAACTTCATGAAGAACTTTTTCAATGGGCTTAGCTTCTGCAGAGCTTCTATGCTCAAGAATCGAGAAAATCTTGGATTCCGCACGAGCTACGAGTTCCCTTGGCTCATCGACCCCATCATAGGAGTCACGAAGAATGTCTGTGCTTGCATCGATCAAGGACCGCAACATCGCCTTGTCTCGAACAATCTGGCTGTAATGAGTAGCGTGCGCAGCATGCGGGACAGATTGAACAATCTCAGCCAGTGATCCTGTTCCTCCTATCTGCTCAAGATCTCCTTTCGTCCGGAGCCTCTCTAACACAATGGTGGAATCAATACGCTTACCAGAATCATGAAGTTCGAGCAGATGTCTAAACAAAATCTGATGAGCCTCATCAGCAAAATCTTCTGCTTTGACCAATAAAGCAACGTCATCACAGACGTCTGGCTTAAGGAGGATACTTCCCAAGACAGCCCGTTCAGCATCGACATTCGACGGACGTTCCCGATCATCAAAGAGTGTGGTTACACTCACATCACGACCACGATCGCGAGCGCGACGGGTCCCCTCTCGAGCCATTGATTCCTGAGGCGTGACCACTTCAATGGTTCCTCATGAGGCATGCATGTTCAGTTTTTTCCACCTTCACTTGATGGAACTACCCACACCTTCATTTCACCCTCAACTTCTGATGCGAGGCGAATCTTCACAGTATAAAGCCCAACCTCTTTGAGAGGGCCCTGCAAAACAATGCAATCAGGCGAAACCATGAGATCCAACTGTTTCAGTGAACGGGCAATTTCGACAGCACCAACCGATCCATAGAGATGACCTTCGTCATTCGCATTTGCTTCAATGGTGACACTCGTCCTGACAAGCTCTGCTAACTGGTTACGCAAACCTGCCATCCGCTCCTTCGCAATTTCCTCAAGCTTTGCTCGATGCTTTTCAACCATTCGCTTGTGGTGTTCCGTTGCAACAGTTGCGAGCCCCTGCGGAAGAAGGTAGTTGAAAGCGTATCCGCGTTTAACTTCTACAACTTCGCCCTGCTTACCAAGATGATCGACATTATGAATGAGAAGAAGCTCAATACCTCCTCGCTCACCTTTCTTGAGGTGATTCGAACGGCGACGACTTCTTTTTGTAGCGGCAACTGGCATGGTATGAATTTCCTTAAAACAGACAAAGTGAATTAAAATGGAATGTCGTCTTCGGCGCCAGATGCACCACCAGACTCAGACGTATTGTATTGCGAAGGCTGCTCGAAATCTTGCCCCGAACTCGCAGCCGCAACAGGTGGCTTCGAACGGGAGCCATCCCCACCTCGGGAGCCAAGCAATTGCATGCGATCACAGACGACTCGGAGCTTTGAGTTTTTCTTTCCGTCTTTTTCCCACTGATCAAGTTTGAGACGCCCCTCAATCAGCAGTGGAGACCCCTTGGATACATATTCTCCTGCTACTTCTGCAGTACGTCCCCAAAGCGTCACATCAACAAATGTTGTTTCTTCGACCCACTCACCCTGAGCATTTTTACGACGATCATTTACAGCCAACCCAATGTCTGTCACAGCGGTACCACTTGATATGTAGCGCAGCTCTGGATCCCGAGTGACATTTCCAACAAGAATAACTTTATTGAAACTGGCCATACCTATTTCCCTTTCAAACAAGCCCGCCACAACATGATACTGAACACACGTGCACCATTTTATAAGTGTATCGATAGACGGGAAAAACTGCAAATAAACCCTTGATGAACCTCACTACGTTGTTTCTGCAGTCTGATTTTTCTGATTTGCATCGCCCGCCAGAGCGTGTTCAACAAGCGCGTCTGCAATCCTTGGCTCAACCTTAAGCACCAACGAACGAAGAATTTCATCTACGATCTGGCATTTTCGATCAAGCGTAGCAAGACCATCGCCTTCCATATTGAAGTAGGTAAGCCAATACGCCCCGCGCTTGTGCCCCTTAATTGGGTAAGCGAGTTTGCGTTCGTCCCAAAGACGAGCAGCAAGAATGGTACCACCAGCCTCTGTGATAAGGTCGGTCACCTGCTTAGATGTCCCATCAGGATCACGAGCATATTTTGTGGGATCAAGAATAAACATCCCCTCATAAACGACCATAATTAGTTCTTTCTCCTTCGAATATTCTACGTTCAAAAACTATGCTTTGTACATTTCAGTCAGTTAAATCGGTTCATTGCAGCATCAATTCCCAAGGCAAGCCATTCTTCAACAGCGTCGGCTGCCTTTTCAAGCACGCTCGCACAATCATCTCTCTCATACGATGTAAATTTTCCCAACACAAAATCAGTTGTTTTCCACCCCGGCGTAACGGGCCCGACGCCGATCCGCAAACGGGGAATATCATTTGAACCCAGTCGTGAAAGCACGTTAGCAAGGCCATTCTGCCCTCCTCCTGAGCCGCTTGCACGAATTCGTATTGTTCCAAGAGTGAGTTGAAAGTCATCACAGATCACCAGTATGTTTTCGTGTGGGATTTTGTAGAAGTCTCTTCCTGCCAAAACACTCGAACCACTGAGATTCATCCAGGTAAGGGGCCAAAGCAGCATTGCGGAGGAATTCCGAAATGACACTTGGGCAATTTCCCCTTGGAATCGCTGACGGCGTCGCGGTGATCCGGAGCGTTGTGCAAGAACGTTCAGAACGTCAAAGCCGACGTTATGACGCGTGCCCTCGTACGCTTTTCCCGGGTTACCAAGCCCGACAATGAGTTTCACAGTGCTTCATGAACAGGGATGACGGCGAGTATCCACTCGCCAATTCATGCCTCCGTTTCTCCCTCTCCTTCCTCGCCCACCTGCCGACCAATTACCTCAGGTTCATCCGAAGAAGTCTCCTCTCCAGTCGATTCTTCAACTTTACCACCGGAGACAGTGCACGTCGCTACAGGCTCGTCTCCATCGAGAAGTGGCTGTGCGCCAGAGGGCAATTCAAGCTCCTGAACCTTTACCATGCCACCCACCTCCAAACTTCCAAGGTGAACATAAATTTTTTCTGGAATGCTGTCTGGCGTGCATTCGATTTCAATCTCGTGAAGAATGAGATTCACGGTTCCACCTGCATGCTGCCCCGGTGCGTCTCCTCGAGCCTCAATAGGCACCTTCACATTGACTCGATCACTTTTGCTTACTCGAAGCAGATCAACATGAATTGGCTTGACTCCATAGGTGTCCCATTGCAAATCTCTGATCAAAGCACTTTCCTTGACTGCACCAGAGAGATCTACAACACGACTACCGTGACGGATAACAGCCTCGAGAGATTCTCGCTTTGTCACAAGATCAACACATTTTTCACCGTGTCCGTACAGAATTGCAGGAACAAGACCATCACGACGCAAGCGACGGCACTCACGCGTTCCAGTTCCTTTTCTAACCATTACTTCAAGAGAATCACTCATTTTTACTCCTCATGCGAGCCTTTTATTCTGCCATGGCAGCACCGATTGGCAAGTCCGATGGCTTCAGTACGGGATTTCTGCTGCTGCAAACCTTTGATACTCGCTAGATACCCACAGTCGATTCCAAGTGGGTGTGGGCATCCAGAAGATGCTTATATCGCACATAGACTTTCGAAAGTGTTTTCGCGGACTCTGGCCTAACCTCGAAACGCTGCATACTGTGCGAACGCTGACTCGCAAGGAAAGCCGCCCATTCGCACTCTGGATTCCCGATCGCTTCATCACGAAACTTTGCCATCAGCGCAGCACCCCAGGCAGTTCCCTCCTCCGCGCCATCCAGAATAGTGACTGGCGTTGCAAATGCATCAGCCACTAGTTGCCCAAGCTCTGGAGTCTTCACAAGTCCACCAGAAAGAAGTATGTCTGTCCTCGGATATCCTTGTTGGTCAAGATCCTCACTTCCCAGGCGAAGATTGAAGATCGTTGCTAACAGCATTGCTTTTACTACGTTTCCGGGCGTGGCAGAAACGTCACTCAGCCCGATGAGCATGGCCGTTCCACCACGAGTCACACCAAGCCCTGGCTCATCGTCAATGAAAGGCAATGCAAGAAGCCCATTGCAATCATCAGGTGCTTCAAGAACCTGTGGCATAATAGCAGAAAAGTTACCGCCAAACATTTCAACAACCATATTCATTGCAGTTGTGCCGTTACGTAACCAGACCATATTGATCGGCCTGCCATCTGGAGCACAAAAGTGATCAATCGAGCGAGCGATACCATCGAACGGACGGTCACCTACAGAATTTGCCACAACACTGGTGCCAAAACTCATCGACACCTGGCCAGGGGCCGCAATTAAAGACCCCGCAAGGGCGGCAGGCTGGTCACCCTCTGCTGGAGCAACTGGAATGCCTTTCGGCAGTCCTAAAAGCTTTGCACCCCGTTCATTAAGACAACCGCCATCTTCACCAGCACGACGAACGGATGGCATAAGATCGATAATCTTGGGCAATGCTTCTTCCTGGAAATTTTTTCCTACCACATCACGAACAATGTCATCGTATTGTTCTGCAAGACGGGTGTTGAATGAGAGTGTGCTCTGGTCAATCGGAAACATTCCAGCTGCGTCCCCTATTCCAAGAAACCAGTCGCCGGTGAGTTGGTGCCCAAGCCAGCCAGACGGTGTTGTAATATGTGCAACGTCTCTCACCTTTTGAGGCTGGTTGCGAATGGTCCATAACCAACGAACAGCAGTCATTCGCTTGGGACACTTTACACCAAGCTTGTTGGTAAGCTCATGCCCTTCACTTTCATTACGACCATCACACCACAACCTTGCTGGACCGAGAACATCACCGGCGGCATTCGCGAGAACCTCACCATGCATCTGACCTGAAATCCCAATGGCTCTCACACTCAGAGACAGTCCTTGCTGATTGGCCTTCTGATGAACCTGACTCATTGCTGACTGAAGTGCATGACTCCAGTCTTCTGGCTGCTGTTCAAAACATTCAGGATCAAGACCTGGGAGCATCTCGTACGAACTCTCACCAGAAACAAGGATTTTCAGATCTGTGTCGGTAAAAATCACAGACAGGCCTTGCGTGCCAGCATCGATTCCGAGGTAGCCCTCCGTCATAAACGCACCCCAACACTCCTGACAAAGATTACTGAAACATCATCGAGACCGATTCATTACGGTGAATTCGCTTAATAGCTTGCCCAAGCAGACTTGCCACGGATAACACGGTAATATTTGGCAAAGCATTTTCTGCTGCGATAGGTATGGAATCACTCAACACAATCCCCTCGAATGGAGCAGCTTTGAGCCGTTCAATGGCAGGCCCCACCAATACACCGTGGGTTGCTGCAGCATAAATTGCCCTCGCACCATGATTGTGAATGACTTCGGCTGCCGAGCAGATCGATCCCGCGGTGCTGATCATGTCGTCGAACATGATGGCCGTCTTCCCCTCAACATTCGCGCCAATGACATTCGCACTTTTGGTTGTCTCAGCATTCACACGTCGTTTATCAACGATTGCCAGCGGGACATTCAGTCGGGCGGCATGCCCAAGCGTTCGCTTAATGCTTCCGGCATCTGCAGCAACCACGACAAGGTCATCGTTTGACAAATCCATTGCCCGAAAATAATTATTGAGGACGGGCGCTGCATAAAGGTGATCAACTGGGACGTCAAAGAATCCCTGAATTTGGGCTGCGTGAAGATCCATGGCCAATACCCGGTCTGCGCCAGCTCGGGTAATAAGATTTGCGACCAGTTTCGCAGTAATTGGTACTCGCCCAGCATCCTTTCTGTCCTGCCGGGCATAGCCAAAATATGGAATAACTGCAGTAACCCGAAAAGAACTTGCGCGCTTGAAACTATCAATCATTACAAGCAATTCCATGATATGTTCGTTCACCGGTGGACAGGTAGGTTGAACAATAAACACATCGCGCCCACGAACATCTTCCTCAATTTTGCATGAGATTTCACCATCTGGAAAGCGCCCAAGTGCAATCTTCCCCATAGGTAAATTAAGGTATCGACAGATACCCTCGGTTAACGGTTCATTTGCAAGACCACTAAATATTTTAAGATCGTTCATGATGTCACTCTGACGGTCGAAGCAAGTTTCTTCAAGGCTGTGGCTACAATTTCAAGTTGTTCTGGGGTGTTTACGGATAACGCCTCACTCTGGTCGAGACAAGGTACTGCGTCGACCAGTTTTCCATCTTCAAGAAGCATCCCCGGACAGTCTGTAACATAATACTCTCCCGCAGCATTATCAGGCCTGAGTTGAGTAATTGCATTCAGAAGGGACTGCGCTTCAAATACATATGTGCTCATGTTTACTTCACAGATTCCGCGTTCTGCATCCGTGGCATCTTTCTCTTCCACAATTTTTAAGAAATGACCTTGTTTATCACGAATAATTCTACCAAGCCCTGTCGGATTATCTGCGACAGCTGTCCCCAAAAGGCATGCATACTCACGGCTATAGAATTGTGTTAAGAGGCTGACGATACTCTCAGGTCGAAGCATTGGTGAATCACCACAAACAATAATAACTGGCCGACGGCATGCATCTGAATCACCTGCCATGATGTGCCGAAGAGCATCTGCTGCTGCTGCAACCGCATCACCTGTTCCTCGCTGCTCATGCTGTACCGCAAAGGAAATACCAGGCAAGCCACCTACTGTTTTTTTGACCATTTCAGCCTGATAACCAACGACGACAATCTGATCACGGATACCTGCCGACTGAAGTGAATCAACCACCCATCGCAAAAGGGGTTTGTTATGTGCCTCATAAAGAACTTTTGGGAGATCACCCCCCATCCGCGTACCTTTCCCCGCAGCAAGTATTATTGCAATCGGTGAACCAGTTTCCATAGACATAAAACACCAATGTTTCACATATCAAGGTCAAAGCAGGAACAATACTTGGGAGGAGTCCTCACTTTGCTCAACAGGTTATAAACTCTTTGCATCAATAAGGAGATCCCATGTCAAAAAAAACCATTGCTATTGAGGATGAGGTCGAGGAGTTTTTGGGCTCTCTGGCTATTTCAGCTCGACGCCTGAGAGGAGGACGCTGTGACGGTGTTCTTCTCATTGAACTCACAGCTGGACCGACACATGTGTGGATCGTACCAGATCGTGGCCTTGGGATCTGGAAAATTGAAAGTGGGAACATCAAACTTGGCTGGCAATCTCCAATCGCCGGCCCAGTCCACCCGAAATTTGTGCCTCTGGCTGAACCGTCCGGCATTGGCTGGCTCGATGGCTTTGACGAATTGCTTGCACGTTGTGGCCTTCAGAGCAATGGTGCACCTGACTTTGATTCTCAGGGAAAGCTTCTTCATGGACTCCATGGTCGTATTGCCAATAGTCCAGCTCACGACATACATGTCACCTTCAATGAAGAAACAGGAACAGTGACTCTTACCGGCGTAGTAAATGAAACGAGATTTTTAGTTCATGATCTTCAAATGACAACAACGCTCAAAATCAGTGCCGATCGACCCCAAATCGCCTGGACAGACACTATCCAAAATCGGTCTGACAAACCAACCACATTCCAGATGCTCTATCACTTCAATCTTGGCCCTCCCCTTCTTGGAGCAGGAGGAGAACTCATTGCCGATGCTGCTGAGATTGCACCGCGGGATATGGTAGCTGTAAGTGATATACCGTCATGGAACTCGTATGCCGCGCCGCTGGCTGGACGAACAGAACAGGTTCATTTCATGAAACTTCGCACTCATGATGATGGACGTGCCGCTGCAATGCTCGTCGCACCTGACAAATCAAAAGCTGCCCGTCTCTCATGGAGAGCAGCCGAACTGCCGTGTTTTACACTGTGGAAAAATCAGGGGGGGCTTGCTGATGGCTATGTTACGGGACTTGAGCCAGGCACGAATTATCCAAATACTCGTTCATTTGAAGAGTCACAACAACGCGTCGTTCCGCTGGCTCCGCATCAATCGATCACGTTTGATCTGTCTATTGATATCCTGACGGGTGATGCGATCGAGTCGGAACGGCAGCAACTTCAAGGCGTTCCTCCTGTGCTCCATCATGAACCAAAGCATGGATGGTCACCGTAACTTCTTACGGTTATGCCACCAACTCTGTTCAGCATGTGAACCTCTTCAGATTCATTGCTTCATGCTGTAACTGACGGCCAACGGATTGTCTCCGCGTGTGTCCCACACTCCTCTGCTGTTTAGTTCTCTCTTACACTCCAATTGCCCATGCTTCTATTCTTCAGGAGTTCGTCGGCGACATGCCTTTTTGCACAAACCCTCACAATGACATTTACTTTTTTGTCATCTCAAAAATTCCACACCCAAACGTACACCCACAACTGCTTTTTATTTCTTTCTCCGTGAGTTCTACATCTTCATGAAGATTATTCTGATCATCAACAAATGAAAAATGGTCCACCCTGTACGCATCTTGAAATAGCTCAAACACGTGGCTCAATGCAAACACTCGATGCGCATCAAATTCAATTCGTTGTGGACCAATCGGCACAGAAAAATAGAGCGTCCCGCCTCTTCTCAACATTCGTGTGAGGTTTTCTATGCCCAGTAGATATCCATCATAGTTTACTGGATCACCGTATCTCCCGAGTCCGAAATGCTCCATTGCATGTAAGCATGAAAGAGAATCACAATAATCGAGCAATGTATTATCTGTGGGTGCCATCATGTCACACTGGATAAACGTTATGTTGCTACTTGTATTGGATATTGGCCGAATATCGATCACCTCAATTGGCCGAAATGAAGCAACATGAGAAACAAAACCATCTATCCTCGAACCAACATCCAAATGAGTCACTGGATTATTTTGAAAGACGCGCTGTGCCACCAACAAATCTTGGTGAAAGTAATGCCTCGTCACCTCACCGGCTTGTGAAAACCTGTCGTCAAGACATGGATATGGTGTTCCAAATACGAAACTATTTGCAGCGTGTTTCTGTTGTGTCTTCAGTTGCCAGAAATTCCAGATGTAATATGGAACTCCCCTAATGGCACGAAACGCTTTTAGGACATCAAGACCAAACGTTGCAAGAAGCGCATGGATCATCCGCAATACATGTCTCACTGATCTTCCCTCACGTTTTGCTTGACAAACATCAACAATTTGCCAAATGCTATCGGTCTGGCCTACTCAGGCAGAGCAGGCAACTCGTTTGCACACATCTATCATACATATGGCCTAACCGAACTTCCTCAAGATAATTCATAACAACCGTTTTGATGGTTCTCACAATACGCAGTGATTTGTCGTGACGAACGCACAACATCTAGAGAACATGGCACAACGCGAACCCTCTGGTCGCCAATGTGGAAATGCGGAGAATATCGAAAATCCCGAAGACATGCTGGCTGATTTTCATACTCAAGCGTCGTGCACATAAAAAGCTACCGCCCCCACAAGGGAGGCGGTAGCACAAAAACGGTGGGCTGCTTCAACGGCTGGCCCGTCGACTGGCCGTTAGCGGCACAGCCCTCCAATACAGTCTTGCTTCACGAGACCACCTCCTTTCAAACGAGTACCCCGGCTGTCACGACCACTGCAAGATCGTCGCCAGGCTCTTCCTTCTCCGGCCGTCACCAGAGCCTTACTCATAATGGTAGTCACTGTTCCTCGATTTGGGGGATCCCAAAAGCTTGAACGTAGATAGGCAAGGCATCTATAGTGCCGTGAGTCATAGCTTTTTTTCCGAAATACAGACCAATGATTCCTGCCGATTTTCTCCCGACCCCGTACCGACACGAAGAAAAATCTCACCATCTGAAAAGGCGGGGCTTGCATAACAGTCATCGCCGATTCGGTTCTGAGCAATGAGTTTGTATTCGTCAGGCGTTGCCTCAAAAACAAATGTCTCACCACTCAAGTTCGATACATACAGCAACCCATTACACAAAACTGGGGACGCGCTGAAATTTCCACCAAGCCTCTGTCGCCAACAGACATCACCTGTCTTGGCATTCCAGCAGTACGCCACACCATTATCACTTGCTGCAAAAAGACTCCCTTCTGACACAAGCATGGATGGCTCATAGATCTTGGTGCTATCTGACCAAATCTTTTCTCCCGTTGACGACAGACACACTGTTTCTGTTTCTGGATACCCGCCACTTGCATAAATACACGTACCATCTGTGACCACAGTGCCACACGTTGCCTCTGCAATACATGGAGTCCGCCAGTACTCTTTACCCGTTAGAGGGTCATAACTGGTTACGGCACCACAACCACTGATAAGGAGCTGATCGCGCCCATCAACATTAGCAATTGTTGGACTCGAATAACTACTCGTATCGCCACGTATGATTCTCCATATAATCTTTCCGGTCTTTGCGTCGAGTGCTGCTATAAAGCCAACCCCCCAATTGTCAGCAGCAACAATAATGGATGAGCCATAGAGGATGGGAGACGGGGCATACCCAAACTTTGAGGTAAATCCGCCAACCTCCTGTTGCCATATCTCACTTCCATCGAGACTGATTGCTGAGGCCAGAATGTTACCCGAGTTTAAGAACGTGGCATATAAGTTACGACCGTCACTCGCGAGCGTACCGTTTGCATTTGTTCCTTTTTTATGAACTTGCTTTGCTGGAGGAAAACCACCCTGATGCACAGTCTTACTCCATAGTAATTTCCCATTCGTTCGATCATACGCAAAGACATTTTGTGACTCTTCTGTATTATTTGCTGACGCTAGATATACAACGTTCCGGATAACGATAGGTGAACTATGACCGCGCCCAGGAATCGGTGACTGCCAGCGAATGTTGAAACCGGCATCCCATTTCGTTGGTATCTCCTGATCTCTGGCAATACCCGTATGGTCTCGCCCCCGCCAGGATGGCCAATCTTCATCAAGCAGCGCATGCTCTATTGGGGTAATTGATATACCACTTTGCGAAATATCAATTGGACTCACGGCCTGGCTTTGTTGACAACCCGCACTGGAAAAACTGAAGACGACACACAAAAAAATTAGTCTATTCATTGTGAAGAACTCTACGATTGACGACTCCGACAGAAGGCTCACAGCACATCTCAAAAAAAAAGCACCTGCTTTGCTCCAACCACGCATTGACCAGACCCCCACTATTTCAATGAATTGAGGTTGTGGTGACAAGGCACTTGATCAGGCAGTCCTTTAAAAAAATACATCTTGAAACCTCGTCAGGGCACCTCACTCGGCTCGCTGGATGTCGGGAAGAACCCTTCCGCATCTTCAA
Source organism: Planctomycetaceae bacterium (assembly GCA_902629495.1). The sequence goes on from CACORA010000001.1 coordinate 48,828, forward strand.
ACCGACTCAGAATCATTTCCAAACGTTGCCGACGCCCTGGCGCAATCTTATCAAGTGGGCTCACTTGATTTTCTTGTCGTGGATCTTTTGTCAGGTCATGAAAATTTCCATTGCTGTCAAGAATGTGTTGCCAATCACGCACCATGCGACATCTGTCAAGCTGGGAAAAAATCCAACTCCTCTTTTGAAACGGGTCCTCGCTGCCTTTCAGACTGGGGATAAATGAGCGGCCATCTCTTTGTGGAGTTTGTGGTGGAGAAACGTTCGCTACTTCAAGAATGGTTGGAAAGATATCCGTGAAATCGACAAGATCCTTTGTAGTCCGTTCACCATGTGTGAGAAATGGAGCACGAACAATAAATGGCACATGCACACCATAATCAGTTTCACATCCCTTTCCCTTGAGGGCAGGTTCACCATGAAGGGCTCCAGCCACCGCAGAGCCATTGTCGCCTGTGAAAATAATAAGTGTATTTTTTCGAAGTCCCGCTTCATCAACAGTCCTAATCAGGCGGCCAACGAGTTGATCCATATAGGTAATATTGCCAGCGTACAGCTCATACTCTGACTCCAGGTTGCTACCCTTATTAAGCGGAGTCGTGGAGTGTGGACCATGAGCGAGTAACATGGGGTAATAAATGAAAAATGGACTACTTCTCTTTCTTTGAACAAACTCAATCAAGAAGGAATTGATGCTATCTGGACTGTATGGAACACTTTCACGCTTACCGTTTGTCATGAGCGTGCCGCCCCAATATCGCTCGTTGGATTCAGGCTGACTGCCTCCGGTTCCCGTCCACACACAATGTTCATCAAACCCAAGATCCCGGAGCGAGTGTGGCTGATCTCCCAACTGGCTCATTTGCCACTTCCCACCAATGACCGTGGCATAGCCAGCGTCTTGCAAGAGCTTGGGAAAGGCAACCACTTTTGTCCAACGAAGACCTTCACCATCGGCGTGCGGCTGGTTGTCTGGCTGAGTCAATCCATACCGAAAAGGATACTGGCCAGTAAGAAGCGTGACCCGACTGAGCATCCCATGCGGAGTACTCCATGCCGTTTCATATCGAACGCCTTCCATTGATAGCTTATCAATACTTGGCGTATGGTGAGGTGATCCATAACACCCCACCCAGTCACGCCCCACATCATCAGCAAGAATGAGAATGACATTCGGAGGCTCAGCCGACAACACTGTTGTCGCAATGACACACACTGATAACACTGAAAAAATATTTATCATTTTGTGTGAAAGGCCTCACTCTCAGTAATCATGTGAATGAGTTCACGAAATCCAAAATCTTTTTTCTTCAGAGATGTAATTATTTCTTCAACGTCATCGTGATCAGTAAAACTCAACCGACGACCCATTGCATAAATGAAAAGTTTTTCTGTAAGGCATCGAGCAAACTGCTCTGGGCGACGAAGAAGATAATCTTTTATGCCGCGCGCGCCTGATACCTTGGTACCATCTGGCAATTCACTTACTTCGTTGATGAGTGACTTCTTCGAATAGCGATCTCTCCATGCGCCAACATGGTCATACTTTTCCATCGATAGCCCAAGCGGATCGATCTTGCGGTGACACTCATAGCATGTTGGATTACTCCGGTGCTTTTCCATCAGTTCACGAATCGTCACAACACCCCGTGTGTCAGGCTCTATGGGTTCGATATCAGGGGGTGGCGGACTTGGTGGTGTTCCGAAAAGATTCTCGAGTACCCATACACCTCTCACAACAGGCTGGGTCTCAATCCCATTTGATGTCGCAGTCAAAATACTGCCGTGCCCCAGCAGACCACCTCGGTGAGCATCTGCTCCAAGAGAAACCTTCTGGAATATATCTTGGCTAACACCAGAAATACCATAATGCCTCGCGAGTTGAGGATTCAGAAAGGTGTAGTCTGAATCAATAAATTCCAGAATGCTTCGATTGTTGTGAAGCACGTAATCAAAAAAGAGATGCGTCTCTTTTCGCATCGCTTCTTCAAGATCATCATCATAGTACGACCGGTTTTTTTCTGGGTCAGGAGGCATATCACCCAGTTTTCGAAGGCGCAACCATTGACCAGTAAAATTTTGCGTAAATGCAGCTGACTTTGAATCTGAGAGCATCCGGCTCACGTGACCTCTTAGCACATCTGGATCAAATAAACGTTGTGCGTCAGCATCTGCGCGCAACTTCTGATCCGGCATGGAACTCCAAAGAAAATAAGACAGCCGAGCTGCCAATTCATGATGCGTCACCCGTCGGCTAGAACCCTTCCCTGGATCCAACTCAGCGAGGTAGAGGAAATGTGGCGATGTTAGAATTGCTCTCACACCATATTTGGCCGCACCCCAGATATCACCATGATTCTCGAAATACGTATGGGCCAGACCAAGATAGGGAACGAGTTCCGTTTCTTGCACTGGTCGACGAAAGGCTTCCGATGCAACACGCACGAGACATGCATCAAGATACTCTTTGTCGTATTGACCATTTGTGGGCTCAGGAAAAAAACGGGCAAATCCGGGAGGTGGCCATTGATCGTAGAACGGTCCTTCGATCTCAATCGAATGCACATGAAGTTCTGGTCCTGACCCAACATACATCTCAGGAGGATTACGAATTGGATAAAGAGCGTCCTTGTTATATTTGGGGAGGACCTTCCGCAGAATTCGCTTAAAGGAGCCTGCTGGACCATTCGCCCAATGGAGATGAAACGTAAAGCCTTTTTCGAGCCAGACTCTATGCTCAATCTCGAGGACCTCGTCATCAGGAATTTCGTATTCTCCGATGATTCGATGGGCTGTCGCGCCCAGTTCACGTGAATCAATAGAAATTGATAAACGCATTGGCTCATCAGATTGATATCGAAGATCTTCATCCTTGTAACGAGATTTTCGCCTCACCGCCTTAGCCGAGCAGCGGATAACATACTCTCCATCAACAGGAACTCCTCTTTTTTTGTCGAGTAAAGGCACGCCCAGTGGCTGACGGAATTTTATATACATTCGCCCTGCCTCTCTTCGGTCATCCTTATCCGCAGAACCATAACCAAGAGGATTCTTTTGGTGGCTGGCTCCAACGTGATAGCGAATCATCTCCGGACGGTCGCCTGGAACAATTGCTTTATTGACAACCTTGCGAGCCGCCTGAAGGTAATTCCGCAGGAGATAATCAGATGCCACAAGTCCTTCGCCAACGTTGTCAAAACCTTCCGTTGCATCGTCCTCCGGAAATGTTGTTGTGGGATCAAAGTCAACCATCTTCAGTTGAAAGAGATCACGGATGGTATTTCGATACTCAGATCGATTAAGACGACGCATGACAACTTTCCCAGAATCATCCCGCGCCTCGGCTCGAGCCTTAGCTAACGAAGCTGTGAGCAACGCCACAACTTGCCGCACTTCCTCATCGGACGGCTGCAACTCCTCTTCGGGAGGCATCGAAGACAAATTCAGTTGATCGAGTATTTCTTGAAGTGATTCCAGTTCGTTCAGTTTATTAGAATCGCTTGTCAATGCATCAAAACGTCGGTCACCTTGTTGCTTCTGCTTTCCGTGACAACGAAGACAATAGTCATGCAAAAATGACCGAAAACTGGCATCATCATACGATGAAGCAATCGCCAGACTTGAACCAGCACCAACAACAATTAAGACGACAAAACGAATCATGTAAGTAAATGGTTGAGGTTTGATGAACTTGTCGCGAATGCATCCTGCTGGACCCCTAATTGCTGCAGAATGGTCACAAAAAGATCTGATAGCGGACGTCCATCTCGCCCCTGGCGATCAAAGCGATGGTGACTGCCTCCACGGAATCCACCCCCTGCAACCATAACCGGAAGATTGCGACTGGAATGCGAACTTGCATTGCCCATTCCACTACCAAACAGGACCACCGTTGAATCCAGTAAGGATTGTCCATCACGGTCTTGAGTGTCTCGTAGTTTTGTGAGGAATCGTGAAAACTGCTCAGCATAAAAACGTTCAATGATCGCAAGTTCTTTGAGCAGTTCAGGCCGCTTTCCATGATGCGTCAGTGAGTGATAGCCCAGAGTGATACCGTCAAACGGAAACAAACGATTCCCCCCTGGATGTCCGTACGTAATAACGTTCGTAGAATTCGTTTGTAGTGCGAGCACCATCAGGTCATACATCACAGAGGTATTATATGGATATGCAAGATCTACCAAGACATCGCTATCATCGTCACCACGAATGACTGTATCACTGACCTTTGGTTTGTTGACATCAAGCCAATCTGCCTTGCGCTTTAACTTGCGTTCAACCTCACGAACAGCCGTGAGAAACTGATCCAGTTTGCCTCTATCGGCTTTCGCTAACTTTAATCCCAAGCCCTTTGCATCTTCATATACGACATCAAGAATGCTGGCATCTTCCTCAAGATATTGGCGAGTCTGCTCCTTCAGTTTGGGGCTGTCGCTCAAGAACAACTTCATGAAAACTTTTGTAGGATCAGCCTCTGTTGGCAACTTGACGCCCGCCGGCGACCACGACACACCACTGCCCCCGAGGAGTACGGTAGGGAATCGAGTGGACTGTCCTATTTTCTCACCAAGAAACTGGTCCAGCGTTTGCAAACGTTGCGGCTGATCCTTGGCCTTACCAACATCAACACCATTGAGAAATGTATTTGAACAACCGTGACCACCACCAACACCAGGGTGATCCAGATTTGTAAAAACAGTGAGATACTCTCGATGAGGAACTAACGATTGCAAGAGTGATGGGAATTCAAAATTCTGGCCAGTTTCATGAGGAAAAAAACCTCCAGGATTCATCCCATACGTTGGCGAGACACAAACAAAACGTCTTGCTTTCGACAAGGCGACTGTCGAAGCATCAGAACGCAAGGAATCAAACATCGGCAATGCAAGTGAAACCCCAAGCCCACGAAGAAAATGACGCCGGATGATTGCTTTCTTCATCTGTTATTCCTCAGACACGAAGATAATTCCTTACTAAGGAAGTCATCACCAAAATGGCTTCACTAGAGAACCAAGTATACGCCATACAGGAGATAAAAACGGATTGGCATGAACTTGAACCTAAAAGCCAGTGCGTTGAGTACTTTTCCACAAAGACGTGTCGGGAAAGAAAAAATGATCTACAGCGGGCGACCGGGTTCGAACCGGCGACAACCAGCTTGGGAAGCTAGTGCTCTACCAACTGAGCTACGCCCGCAGCGAACAATAGTGTAACACAAGGTTTTCTCACAATTTCAACCAAAAACGTTGACGGCACAATGATCTCATCGCAATGGATGACCGGTCGATACGTGACAGGTTTGATCCATTCATTGTACGATGGCAACGCAGGTGGCAGGAGAGAGAAGAATCATGGATGCACACAATCAAGACAACACAAACCAAAGGCCTCGTTGGATGACAGGGCGGGCCAAGGTTTTCATCGCAGGTGTTCTGCTTGTCATGCTTTGCCTCATGGCAGCCATCCCCTGGTACCTATCCTCACCGAGGATGATGACTCGCATTACAAAACGTTTGTTGCCTGAGCTACAAGCATCGGTAACATTTGAGCGGGTTCGTGTCGGTTGGTTTGGTCCCATTCAGCTTGATGGCATTGCAGTCAAGCCAACTGATGGGACTGATGCACCGCTGCTCATGTCACGCTTGGAAGTGAGCAGTGGATTTGGTTCTATTCTTTGTTCAGGAGGAAACCTTGGCCAGCTTCGTATTGAGGGCCTCAAGATTGACGTCACTTTTGACAAAAACCGAAATTCAAATCTACAGAATCTTTTTGTGAAGGAGGCTACTCCTGTCGCAACGGCTCCGCCCGACAGCAAACCGCGACGTAGCATCATTCGCATGCAGGTGGTTGTCGATGATGCACAGATACAAATTCGTGGCCCATGGGCCAAAGATCCGTGGACAAGTGATCCCATCGATATTCGAGCAACACTTGGCCCAGCTGACAGCGGACCATACAGCCAATGGAGCGTAGCACCTGTACAACTTCTCAAGCACGCGAAACTAAAGCCAAGTGTCGCCTCCGGTGTCTTGGCATATATTGCACCGATTCTCGCTGATGCCACTCGTACAGGTGGCGAGTTTTCACTACGGATCAACGGAGCCACGATTCCTGTTGGTGATCCAGCCGAAGGCACACTTGCTGGAGTATTGGCCATGCACACCGTCGAGATTGGTCCTGGCCCCTTGGCTGTCAAAACACTTCAAGAACTACCACTTGGACTGCCGCCACCACCGGTCATACAGATAGCTGACAATGCCAATGTCGACTTCCGTCTTGGTGATCGCCGTATTTGGCATACCGGTCTTGAATTTGGAATCCCTCTCAAAAAGCCAGGCATGCGTTTAGATATTCATTCGAGTGGGTCTGTTGGACTTGATGATGATTCGCTTGACTTGAAACTCGAACTTCCAATTCCGGCAGAATTACCACAGGATCGACCAGTTATTGCGTCACTTGCTGGAAGAAAGATTTCTATTGGTGTGGGTGGAACGCTTCTTGAACCAAAACTGCAGTTCGATGGCAGCCTTCGGGACACGGCAACCGCTGCACTTTTGGAGGTCATCGAAAGGCTGCGACGCCCGGGTTCAACATCGCAGAGAAATGATGCAACGGTTCTGCCCCACGGGACACCTCCCGTCGATAAAAACGCCCGTGCTCCAAAAAACGATACTATGGAAGCAGACCCGTCGTCAGATGCCAACAAGCAACCACCGTCCCTTGTTGAAAGCCTGAAATCAACATTGCCAGCAGAGGTGTCTGACGATCCCACTGCAGATGCAGTCATTGATCTGGTCGGCGATGTGTTGAAAGAGGTAGCGAAAAGACGAGCTGAGAAACGTGCGGCGGAAGCTCAAGATGGAAAGATTGACCAGTCTCGTGGACTATTTGGCAGACGACCAAAACCTGCCCCCGTCGTTGAAAAAGATGAGAAATAAGTTTTTTTGCGTGTCATAAAGCAACACCAGCAGAATGATATAAGAAAAAAACCGGACTTCCTGTTGAGGAAGCCCGGTCTTTTTGCATGATCTCCAGCCATGTACATCAGGGCTGACCTGACACAGCTGAATGTCTAAAGAATAATTAGGCGGCCTTTTCCTTCTTCTTATTCTTCTTCTTTGGAGCTGCTGGAGCTTCTGGTGCAGCTTCAGTTGGAGTACCTTCCTCGATGACTGCGCCACCTGAGCAATCACCACCGGCACAACCACTCTCGCAACTTGAGCAACTCTCGCAAGCGGCTGCCTGACCATGGCATCGTTGACGACGATGGCAAAGACCACGTCGATTGCAACGATGAACTCGGCCATGACAGCGAGTACGACCGTGACAGCCATGATGGCCAGCAACAGCAGATGAATCAGCTCCAGTAAGAGCAATCGCAACTACTGCAAAAAACAGTGCACATGCAATTCCAAGAAAACGCTTCATTATAAACCTCCAGAAAATAGACTAAACGCGATCGCGTCCAAGCAGCCGTCACATCATGAACTCGATTCGAGACGGCCACCGAACCGCAGAGTCTGAACGATCACTTGATCGAATCAGCAACGCCCAGCTATTTCCCTTCGAACAACCGGCAGCACTGCCCTGCAAGAGCTGCAGGCTGGCGAAGATAAATCATCTGGGCAATCTAGGCAAAAAGCCTACTTGGTGACTTCTTCGTGTCAAGAAAAATAGGCAATCTACGCCGTTTGCGCAAAAAGAGCTGTGTTCTTTGTGATTAAAGCCGTTTTTTTGTTACTCGAGGGTCGTTGGTGGCGAATCTCCTCGAGCTGTCCGCTGTTGTGCACCATTTTGATTTGGTGCCGTTCCAGACTGCGTCGTCGATGCCAGTTTGAGTCTTCTTTGGAGTTCGGCGGCAACAAGTTGCTGCTTGGTAAGCATGTCCTCCGGATCCTCGAAATTGAGAAGAAGCGGTGGCATGTCATCAAAGACTCGCATTGCCATTCCCACTACCCGCCACCCTTCTGGATCAAGACGAACCACCCAAACCACGTTATCAGTCGTCGTAAAGCCATCTGTATCCGTGTCTGTCCACGTTGTCGCAACGTGAACCAGATCTTCTGAATCCCCAACTAATTCACATTCTCGGATTGAGTACGTTGCAGAGGCAGGAACAGGAGGGGCTACAGAAATCCCCATTTCTTTTGTTTTGGCTGCAGCAACTTTTGTCAGCATTCCTCTAGCAGCACCGTCATCCCCTCGCTTAACTGCATCAAGAAAAGCGGCGACAGCTGCTTTTGCTGGCTCAACAGATGTTGATGACACTGGAGCTGGATTTGAACCCCCAGAGCATCCAGCTGAGGTGATCATTGCAAACCCCATCACAATCGAAAAAAGTGTTAGTCCTGAACACCCCAATAACCGTCGAGAGATGGGACGACTACTCATGATTCATCCTCTAACTAGTGTTTGATTTGAAGTGAAAAGACGTGATCGTTCATACATGTCTTCACACCCGTTAACGACATTGACTCCGTGCACAAAAGAATTCCATCCAACGCGGTTTGGAAACACTCCCATGCATTTCTGGGAGAGTGACGGGCTATCAAACACCGGTCAAGCCGAAAAAGATGAAACTGACTTCGCTGTCTGCTTGTTGCAGGGTAAGATTAAGAGCATGGTTCGATCACATCCGCGAAAGCCACTGTTACTCTGGGGCATTTTACTGCTTGCCCTTTTTACCTCGCAGACAAGGGAGGCGAAGCCCCAGTTTGGAAGTCCACGACGACCATCCGTACACAAACGAGCAAAACCCCCCACATCTTGGGCGCCGGGAGTTGAGAATCAGTTTTTTTCTGACGCTTTTGCTGAACTCGAGGGCCCTCGGCCCGACTTTTCCGCCCTGTCGAACGAGAATGCGTCGATGCCTGAATCGGGGGTGCCGGCGAGTACAAATGGGTCATCTGTGTCATGGTCCTCCCTCATTTCCCCAGAGGTCCTGGCCGATGAAATCAAGTCAAAGAAACTTGAAATCGACAAGATTGTGAGGCAAAAGCGCGAGTTTATTGGAGGAGGCTACCGTGACGCGAGAAAAGCATTTTCATCGATCGCCGCTGCCTTCGGAGTTATTTCAGTTTACAACGGCGATGTTCGATGGAAGGATTACGCACCAAGAGCGCGTGACCGGTTTGCAGGTGCTGCAACCGAGTGTAGTCAAGGAAATGATGCGAGTTTTGCAGTCGCCACTCAGGCTGCTGAAGACCTTCAGACTCTCATTAATGGAAGTCGCCTTGAAGGACCAGTGGCAAAGGAAATTCTCTGGCAGAGAATTGCAGCGTTCCAACCTCTCATGTCAAGACTTGAACAGGCCGAAAAAGGGTTGGCAGAAGTGTCTGCCTCTGAGTCAGCATTCAAGGAAGAACCAGAAAGGCTTCTACACGAATCTGAAATCGTAGCAATGATTGGCGAATTCATTCAACAACCTGAGTTTGAGTACTTTGATGATGAATCGTATTTGGAGTATGCCGCTGCCATGCGAGACGCAGCTGTCCAGGTAGCTACGGCGACTCGTGAGGGAGACTTTGCAGCGGCCCAAAAGGCAGTCTCTGCTGTACGTAAGTCATGCAGTGATTGTCATGGAGACTATCGATAGACAATCTCCCCACACAGTTATCTTGATGTTGGAACCTTTCTTCGTTCAAGTGACATCATCTCGGCAATGCCTGCTTCAACAAGTTCCTGCCCTCTTACATAACGATGGGTTTTTGACCACGTATCAATCTTTGAAAACGGTACTCCAAAAAGTTCTGCAAGGAGATGGTCCATTTCCTGCTCAAGATCTGAAAAGTGTCGAGACCATTCAGCTGCTTCGTTAATGCCAATATGCTCTTCACTTTGCCATTTCATGGGATGAAAAAGCAGGACACTGTAGGGCGTAACAAACCGCTTCACACAGGTTGCAAAGGGCCACAGTGCTGCTGAAGAACACTCTCCAGTCACAATGCCCGTAGCACGAATACCGCGTATTTTGATCAGCGTCGCAATGGACATTGCAGCATACGGGCTTCCGCCAGGTGAATCGAAATAAATCGTGCACTCACCACCCTGATCAACCCCAAGAATTCGCTCCGTCAAGTCATCCTCACGGTCTGTGAGATCACCGACTAAGGCAATCTCCACAAGTTCCGGATCTTCCTGATCCTTTTGCTGAGCATTTTTTTGTTCTTTGGTAGATCGCGTCATAGGTTTATGCCTTCTCATCAACAACCGAGAAATCGGCATCGTAAGTCCCTTTTCGCCCATTGTCCACGAAAAAGAATGTGACTCGTGGCACGAACTCGGTAATACCCAGCAGACGACTCCTGCCTATGGTAAAGTTTGTTTTGTCTCAAGAACCATTCTCAGAGGGAAAATCACCGATGCGATTTTTGACGTTTGCACTTCTAGCTGCCTTTTCTTTTATTCATATCACATGTGCTGCCGAGCAAAACTCATTTACCATAGCTGATGGTAGTTTCTCGCTTGCCGCTCCTGAAGCTTGGCAACAGGTTCAGCCGCGATCCAGAATAGTTGAAACAGAATTTCAAATTCCTGGTGACGGTGATGCCAAAACTGGACGTCTTACCGTGATGGGTGCTGGTGGGACGGTGTCAGCAAATATCGATAGATGGCGTGGTCAGTTCACGCAGCCGGACGGCAGTGACACCAAAGATAAGACCTCTGTCAAGTCAATCAAGATGGCTGGTTGCTCAATTACCCTTGTGGACATTCCTGGAACATATCGTGATATGCCAGGCGGTCCATTTGCTGGAGGCCAAGCAATCCAACGCCCCAACTATCGAATGTTAGCAGCTATCATTGAAACACCTGAGTCTGGCAATTACTTCTTGAAGTTTTACGGACCGGCAGCAACTGTTTCAAAACATGCTGCAGGCTTCCAAAAAATGATTGAAGGCCTCGTCCCTGCAACAAAGTGAGAGAATGAAGGTTCAAGAGTTTTTAGAGCACCACGGTATCGCAGGAAATCCTTTTGCTGAGGAAGATGCGCAGAATGACACAGTGTTCAAGCGAACGTGTCTTGAAACAACATTTCATCCATCGTGGGACAAGATTTTTGGAGATGCTGCGGAACCGAGTACCTCTATCGTTTTTGGTGAAAAAGGTGCCGGTAAGACAGCCCTGAAACTACAAATGCAGAGGCAGTACGAGAACCATAATGCAGAGACACGTGATTCTCGCACGTTCGTGGTCTTATATGATGATTTCAATCCTTTTCTTGATAAGTTTGTTAGTCGAGTTGGACCATCACGCCCTGTAGAAAAGGTTTTGTCGCAATGGAAACTCTGGGACCACATGGATGCCATTTTGGCTCTGAGCGTCTCGCAACTTTCTCAGGAAATCATTGAGGGAGGACGTTCTGCTCACCACCTTCCACCATCAAAAGCAAGGGATATGGCTGTGCTCGCAGCCTTATACGATCAGTCAACAACTGCGACCTTTCCAGCTCGGTGGAAAGTCACTCGGCGTCGAGTTCGATACCATGCCTGGAGGGGTCTGTGGCCCTTTCTTTTGGGCGTTGCTGCAACCGTCTCTCTCGTTGCTGCTATTGGCGTTTCTCTGACACAAGGTTCTACCGATTGGACAGGCAGTTTTTGGCCATGGTGTGCCCTTGTTGCTGCCTGGATGCCGTGGGGATGGAAGCGTATTCGTAGTTGGTGGAAGGCATGGCGAATTGTTTCCAGCATGCGAACGGGCAATCGTACTATCAGCCAGTTGACGCGAGCACTTGCCCGTATTCCTGACGTGGATCTGGCTGGACAACCACTACCTCTTTCTGCTCGCAGCGATGATCGATACGAACTACTTGAAAAACTGCAGGGTGTGCTCACTGCTTTTGGGTATACGAGTATTGTTGTCATCGTTGACCGACTTGACGAGCCACATCTCATCAATGGTTCAGCCGAGCGAATGCGACAAGTTCTCTGGCCCATGCTTGATAACAAGTTCCTGAAGTCAACAGGCCTTGGATTCAAGCTGCTTCTACCTGTTGAACTATATCGATTTATTGAACGGGAAAACGAACAATTTAATCAGCGAGCTCGGCTCGACAAGCAAAATCTTGTACCTTCTCTGGAATGGTCTGGTGAAACGCTTTATGACATTGCCTCACAGCGAGTAAAAGCAGCAAGCGTTGGAACGCCACCAGCCACACTGTCGCAACTTTTTGAACCTGAGGTTGATCAACGTCGACTACTTGATGGCCTGAGAAGTGTTCGTGTCCCCCGTCATTTATTTAAGTTTCTCTACCGACTACTTGTTGCCCACTGCCATGCTCATACCAATGAGCAGCCGGTGTACACAATTCCTCTTGAACGATTTGACACAGTCCTCGCCGTCTATCGTCGTGATCAAGAAGCATTCGATCGTGGCCTTGCTCCTCGTTAGTATCGCCTGACTATGTGACACTTCCTTTTTTTTGGTGTGACAGTGGACGCGGACATTCACTCAATCGTTATTGGTCGTGATGCAATGGCCTGCCGATTTGAGATTGTGTTCAATGCAGGCGAACATTCTCAAGACACGGAGTCGGCAATCCTCGCTCTCGATACAGTCGATGAGATCGAGAGCAAAATCTCGATTTATCGTGACTCAAGTGAATTGTCACAAATCAATAAAAAGGCTGCCTCCGGCTGGCAATCGATTTCAAACGAGGTTTTCGATCTGCTCAAACTGTCCCTTGAACTCAGCCTTCGCACTCAAGGTGCATTTGACATTGCATCAGGAAGCCTGACGCGAACATGGGGATTTTTGAACCGCCAAGGCCGGACTCCCTCGGCCAAACAGTTGGCCGAAGCACTTGCTGCATCTGGTTCTCAATGGATCGATCTTGATCGTGAAAAACAGCGGGTTCGTTTCAAAAAACACGGTGTTGAAATCAACCCAGGCGCGATTGGAAAAGGATGGGCAATTGACCGTGCGCATGATCAACTCCTCACACTAGGTATTCAAAGCTGTCTCCTGCATGGAGGCTCAAGTAGCGTACGAGCCCTTGGGACGCATGGCCCTCACGAGCAAGAAGAACAGCCTGGATGGCCCGTTGGGATTCGTCATCCATTACGCTCGTCTGTCCGACTTGCAACCGTGAGGCTGCATAATCAGGCACTTGGTACAAGTGGATCAGGAACTCAATTTTATATTGAAAGAGGACAAAAGCTTGGGCACATCATCGATCCAAGGAATGGACGTCCTGCTCAGGGTGTTTTGTCAGCCACAGTGATTGCACCAACAGCGGCTGAGGCTGATGCCTTGGCAACAGCAGTCTACATTCATGGGCCCGATCATCTTGACTCGCTTATGCCACATGGAGGTGATACTGGAGCCATTCTCACCATCCCAGACGACAGCTCAGAGATTCGTTTAATTTTGCACAATATTAGCGAATCTATTATCTCAATCGACGAATCACGTGGCATACGGTTAGAATAAGAACATGTTGAAATTACCCCGTCCTTTTTTCAGTTCACGACGCCCTTGTTGAAATGTTCAATTGGTTTGAAAGGGGCTCCTACCTCGGCGTCATCCTGTTTCTCACACTCACTGGCATTGGATTGCCAGTGCCAGAAGAAGTTCCAATTGTTGCAGCCGGTGTAGCCAGTCGTGCCAAAGCACTCGACTGGTACTACGCTTTACCCTCGTGCCTTATTGGTGCTTTACTTGGCGACAGTTTGATGTATGCCATAGGACGGTTTTTTGGTGAGAAAATCCTGAAGGAACATCCATGGTGGTCAGGTTTTCTTACAAAACAACGCGAGAAAACAATTGAAAATCTTTTGAAGCGTCATGGGATCAAGGCTTTTTTCGCTGCACGATTCTTGGTTGGCCTTCGTAGCCCTTTCTATCTTACGGCCGGCATGCTCAGAGTGCCGTATCGTTGGTTCCTGCTGGCTGACTTTATCTGTGCATCCGTCGTGATCAGTATCTTTTTTGGCTTGGCATATTTATTCGGCGATCGAATTACAGGTCTTATTCAATCTGCAAATCGAGGGATAACCATCATCGTTGTCGGCGTTGTTATTGCCAGCCTTGCTGTAATGGCTTTTTTCTCATTTCGCCGTCGTCGCATGCGAATGCTCGACCAAGATCCAGAGTCGCTACTTGAGCGGCGAGAACTTCTTTTTGGACCGGCTGCAGACCGGATTGCTGAGACTGTGAATCTCGGCGATGATCCCAGTCATGGGGAGCACCACAAGCAGGATCATATCCCCTAAGAGAACCGAACGTATGGATTGTGTTGATTTTTCAGATGCGTCCGGCTGGGAAAAGCTTGAGTGTTGCCTGTAGGCGACAACCCGTAGCCATTTTTCGACCTACAAATTTACTGAACAGACGATGGTTTCAGGTCTCAGTCATTCAGGAGTTTTGTATGCCGGACGTGGTGACATGTTGTGAAAAGCATCTTTCAACGACTCAAACCGTTCTCCCAAGAGTCTTGATTGTGGATGATGACCGACGACGATCTTCCTCAACTGCGCAGTGGCTGTGTAGCCGGGGTTGGCATGCAACCGCTGTCGGATCTGCAGATGAGGCTCTTCGAGCCTTCACTCGAGGTCAGATAGATGCATGCCTCCTGGATGCCAAATTACCTGAGGGTGGAAGCCTTCGCGTTGCCACTGTCCTACGAAACACCTGGCCCATGGCGGCTATTATTCTTACAAAATCTGTGCATCAGAACATCTCAGAAGCGCTTCTCCGAGACAGTCATGCAACGGTAGATCTACCAACTCGTGATGACGACCTTGAAACAACACTTTCTCGCGCAATCGACAGCTCACAACAAGCTTCTCGTAACACAGGCTGTCCAATTCTTGGAGAACATCCGTCCGTTCAGAATATTCTCAGACTTGCAAATCAGGTGGCGACAACACCGGCATCCATCTTGATTACTGGAGAAAGTGGGACTGGTAAATCACTACTTGCAAGACATATCCATAAGACGAGTTGCAGAAATGGCAACTTCGTAGAGGTAGCCTGCGGCAGCCTTAATGATTCACTGCTGGAAAGTGAACTCTTTGGACACGTTGCAGGATCGTTTACAGGTGCTCATACAGATCGTGAAGGCAAATTTCTTCGCGCACATAACGGAACAATATTTCTTGATGAAATTGCAACGGCCTCTCCAGCCATGCAAGTAAAACTACTTCGAGTACTTCAGGATTTCGAATTTGAGCCTGTAGGAGGCGGACAGACACATCATGTTGATGCCAGAGTCATCCTTGCAACACATGAAAATCTTGAAAAACTTGTTGAAGACAAAAAATTTCGTGCTGATCTTTATTGGAGAATCAATGTAGTGGTGCTCGAAATGCCTCCCTTGCGTGATCGTCAAGATGATATTCTTCTCCTTGCAAAACACTTCTTGAGCCGTTCCAAAAAGATGGTCACGCGTGCCATCGATGGTTTTTCCTCTGCGACGGAGGAACTTCTTGTACATCACCCATGGCCGGGAAACGTGCGAGAATTACAGCACGCTGTTGAACGAGCTGTCCTCCTTGGAACAAGTTTTCAGATTGAACCACAGGATCTCCCAGATTCTTTTGCGAAAGCATCAACACCACCCAAGACGTCACTTAAGCAGGCTCTTGCTGACCCCGAGAGAATGCTCATCCTTCAAGCACTCCAGAAGAATGGTTGGCGTCGTGATGCGGCGGCAAAAGCACTCGGAATAAACCGAACGTCGCTCTATAAAAAGGCGAAACGACTCGGCATGGATTTGCCTCACTGGCGAGCCAATACACGTGAGGGAGCCTCGTGAAGCCAAGTAGACCAACTCCTAAGGTCTTCTTCTAGGCTTTTCTTTGGCACCCCGCTTCAAAAATACGTCTTCTGCGGTCATACTAGTTTCTTCGTTGCAAAACTGCTGTCTGCTGTGAAGGAGCTTATCAACATGAAGAGGAACCTGAGTATCTATGGTCTTCCCCTTTCTGGCCGTCCAAGTGAACTAATTGAGCTAGCTTTGTCATTTGGATTCGAGTCGCTCGACCTCGATATTCTTGACTTTCAACGCCAAGCCGAAGCATTCGGTGCAGATCATGCCAGGCGTCTTATGGTCAGCGCAAGATTGATAGCAGGAAGTTTTAGACTGCCTGTCGACCTTGCCGCTGATGAAGAGACGTTTGCAAGCGAACTAGATCAACTTCCAGCTCGACTCGACTTTGCCCAAGCTGCAGAAGCAACCCGAGCAATAGCAACAATAGAACCTGCATCGGACGAGCATGGCTTCAAGGATTTCTTTGAGTTGCATCGTACACGTCTAGAGAAAATCGGTGACCAGTTGGCACCTCGTGGCATTCAACTCGGTTTGGCAATTCAGCCAGAGTCCGAACTCCGGGAAGGAAAGACGCATCAGTTTATTCAAACGTTTGAAGAACTTCTGGGCCTTATTGCTGTTGCGCACGATCACGTTGGAGTGGTTGCTGATGCATGGGCCTTCCATGTAACTGGTGAACCAATTGACCTGATTGCAAAGGTTCCTGAGGGAAAAATTATTGAAGTCCGAGTGTCAGATGCTCCCCGTGAAATTTCTGGGAATGAGCTCAATCGCACCCAGCGTTTGATGCCCGGAGAGACCGGAGTGATCGATTCAGTTGCTCTCATAAAGGCTGCGACTGCTGCACAGTTCGACGGGCCAGTCACACCGTGGGCAGACCGCACAAGCCTTGCAAGCCGCGGTCGCGAAAAGACGGTTCGCCTTGCGGGAGAACGCATGCAAGCGCTTTGGCGTGATGCAGATCTCGAAATCGAGACTCCTTGGTTTATGCCAGTGGTGAAAGAGGAAGCAGCACTTGTCGAAACAAATCAAGAATAGTTGTTCATGCTGGTTCGCGTACCCACTCAACCTGTGGAGCACCACCTGCCCCGACGGCTGATCCGCGAATGAATTCGGACATGTATCGAAGTGGCTTCCCCGGACGATCATTATCTCGAAAGTTATCGCCCTTCTGCAAAATTGGTAGCTGATCTGGCATCTCACCAAATGCTCGAGTTCCAGCCGCCTGACATGGGAACCACACGCCATTTCCTTCCGAGTCCTCAAGATAGAATTCAGGATAACAGTGCCCCTCAACCCACACTGTTCTCGCAGGGATTCCCTCTGAACGACACATCGCTATGAAAAGACACGTCAACTCTTCGCAGTCTCCCCAACCATCCGCGAGTGCTCGTGCTGCACCTTTTAATTCACCATTTCGGTATTCAACGGTATCACGAACGGTGTCATAGAGCTTTTCAACTTTCTCCCAGCCAACGAGACCCTCAGTCGATGTTTTTGCGAGTTTCTTAATCTTTGGATGCCGTGACTCGATATAGGGACTCGGGTTGAGAAACATTCTCAAATTTCGATCTATCTTTTGTGGAATCAGAAGTGATTCAGTTTCTTCTGGAGGGAGGATTGCAGATCGATTAAGTTCAAAAGTAACGATTGCCTGAACCTTTGCCCCAGCCTGTAAATGAGGAATCTCGACAATCATTTGAGACACTCCTGTAGGCAACGTACGATACCGGAGCGACCGGACCTCTCGGGAAGTCTCTTCTGAGATTTTTTTTACGTGCTGCTCTGGCCACTCTCCCGGTATGGGCATCGTCGCATAGATGTCACGCAGATTTCCGCCTGAGGCGGCAATGATAATTCCTACTCGATATTGCTGTGTACGGGCATCTCCAAGACGTGAAGCATTGCTTTCAACCGTTTCATCGAGAAACTGTCCCTTCGCTGGCTCGACAATGAAAATGGAACAAATGACGAACGTAATCCTGAGCACACGATAAATGTGCCATCGAACAGAATGCGCAGTTTTGATGCCCATATCACCATTCCTGAAGTGACCTGATGGATACAGAATTACGATATACCGTCATATCGACCCAAAACTACTTTTTGCAGCGATATTGCCCCACTGAAACGGTAAGGCAACCTGGGAAGGCTGGAAAAAAGGCTCGATTGTTCAGGAGAGATGAGCCTGCTACACTGCGAAATTCAAATATTTGTGGCCTGTGCGTTCCCTTCCTCCAACCCTTTCATCCAACGAAACCCCTAACCCATGGTCAACCGCAACCTAATACGTGAACTTGAACTCGGAGACGATCTCGACAAAGAACTTGAACAGGCCCTTGCTGGCACGGAAAGCGAAGAATATTCAATAGGTGCCGCTACGCTCACGGTGAACTCCGTTCTCAATGGCAAAGTGTTGCGAGTTGATAATGAATTTGTCTTGGTTGACGTTGGCTATAAGAGTGAAGGCCAAATTCCTCGGAACGAATGGGATGAAGGAGAGCCAGATCCAAAAGTTGGAGACTCCGTAAAAGTTCTTCTTGAGGAGTTTGAAGACGGTGCCCTTGAAGAACAACGAGGGATGATTTCGCTCTCGAAGCGAAAGGCACAACGGATTGAGGATTGGCTGAATGTCATGTCCAGCGTCAAAGAAAATGACGTTGTCACTGGTTATGTCATTCGAAAGATTAAGGGCGGATTGCTTGTCGATATTTCTGGCGTCAACGTCTTTCTGCCAGCCAGCCAAGTTGATATTCGCCGACCAGCCGACATTGGTGATTATTGCGGAAGAGCCATTCAGTGTCTGGTTCTCAAGATTGATGATATTCGTCGAAATATCGTTGTCTCTCGTCGAGCCCTTATCGAGCAAGAACGAACAGAACGGAAAAAGCAATTGATGGAAGTGCTCGAGGTCAATCAGATCAGGCGTGGTATTGTCAAAAACATTGCTGACTTCGGTGCCTTTGTTGATCTGGGTGGTATTGATGGACTTCTTCACATCACTGACATGTCTTGGGGTCGCATTGGGCACCCAAGTGAGATGGTGGCAATCGATCAAGAAATTGAAGTACAGGTGCTTCACATTGATCGAGAACGAGAAAAGATTGCTCTCGGGATGAAGCAGCGGACGGCAAGTCCTTGGGCACAGGTCGCTGAGAAATATCCAGTCGATACTGTTTGCAATGGCTCCGTCGTCAACGTTATGAGCTATGGTGCATTCGTGAAACTTGAAGATGGTGTCGAAGGCCTTGTCCATATCTCTGAAATGAGTTGGACTAAACGAGTCAGCCACCCAAGTGAACTTGTGAAACCTGGAGATGAGGTTGAGGTTGTTGTGCTTGCGATCAATAAAGATAAGCAAGAAATATCTTTAGGCATGAAGCAGACCCAACAAAATCCGTGGGAAAAAGTAGCGGCAGACTACCCTCCTGGAGCGATCGTCAAGGGAGTCGTTCGAAATCTCACCAACTATGGGGCATTTATTGAGATTGATGATGGCATTGATGGTCTTCTTCACGTCACAGATATGTCATGGACACGAAAAGTAACTCACCCAAGTGAAATGCTTGACAAAGAAGAAGAAGTTGAATGCAAAGTGATCTCTGTTGATCAGCAGCGAAGACGAATTGCTCTCGGGCTGAAGCAAATGGGAGATGATCCATGGTCAACAGATATTCCCGGGCGATATTCGGCTGGAGACATTATCAAAGGCACCGTAACCAAGATCACAAACTTTGGTGTTTTTGTAGGGCTTGAAGACGGTCTCGAGGGACTTCTCCATATTTCTGAGCTTTCAGAGGATATGGTCGAGAATGCCGAAGACGTTGTGCAAGTTGGTGATGAGCTGGAAGTAAAAGTCCTTCGGGTCGATACAGAAGAACGAAAGATTGGCCTTTCACGAAAACGTGTTGGCTGGACTCCAGAGCAGGAAGCTGCTGAAGCTGCTATCGAGGAGTAGCTGAACCTGGCTCGTCGCTGTGGACATACAGGACACGAACAGGTCCGACCTCTTCACGTTGCATGGTAAGTTCGTTAACGTGTGTCCGCGGGCATACAAAGAACATATGACCTTTCTCGATGCGATGTGGCGTCGTGGCTCCCGCAATCATGACTCTTCGAATTTCTGGATATTGAAGCGCCTCTCCTGAATGTGGATCAATGATTTCAAAGGTGGTATGTGCCGAACCAATCCCGACAGTCATGCGATCACCTGGCTTGAGAAATTGAAGATTAATGTGGGGGACTTCGACCTGCGTCAGGAGGATGGGCTGGGCATTCAGAAGTCCGTTTGGTGTGGTTTCACCACCAATGGGCTGAGGCGCCATGGCGACATCCTGATTCGGCAATGAAGAATATTCTCCCGAATCATCTGTTGGAGTCGATGAAACAGGCTGAATGTCCTGTGTACGCTTTTCAGGCATTGGGCTTCTTGGTGATACCTTCCAGATACTCCAATCAGACGGCACCGTTGTGGTATTCAGCAGTGCTGTTCCTTTCTTCACCAACCATCCTGCATCCCCTGTGAGTACAAATCCACTCGTCAGCAAACCCAGCACACAGCAGTAAGTGAAAAATGATCGCATAACATAGTACGGAGGGACGAGAGAATGAGACTTAACTATGCCACACGACACGAGACTCTGCGCTGACAGGTAGGTCCTAGCGATTGTATGGCTTATCAGACGACTTCTCCTAACAAAAACAGCTTCTTGCAGAATCTCTCCGTTCCTTTCAACCATGAAGAGACAGAACTCTTGCCGTTGTGCAAATGCACCGGATCAACTAACAGAAGACGCCGTCTTGTATGGCCATGCCGATCGACGAAAACTGTATGTCATACAAGCGCAAATCGGTTCTTTCAGAACTATTCAATCCCACATACAATCAGCGTTCCAAAGGTTTTAGTAGAATGGAATGTGCGTTATGACCAGTGTGTACATCCCAACACACTGAGAAAGAAAAACTACTATGACTTCCACGCACCCAGATCTCCGGATCAGCCTACTAACACCTGTCGGGCGAGGGGCACTCGCGGTTGTAGCTCTTTCTGGAAAAGACGCACTTGCCAGTTTGAAAACTCTGTTTTTCCCCGGTGGGGTTCCTCTCGTTGCTCGTCCGGATAATGCTGTCATCTTTGGTCGCTGGGGGCATCGACAGCACGGCGAAGAACTTGTCGTTGTACGTCGATCACAAACATCGTTCGAGGTACACTGCCACGGAGGACTTGCGGCCTCCGAAACCGTTATGACCGATCTTGTCGCTACAGGAGCCATCCGTCAGACATGGAAAGAATGGCTTTCCTCGCATGCCTTGATGCTCAATCAGCAGCATGGCCGGCTTGGCCAGCGATTAGAAATCGAACACGAGGCAAGACAAGCACTTGCTGCTACGAGAAGTCCTCTTGCCGCAAAAATACTCTGCAATCAGCTATCAGGTGTTCTCGCCGATGAAATTGAGCGGATTGAGTTACTCAAGAGTCATGGGAATACCAGCGAGGTTCATGACGCTACGAACGTTCTCCTGAATCTATCTCGAGTAGGCCTTCGGTTGATTCGACCTTGGAGCGTCGTTGTGATTGGTCCTGCAAATGCAGGGAAAAGCAGCCTCATCAATGCACTCGCAGGGTATGCAAGAACTATCGTGTCCCAAGAACCTGGCACGACCAGAGATACGGTTGAAACACGCATGGTTCTCAATGGCTGGGAACTTGATCTCGTCGATACTGCAGGAATTCGAGAACTCGAAACCGTCTATTCGGAATCGGAAAAAAAAGGCATTCAAAAAGCTCACTACGCTGCAAAGCATGCTGATTTGGTCATACACGTGCAGCCTCCACCTGTTCATTCTTTGCCTGCTCGTCCGACGTTTTTCGATGATTCACATCCTCTCACCCTATGGGTCCTCTCAAAGTGTGACCTCATTCCTGACAGCCCATCACCTGCAGGGTTTGTAAAGACGTCTGCTTCTAAAGGTATTGGGATCCAGAAACTAACAGCCCTTATTGTTCAATCACTCCTCGCTGATTTAGCCAATCAGCCGGAACTCTTTGAAGGCCCGGTTCCTTTTACAGGACGACATGTTCAGTATCTCCAAAGCCTCAGAGACACCTGATGCCATCACAGAGATGCTCTCTCTGGGATTCTGCAGCTCTGCTGTTAGTACCGAGGCAATGATGGATTCACACATTCAACCCACTGGTCAATGCCACCCTTCATACTCGACGCTTTAGAAAAACCTTTCTCTCGAAGCCAACGAACAACCCTGAGACTTCTCACGCCATGGTGACAGTACACAATAATTTTCTTGTCCCGCCACTCTTCTAGCTCATTGATTCGCTCAGACATTTCACTCATGGGCAACAGCCTGGCTCCTTCAATAGATACAATCGAAAATTCCTCTTGTTCACGACAATCAAGGAGCACCACATCAGGCTCCGAAGAAACAAGCATTTTCGAGACATCTGCCGGAAGAAGTTCCATCGGGTAATTGTTTTCCATACCGTGACTCAATGAGCCTCTCCAGGGATACGCAGACAGCATCTCCGCGATACTGCACCCTCAAATACCATCTTTCAACGTGCCCCTCCAAAAGAAGCATTATCCAGAGGTAGCATAGCAGCCTACAGCATAAAAATTGGGGGGCAGCTTTCGCTGCCCCCCAACTGTCAGGTTTATCTCTCAACTATGACCGACGCATCAGTCACGAACATTGAGATATGAGTCCAACGAAATATTGCTGCCAGTCCCTGACTGAAGCGCCGTGTTTTCTGGAATGAATGAAACACCACCATCAGCCTTCAACATACCTCTGGTTCCAGGATGGTCAGAATAGAAACCAGCAGCTCCATTTGCAGCTGGTAATCCATCATATGAAGCAGCTACAGCATTGGAAGCAAACTTGCCAACACCATTTGCCCAGTTCTGAAGAGGCGTTGGAGTTGCACCCTTACCGCGAGCACTTTCACCAACAACAAACAACTTGCTCAAACCTCGCTGCGCCATGATAGCCGTACCATGACCTCGATAAGGCTGAGCTGTTGCCTGAGCCTTCATAGCACCCTCAACAGCATTTGTACCCGCAGGAACAGCCGTTCCAGTACTGACAGTTCCAGCAGCACCAAGAACAGCAACATAGCAGGTCTCAGAATCATCCACACCCAGAGAATATGACGGGCATGCAACAGCACCAACTTTTACTGCAAGACCATCAGCGCCTGGGCTATTTGCAATGTAATTGACCTGATTGGCTCCGTTACCAACGAGGTTGCCTTCCTCCATACCTGGCAGGATTTTAGCAATCCAAGACCAACCGTTGGAGTACGCACCATTTCCAGTCGGAGCCGTTCCATTCTGAGGGGTGATAGAAAATGTTCCTCCAGCGGTCTGATACGTGTTAGCTGCAGGGAAGAAGTTGTCTCCACCTGAACCATTGGAGTCGGCGAAGGTGTGGAGACCCAGGCCGAGTTGTTTCAGATTATTTGAGCATGAACTCCGTCGAGCAGCTTCACGAGCTGCCTGAACAGCGGGCAAAAGAAGACCAATCAAAACGCCAATGATCGCGATGACCACCAAAAGCTCAACGAGCGTAAAGCCCTTTGATTTTGAAGATGAATGAAGCATCGAAGATTCCTCCGCCCAATATTCGGGCATAAAGTAAAAAAAGTAAAAAAGTAAAATAAGCCCCAAAACACATGCGCAAGCTTAGACTGTAAAAGTCGTTTACCTGCTAGTGCCCCTGACCTCAGAATATTAAACTTTCTGGTAAGGATTAGTCAATGCCTTGGTTCCAGAATGCCAAAACACAAGGTAATCGAAGCATTTTCCCGGAGCGTTTGTGACGAATATTCCCGCCCAACTTGACCAAAAATCCGCTGACCAGGCATTTGCTGAAGGGGTTGTGCTGCGGCTCCAGCAGGATGGACATACCGCATTTCTGGCTGGAGGGTGTGTTCGAGATAAGCTCCTCGGTCGCCGGCCGACCGACTACGACGTGGCCTCATCCGCCCGTCCAGAACAAGTTCGGCAACTCTTTGGGCACCGAAATACCATTGCTGTTGGTGCAGCCTTTGGGGTGATCACCGTTCTGGGCCCTCGAGGCACTCACGCTGTTGACGTAGCCACATTCCGAACAGACAGTTCGTATTCTGACGGACGCCATCCAGATGGAGTTGTCTTTTCGACGCCTGAACATGACGCCGAAAGACGGGACTTCACAATCAATGGGCTTTTTCTTAATCCAACCACCGGTGAAGTGCATGATTTCGTTGGAGGAAAAAACGATCTTACGTCCGGCGTCATTCGAGCTATTGGTGACCCGACGAAGCGTTTCAGCGAGGACCATCTGAGGATGCTACGGGCAGTGCGATTCTCTGCGACATTTAACTTTGCTCTTCATGACAACACGCTGTCAGCCATCAAGGCAATGCGACACCGTGTTGGCACAGTGAGTCCAGAACGGATCGCACATGAAATTCGGCGCATGTTTACTTCCCCAGGACGAGAGAAAGCATTCGATGTCCTTTTGGATACGGAACTCGCTCCAGAGATCTTTCCGGAGCTGTGGTCCGCATCGACGCACCAAGCCATGAAGAGCGAATGGGAACATGCATCACGCGTCATTGGCACACTTGAAGAGCCCGAACTTGGGACAGCTCTGGCGGCTCTTTTTGAAACGGCTGGTGAGGCAGCGATGCAACAAGCAGCGCATCGTTTGCGTTTATCAAATCGTGACACACATGTATCTTGCTGGCTCTTGAAAGGCATTCGATATATCGATGCGGCACCAACAACGGGCCTCAAAGACATGCCTTGGTCATCCGTCCAGCCATGGGTTGCTCATCAAGATGCATCTTTGCTGATAGATCTCATGCGAGCACGTGCCAAATATGGCAGAGGAAATTCTGAAAATGCTGCATGGATGGCTCTTCAAACAAGAAAAACCAAGGATGAACTCAATCCTCCACCAATTCTCAATGGTAATGATTTGATTTCTCTGGGCATACCATCAGGAGAAAAGATTGGGGAGGTACTTTCAACTCTCCGCAACAAACAACTCGATGGAGAAATCACTGATCGAGATGCAGCATTAAGATGGGCTGCTCAGCATGCTGCACCTTGAACACCTAACGAGGCGGCTCGTCTGGTGCTGGAAGTTCAGCAAGACTTGAAACCTTAAACACTTCTAAAAACTTTGGGGTCGTGCGGTAACAACGTTCTTCGTGGCCCTCTTCACGAACAAGTTCAATCAGCCCTCGTCGAACCAACGCACGAAGCGTTGATGGACGAGCATCACAACCCAAGGCTACAAATGCCGTTTGAGCAACAGGTTGATTCCAAGCCACGACGGCAAGAACCTCAAGTGACTCTGCATCAAGCCGCACCTGCCGTGCACGGGACTCAACAATAGAACCAAATTTCAAAAACTCTGGCCGCAACCGCATGACCCAACCGTCTTTCGACGATGCAATCTCATAGGGACAATTATTGGCTCGATAGCGTTTTCGTAATTCTTCGGCCAGTTCGTCTACCTCTTGTGGCCGAACGCTTCGCATGAGACGAGCCACCTGATGACTCGTAATAGGTTGCCCACCAGGCAAACCGACAAATAACAGTGACTCAAGAATGGTGATCGGTGTGACACGACATGCGCTGTCATCATCCGTTGGTGACTTAAATGCCTCATCAAGATCTGGAGAGGCATCAACACTGACAACCTCTTTTGTATCGACTGACTCACTATAGGGATCTGACGACCCCATCATAGCCGCAAACGCCTGTGCAAGGCGGTCAATAGATAGCCCTCCGTCATCAGGAGGGGCATCAAACCCTTTCTGAGTGTTCTTTATTTCAGAAGTAGATTTCTTAGGCATTGTTTTGGGAAACAATGACCAGTCCTCATGAAAAACGCAAGATTATTTATCTTCGTTTTTCGACATTATTTTTCATGAATGCGAGTGATTCGGTTGCGAGTTGATCTTCAGACGGGAACATTTTCCGCCAGATTTTGGTAGCCGCAACAATATTTGGCAGGGCGAGCCCAAAAGCCTCAACAACCATCCAGCCATCGTACCCTGCAGCATGGAGGGCATTGAATGTTTCATCCCAATGCACGTGACCAGTTCCAGGGATACTTCGATCATTTTCTGAGATGTGAACAAGCACGGTCCATGGCACTGCAGCCTGAATCGCACTCGTGAGATTTTTCTCCTCAATATTTGCATGAAATGTGTCGTACATCATTCGTACATTTGAATGATCTACAGCTTTCACAAAACGAACAGTCTGCTCAACACTCGTCAGAAAATAGTTTTCAAAACGATTGAGGTACTCTGTTGCAATTGTGACACCTGCTTGAGCTGCGTGTTCAGCTACTTTTTGCATGGTCTCCACGCCCCACTTGAACTCATCTTCAGTCGGACCTGCCCCAGTAAATTCACCAATCGCTGAATGCGTTGGACCACAGAGCGTGCTCACTCCGGCTGCCTGACAGCAATCGAGCGTTCGCTTCATTGCATCAACAGCAGCAGCCCTGATATCTGCCGAAGGACTAATTGGGTTGTCTTCAGCTCCACGCACTGTCACGGCAGTCCGCTCAAGACCGATTGCGTCAAGTCTGTCACCCCATTGTTTATATGTCCCTTCATCGAGCTCAAAGATTGGCATCTCGATACCGTCATAGCCCATGTCTTTAATTTTCTCCACAACGGGAACCATGCCGTCGTGCATGGAGTCAGTCCAGAGAAGAAGGTTGAGACCATATTTCATGAAAACACCTCAAATACTTTCAAATCGTTGAATAAAGACAATGGATTGGAAATTGGTTGACAGTCACACAGCACAGGAGACTTGTCTCTCCCATTTTCTAACAGCCTTCTTCACTTTTGCCACCTCTGTTCATCGACGACGAGTCCTGGATGACAACCGTCTCCCATCTTTAGTAGCTGGAGCACTTTTGAGTGGTTCCGGAGCACCATCGAGCTTGTCTCCAAAACAAATTCCATCAAGCCTACCCTCTATCTGGGCAGTATACGTCTCTGATAATTCGAATCCCAGAAACCTTCTGCCCAATTTCTTTGCAACGGCAAGCGTCGTACCACTGCCACTAAAAGGGTCCAACACAAGGTCTTCCTCATGACTACAGGCTCGAATGATACGCCCAAGTAATTGCTCAGGCATCTGACAGCCATGCCAACCAGAACGCTCCTTGAACGTCCCGCACACACGTGGAAAATACCACATGTCTTCATCCCCAGAAAATCCCTCGGGAAGATCTTGTGGCCTGAGTATCCATGTGTCGTCAGGCAAACGACCTTTTGAACTTGCCCGCTTATCGCCATACACCAACTCACGAGCAGATGGCACACGAATCGCATCCGCATTGAATGTGTACTCTTTCTGGTTTTTTACAAAATGGAAAAGGTGTGTGTGGGAGCGACTGAATTTCTGCTGGCAGTTAACACCAAAGGTGTAATACCAAACGACCCATGATCGACATGTAAGGCCTAACTCTCTCGTAGCAATCACCTTAAGTTCTGCAGCATACTCATCTCCAATGGCAAGCCAAAACGTACCATCCTCATGAAGGGCTCGAACAACCATCTCCATCCATTTCTTTGACCATTTCAGATAGTCCTCCGCTGCACGACAATCGTCGTACGAATCATATTGATAACCGATATTGAATGGAGGATCTGCAAATGCAAGATGAACAGCCCCCTCTGGCAATGATGCGAGTAACGAAAGACAGTCACCACAGTACACGTGATCAAGAGCAGGCAATGTATGAGTCGTACTCTTTGGCATCGCAACACGTTCCTATTGTTTGGTCGCGAGATCAAGTGCTACTGAGCAGGCTGCCTCAAACGCATTGAGTTCTAACTGTTCTCCAGTTGTATGGATATTCTTTTGACCACAGCCAAGTGTTACGGTCGGAATACCATTTGCCGCCATCCAGTTTGCATCAAGACCACCATTTGAAATATCCATTTGCGGCGTCCGGCCAATGGCTGATACCGCTTCGATCGCTGCCTGCACGCAAGGCTCGGTTTCACTCAGACGGAACGCTTCGTAGTCAAGTCTTCCCGAGAATGTCACTTTGCCCGTTTTCCCACTACTGCTCTTTACCTGCCTCAGAGCGTCACGAAAGGCCTTTTTGATAGCTGTGACGATTCGCCCCCGGAAAACGCGGTCATGTCCCCGAGCCTCAATACGAATAGATGCTGATTCAGCAACAACATTTGTAGCCGAACCTGAACGAATCACACCGATATTACTCGTACCTCGCTTGCCTCCCTTTTCGACGAGGCCATGCCAACCATCTTTCACAAGACTTGCGATAGCCAATGAGGCAATAGCAATCGCCGAAACACCTTTCTCCGGGGCTACTCCCGCATGGCTTGGCACTCCCGATACTTCAACATCGAGACGATATCCGCCTGTTGCCCCAATCGTCACTTTTTCCACCGTTCCACCATCGAAATTAAACGCAAGCTTTGGCCTCCCTAGTTTTGTTGCACTTGCAAACCGAGCACCATAAAGACCAACTTCTTCCTGAATCGCAAAGAAAAAAGTAAGAGGTGGATGAGGAAGTTTCTTTTTCAGGATTTCAAGCGCCGTCGATAGCACAACGGCACAGCCAGCCCGATCATCAGCACCAAGGCCCGTGTCCGGATTACCACTTTGAATCACTTTGCCACGAAGCACTGGACGAGTGCCAACACAGACCGGAACCGTATCCATATGAGCCATGAGCAGACGACGTGGCCCACGTATCGATCCAGGAAACTTTACGATAAGGTTTCCAACGTTCCCACGAATAGGCGTCTTTGTATTTGCAGTATCGAACGAAATGGCCGACTTTGGACAGCCAGCCTGCCTCAGCCACCAACATATTCGATGCGCAACATCTTTCTCTTCACCACTTTTTCCTGGAATCTTCAGAAGATCGAGAACCACTCGTCTTGCCTGCTTGAGGTCTGGCTCCCACGATTCCACGACTGGTGTATTCTGAGATGCATTTCGTACAGAATACTTTCTTTTAGATTTTGCCACTTCCTTAACACCTTTCCGAGCACGAACCATGCGTATTTTTCTTGCTGGGATCATGCAGGGCTCGCACGTGAGAGCACTGGTACACGATCAAACGTATCGAACAACTTTTCGCGACCTTGTGCAAGAACATTGGCCACATGCAGAAGTGTACGACCCATTCGCTAATCATTCTACATCGGTAGCATACGACATGCGTCACGCCAGAGAGGTTTTCACAAAACACGTTGACATGTGTGGTGAGTTTGACCTCGTTATTGCCTTTGTGCCTGAAGCATCAATGGGTACAGCCATTGAAATGTGGGAAGCCCACACACATGGCCGTACAGTCATCACGGTCACGCCACTCATTCACAACTGGGTTGTTCAATTAGCGAGTGATGCTGTTTTCCAGAACCTTGAGGAATTCACTCATGCATTGCACACGAACGTGATTGATTCCATTCTTGAACAACAAAAAGCAATGTAGCTCATGCTCGTGATTGAATAGCTTGTTTGCAAAGGGTCACAATGTCAGAGGCGGCATTCTCGTCAGCTATCAGAAGTGGTTGTTTTCGAATCACTATGTCATCGACCCACTCACGGTGAATAACGGCCGCTGTGTGAACTGAGTCTGTCGCCAGCCCTCCACATGAACCGATCGAGCTTAGGACAAAATCTTTCACTCCTCCTTGCGCATGTTCAAGGTCACTTGCTGCTACATAGAGTGCCACCGGCAACCCAGTTTCAATGGCGAGGTGAGCAAGAATACCAGCGTGCATTACAAAAATGACATCGGGATTGACTGCATCAACAGACTCGGCGATGCCTTGTCGGGCGGTCTCTCGCAAAAGTCCCAGCAGCGTCGGAGAAACTGACGTGATAGCTGCTAAAAAACATTCTGCACTTCCTGCATTGACTGCTTCAAACAGACTCCGAGAGGCCGCAGCGATGTCATGCAGGTGGATGCCAAACATCCCACGCGGTTGGGCTGCAAGGCTTGGTTGAGATGCAGGTCCACACACCATCGCCTGAATATTCTTCTGTTCCAATTCACGACAAAGCTGATGTGACCGAGCATGCGGAGGATCACAATTTGCATGATCGATAATCAAGATCTTCATGCTGCGTTTTTACTCCCTGCAGAGAAGATAGGAGTACAAGAAACAGAGATGGTCAAAACTACACAACTCCTACCATGGACTGAAATACTCTGAAGAGACCCAGCACTACTGCTGTCCAAGCCGCCGCTGCCCAATCATCCGCCATAATACCAAGGCCGGACGGAAGACGTTCAAGCTGGCGCCCCGGCGGAAGCTTCGAAATATCAAACACCCGATGCAGAAGAAAAGCACACGCGATAAAGACCGAACTTCGAGCCTCGGGAGGGATGACAAGAAGTGCAAGCGGAAGACTGGCTGCCTCGTCATACACGATGGCACCAGGATCACTCCCTTTTCCCAAGCGTGAAGCGGCGCGAGAACAAATAGGCACCCCAATACAGTTTATGATCAGGAGCAAACCAGACTCAAACAAGAATGGCAATTCCCACGCAGCAAGCAGAGCAGCCATAAGGGCACCAACAGCTGCACCAGCCGTACCTGGCGCCAATCCAAGCCGCCCCACTCCACCACAGGTTGCCACAAGCACTGCCGGTGAAAACCAGGCCGAAGAACCGTTCGAACCAGCTGTTCCCTCATTCATTGTTTCGTTCATCCTGCATATGATAAGGTTAAATCATGAATGATGCTGCATCCCATCACGAATCAATTGGTAATATTGAACTTGTCGAATATCCTCACCCGGCGCTCGCACGCAAAGCAAAGCCACTTGCCACAATTGATCAAGCAATTAGAGATACGGTCTCACGGATGTTTGACATCATGTACCGAGCTCAAGGAGTTGGTTTAGCAGCCAATCAGGTTGCTCTTCCCTTCAGGCTCTTTATTGTCAACGTGACCGGACAAAAAGACATGGGCGACGAACTGGTGTTTCTCAACCCTCGCCTGAGCCGGCCTCGAGGGACTGCTATTCAAGAAGAAGGGTGTCTAAGTTTGCCTGGCTTACGCATGGATGTTCGCCGACCGAACCGAGTGGTTGTTGATGCTTGGTCGCTCGATGGTGAACCAATCCACATTGACCTTGATGGCTTCCTTGCGCGGGTTGTGCAACATGAATTCGATCATCTAGAAGGCCGTCTTTTTACCGATAGACTTCCTGACGCAGCAGCCCTCGAAGCCCGACATGCCCTAGAAAGCATGGAAGAGGTTTTTCACGGCCGACAGTCACGTGGAGAAATACCTTCTTCGGATGAACTTGTGGCTCGTCTTGATGCTCTCGAAGCGGCCCGATGCCTCGCCTGATATGCCTGCCGACCACACCTTCCCCGATACGAATGACGCGATGTTGAAACCGATGCGACTCATTGTCATGGGAACAGGTCCGTTTGCTCTCCCCATGTTCAATGCACTGCTGGCCTCTCGACACGAAGTCCTCACGGTCATCACTCGACCACCCCGTGGCACGTCCGGACGTCGATTGCCAAAAAATCCAATGCGAGAAGAAAGTGTGGCAAAGCATGTCCCCGTACTCGCGCCAGACGATGTGAATCATCCCGAAAGCATCGAAGCGTTACGCAGTGCTGCACCTGATCTATTCGTCGTATGCGATTATGGTCAAATTTTATCAGCAGATGCCCTTGGCTGTGCATCTTTAGGTGGCATCAATCTCCACGGATCGCTTCTTCCTCGCCATCGTGGAGCGTCTCCCATTCAGTGGGCACTCCTTGAGGGTGATCCACTAACGGGTATCAGTGTCATCCACATGACACCATCCCTTGATGCCGGGGCTGTCATCACAGCGAATGCAACACCAATCGGACGCAAAGAGACTGCCGTCAGTCTTGAAAAAAGACTCTCTCTTATGGGGGCTGATGGAGTACTTGAAGCGATTGACCGATTGCAAGCAGCACAATCGTCTGGGCTTCTTCGTGATGGGCAGTCGTTTGGACTACCTCAGGATGAGTCGAAAGCCACTCGTGCACCAAGACTATCAAAATCCAATGGAATCATTGACTGGTCCCTCTCAGCAACTTCCATTGAACGAATGAGACGGGCTCTTGAGCCATGGCCACGCACGGCGACTATCTTCCGGCATGCTGATCAGCCAAAACGACTAGTCATTGAAGACTGTGCGGTCCTTGAAACAGACTTGAACTTGAACCAAAAGCCACCTGGCACAGTTCTGAGAGCCGATGAACGTGGAATTGCTGTAGCATGCGGGGAGAAATCTGTTCTCGCTATTCTTCAGGTTATTCCGGAAGGAAAACGAAGTATGTTAGCTGCTGATTTTCTTCGAGGGAACGCCATCCACATCAACTCCGTACTGGGGTAAACTCTTTTCTATGAAACACCTTTGGATTGAAACTGTTGGCTGCCAGATGAATGTGCTCGATAGTGAGCTTGTTGTCGCGGCGCTTCGTCGTCAGGGCTGGGAAATGTCAGACAGCGCATCGGATGCTGATGCTGTCTTCTATAACACCTGTTCTGTGCGACAGCACGCCGAAGACAAGATCTATTCTGCACTTGGTCGCATCCGAAACCAAAAAAAGAAACGACCGGATTTGATCGTGGGTGTGCTGGGCTGCATGGCCCAAAAAGATCAGGCACTTATACGGGCGCGTGCTCCATGGGTCGATCTTGTCGTAGGCCCTGGCCAACTGCATCGCATACCAAAACTTGTCGAACTTATTCTCGCAGGCAAGGGACCTCAAATCGAAGTCAGTCTTGATCGAAAAGCAGGATCACGAACTGCGGTGGCTGAGAGCTTTGAAAGCTATGACCCGGATCGTGATCCGTCTATGCGTCCTACTCCATTTCAGGCTTTCATCCGAACCCAAACGGGCTGCGATAAGTTTTGTGCCTTCTGTGTGGTGCCACGCGTCCGCGGCCCGGAGCAGGCACGGCCGCCTGCAGCCATTCTCGCAGAAGCCAAAAAACTTGTTGCGGAGGGATGCCGTGAAATCACTCTCATTGGTCAAACTGTCAATAGTTATCGATGGTCCGATGGAGGAAAAACAACTCGTTTTGCAGATGTTCTAACAATGCTTGACGCAATTGACGGCCTCGATCGCATAAAGTTTGTAACAAACTATCCAAAAGATATGACTCCTGATCTCATTGCTGCTGTCCGTGATCTTCCGAAAGTCTGCCACTACCTCCATGTACCTGCTCAGCATGGCTCTGACGCTGTTCTCAAACGCATGAAACGGGGGTATACCATCGGAGAATACATGGACATGCTTTACCGAGTTCGCGATGAACTTCCCCATGCTGCGGTCACCAGTGACTTTATCGTTGGCTTCTGCGGCGAGACTGACGCTGAGTTTCAGACCACTTTGGATCTCGTGCAATCTGCTGACTTTAAGAATTCATTCATCTTCAAATACAGCCCACGGCCCAAAACAAAAGCTTTTGAAAGACAGTTGGATGATGTGCCCGAAGCAGTTAAAAAAGAACGAAATAACACGTTGCTTGCTGCACAGGCCGAAGTCAGCCTCAAAAGCAACAAACGATTTATTGGCTCCCGGCAACAAGTTCTTGTCGAAGGATTGTCAACCAGAGATTCAAGACGTGACGTTGATCCCGGACCTGATGGAAGTGCACAGCTGACAGGACGAACCATGTGTGATCGGATTGTTGTATTCGATGCCCCACTCCGATTGATTGGACGCCTGGTCGATGTGGACATTGAGTCTGCCGGAGCGTGGTCATTATCTGGGACTATTCCTGACGGCGTTGCTGATGCGATGCCCCTTGATTCATTACAATTCTCGCATGAAAAAGAATCTGAGACATATAATCTTCATACAATAAAACTGCCTTAGCAGAAAACCGTTTCCATTGTACTTTTTCATTCAGGACACATCTCTTATCGCATGTCCTCTGACCTATTGGATGCCCATCGGTTAATCGATGACCCTGACGCTGCTGTACTCTGGGGCAAACAGGCTGGTCTCAACGAACCATCTATTGCTCATCGTGCGATGGTGCACCTTGCACAGCAGGGCCTCACATTTGATCTCCTTACTTCCATTGCCACGCACCTTCGAGAGATCCTTCCAAAAGTCAGTGCCCCAGACCGCGTTCTCACATCACTGGAACGGTTTTTTGTCGCTGTCCGAAGCCCACTTTCTGCTGGAACACTCTTTCAAAGAGATCCTCGCTCGCTCCTTATCTTAGCCCGTCTTTTTTCCGCGAGCCCCTACCTGACAGAAATTGTCATCCAGGATCCTCATGTCTGGGAGAAAATCCGTCTTGGGGATGGGAGACCTGAAAAAAAAGAGTTGATGGCAACAACACTCCTTCAAGAAATTGATCTCTTTTCAGACAACGCTGCGGCCATGGACGCCCTTCGACGCTTCAAGAGACAGCACATCCTTCGGATTGCTTACGGAGACATTGTATTAAGCCAGCGCCTTGAGGTTGTCACCAGTCAGATTTCTCATCTTGCAGATTGTGTAATTGATGCAGCACTTCATGTTGCACTGAAAACGATTGGGCAACGATGTGATTTGCCTTCTTGCTTTGATGGTACTCCGGCCACACTTACCGCAATTGCGCTCGGGAAACTCGGAGGCAGAGAACTGAACTACTCGAGTGATATCGACATGGTTTTCATTTGCTCTGGTGATGGCCTTATGAAAGGAGCAACACCCTATTCAACAGTAGAATTCTTTGAGCGAGTCATACAAGAATTTATTCATCTTGTCTCAGATGTGACTCCATTGGGGCATGCATACCGCGTTGATCTGCGTCTTCGTCCATTTGGCACCAACGGCCCACTTGTAATGACATCAGAGCAATTACTGCAGTATTATGACAAGGAAGGCAGAACCTGGGAACGACAAGCTTGGGTAAAGGCTCGGTGTGTCGCTGGAGATTCGCACTTAGGTGCGTATGTACTCGATCAGCTACAGCCGTGGATTTATCGCCGCTTTCTGTCATCTGCAGACATTAATGGCATTAAGTCACTCAAGCGAGAGATTGAGTATCGTGCAAGTCAATCAGGCGGAGATGGATGCGATGTAAAGCATGGCCATGGCGGGATTCGTGACATCGAATTCACAATTCAGTTTCTGCAATTACTTAATGGAGGCACAACCTCCTCTATTCGAACTGGGAACACCCTAGAGGCCATTGGCCGACTGACTGAGACCGGAAGCCTCACTGATCAGGAGCGCGCGATACTGGAAAAAAATTACCGTTTACTTCGGACCGTCGAACATCGAATTCAGGTTCTCAACGATATTCAGACACATCGACTCCCCCAAGACGGTACTGAAAGAGAACGGTTAGCAGCCGAACTTGGATTTGGTTCGGGTACCGCGGGGCGCACTACTATGGAATCAGCCATTGAAGAAGCAACTCGCCTGAACCGAAAAATCCTTGACCATATTCTTCATGATGCTTTTCCAGGTGAGGAGAAACCAGAACCAGAAGTGGATTTGATTCTCAATCCTCAGTCAGATACGTCACTCATTAAAAACCTTATCAGCAAACATGGATTTCGTGATGCAGAGAGAACTCATCAATTACTTCATTCTTTGAGCGAGGAAGGCGATCGCTTTCTATCAAGCCATCGTTGTAGACATTTCCTTGCCGCGATCGCCCCAAGACTCCTCACAACCGTTGGAAAAACCCACGACCCTGATACAACTCTTGCAAACCTTAATGCTATAGCAAACTCAATTGGTGGCAAAAGCATTCTTTGGGAATTGTTCAGCGCTTCACCGCCATCTCTGGATCTGATGATTCGTCTGTGTTCAACAAGCCCATTTCTATCACGGCTTCTTGTGAGCAATCCAGGCATGATTGATGAACTTGTCGACAGTTTACTTCTCGATCATTTGCCGACCCAAGATTTTCTTAATGAGTATCTGTGTGATCTATGCAAAGGAGCAACTGGGATTCTTCCGATTCTCCAATCCTTTAAAGTCTCCCAGCAACTACGAGTTGGGATGCGTGATATTCTCGGACACTTTCACGTCGATGAGATTGCGCAAACGCTAACAGCTATTGCGGAAGCAACATTAAGAGTAACACTTGCCCATGAAGAAACAAAACTTGTTGCGAGATTTGGGGAACCTGCAGGAGGAACAAACACGAATCCTAGGCAGCGGGCAGAAATGATCATTCTTGCGTTAGGAAAATTCGGCGGTCAAGAAATGAATTATGCAAGTGATCTTGATGTGGTCTTTGTTTATGACCAGGAAGGAGAAACATGTAAAACTGGTCAATCCGCAGCATTTGAAAATGCTACCTCACACGCACATTTTTTTAGTGAATTATCACAGAAGACAATGCGGACGCTCAATACGTTTACTCCACAAGGTCGTCTTTATGAAACTGACTCACGACTGCGTCCAAGCGGGCGAAGTGGACCTGTGGCCATCTCGATTAAGGAATTTGGTCGCTACTTTCAAGATGACGGACCAGCCGCTATCTGGGAACGGCAAGCCCTCACAAAAGCACGAATAATCTTTGGGGCAAAGCAGTCAAGGCACTTGATGCAAAGAATTATTGATGACGCAACATATGAACGAACATGGTCTAAGGAGGATATGCAGAGCATCTATAACATGAGGCATCAAATGGAAGAGAACACTGCACCACGAAACCTAAAACGTGGTCGCGGTGGGGTTGTAGATATTGAGTTCATTGCCCAAGCCCTGCAGCTTCGATACGGAAAGAATCAAAAGCATTTACGGGCAACCGGGACACATACTGCCCTCACTGAACTACATAACGCTGGCCACCTTTCTAAATCACAATTCTCTGATTTGTCATCTGCGTACGATTTCTTGCGTCTTATCGAAGGGCGATTACGACTCATTGACGCAACTGCACGTCACGATTTTCCATCCAGCCCAGATGAGCAACGGAATCTTGCAGCCTTGCTCGGCTATCGAAGTGCTTCTGCACTATCGAGTGATGTACAAAGAATTACTACGCAAACCCGCAACCATTTCGAATCCATTTTTTCAGAATCTCTGATTTCCTAAACTCATCTGCTACCCCAACAACCAACCTGCAATAATAAAACCTCCAATAAGCAGAACGCCGAACGCAAGCGTTATCCACTCAAGATAGGTGTTTAGAAAATCACGTGCTTGCTCACCAAAAAGTCTCATCACAAGAGCGACTAAGAAGAAACGTCCTCCCCTCCCAAGAGCGGACGCCAGAACAAGAATAAACACTGGGACAGAACAAACTCCAGCTGCAATGGTAAATATTTTAAACGGTATCGGCGTAAATGCTGCAGAAAAAATTGCCCAGCCAGCATGCGATTGATACAGTTCCTCAACATATTGAAACTTTTCCTCAGTGAAACCAGGAACAAATTGAAAGAAAAATGGAGCAAGAAAAGACCACAAAGCCCACCCAATGGCCCAACCAACAACACCTCCGGCAACACTGGACACCGTTGAGATAGCTGCAAAAAGAAAACTGCGAGCCGGACGAGCCACGGATAGAGCAATCTGAAGAACATCTGGAGGAATCGGAAAGAATGAACTCTCAGCAAATGAAATTACCGCAAGTGCTGAGAGGCCATATGGTGAATCAGACCATGAAAGAACCCAGTAATAGAGCCTACGAAGATATCCCTTTTTTCTCTCTGGACCGTCCGATGCCAAACGGCACTCTTCTTGATGTACTGACTCATCCATACTGATTCTTTTATTGCATCTCGTGTTGAGGCATACATGTGACTGCTCTGAGCCAATCAACTCACTCATAAACATAATCCATGTACTACGTTTTCTGATAGCGCAGTCATGTATTGATCTCTGAGGTACTCAACCGGAAGCGAAACCACAACCATGTTAGAGCGACAGGAACGACTAACGACCAAACGAGGATCCACTGGAGCATATCGTTCTGCTGACCAAGCTTTCCAGTAAGAGTCCATGCAAATGCGATTGCAAGATTACTGCTCGCAGCAGCTACAGAAAATGTAACAAACGACATTCCAGCCTCTCCAGCCATGATTGCCGCTGCCTCAGCAATAAGTGGCAGTGGTCGCGTTATGGCCACGATAGTAGGGCCCAACCGCTGATGCCGTACTCCCAGACTCTTACGCGTTCCAGTATCTAGATGTCTGACAGCCTGTCCACCAACAATTGCTCCCAAGCCCCACCCAAGCATAGAACCGATTGTCATACCCAACCAACCGCACAATGTCCCACCGACAATACCAAGCTGTGCTCCGCCCAAGGTTGTCACCATGCTCGATGGCACAGGCAAAAGAATATCAACGGCCAGAATCCCCACCTCAGCAGCAGCAAGCACCGCTAGAGGAGGAGGAGGATCAAGCCATTGCTCAATCGCGTGATCAATTCTCTCACCGTACATCAGAAAAGGAACTAACGGAAAAGCAATGGCAATGCATGTGAGTGTGAACACAACATAATACGAACGTGGTATAGATCTCAACACGTCAATGGCTCCTCATCATGTCGATACCGTTGTGGGTCATGAAAAGAGACCTCTTGTCCACCATGGAATTTTTAGGAATACATTAGCGCTGTGTACTGTGATCTTGATTCACAATGTCGATCCCGACGGATGTACTCCACGCTCCCAACAACTGACGAAAGATGCGCCCCGGTTGTCCGTTTGCTATCAACACATCATCAACACGCGTTACCGGAAGAATGCAACTTGGAGTACTGGTGAGAAATATTTCATCCGCTTTCAAAAGGTCTCGCATTGATAGAGATTGCTCTTTCCAACGAATTCCCTCGGCCATCGCAAGACGTCGCGTGAAGCCTAAACTCACCCCAGAAAGAGCGTCTGTCGGCGGAGGTGTAACAACGCCCCCATCGCGGACAATCGCAATATTCGACGTCGATGTTTCACTGACACGGCCATCTGGATGGCATAGAACAGCGCGAGAACCAGTTGCCTTCCTGTTCGCTTCATGGTCTGCAAGATAGTAGTGCAACCTACTCCGATGTTTGACCCGAATTGGCCAACTCTCTTCAGGAATCTGCTGGATCGAGACACTCTGCAACGTAACTCCTGAAACATAAGCATTCCTCCAGAGGCTGAATGCTAAGGGAAACGAATGAACTGCCACCCGCGGTTGGCTGGCCTCTCCCTCATGTTGTGCTGGCAGGTTACCCGGCGTGACAAAGATACTCACTCCGAGATCACCACCATCAATCTGGTCATAGTTTAAGTGAGCAACTTCCGCTGCAGCATTCATCACATCATCTATTGAAAATTCTAGATGAATCCCAACAACACCAAGTGATTCCGATAACCGCTCACCATGTATTTTCGGGAGGAAAAGCTCTCCACCAAATGTTCGAAGTTGCTCGGTGACGGTAGCGCCAAATACAAAACCGGAATCCCCAACGGGAATCGCCAATGATTCCCGTGGAACAAAATGACCATTGAGCCATGCCCGATCACCCGAACGCATACCCTTCATCCAAGGCCCTCCGCACTCATGAAAATGGAGGATAGGGGACTCGAACCCCTGACCTTCTGGCTGCCAGCCAGACGCTCTCCCAACTGAGCTAATCCCCCGGATGAACCTGGGATATCGGACGGGAGTGCAACAGGCCTGTCAAAGCAAATCTTTGACCACGTCAAAGTATCGGCATGGAGGTAGGATGTCAACGCAGGCTCACACGCAAAGAACCCTAACTAAGTTTTCCCGACTGGCATATCTGGCTCTTTCCAATCAGACTACTAGAAAATGACAAATGAACAGTCTAGAAAAAATGAAGTAGGGGCTTTGCCATCAGAGAATCTCTGCGCAGGCATCACGGTCGCTTTGGCTGTGTATATCATCGGCCTTGTCCTTTCCATGTTGGCTAATACCAGCAGTGGAGGATCACCACTTATCGCAACCATAAAGAATCGGCTGTTTGTGCCGTGGATGGCACCCGCCTGGCTTGATCTTGGATTTGACTATCATCTCACGTACGGACTCAATGAGGATGCTGATCACATTCTCCGCGTACAACCGTATTCCAATACGACATCTGCGACTTCAATTTCCCTGCCCGGCAATCGTAAAGGTGAGCAAGCAAATCGGTGGCGCCGACTAGCAAAAAGCATCGCCTCTTCATCAGATGAGCCTGATCGAGATTCAATTCTTCCAACATCGATAGGCTTGGGCCTGATGGATGAGTTGAAAAGTAATGATGTTTTTGTACGAGTATTGAGGGCCCCTCTTCCAGAGAAATCACAGATCACTTTGCCGCTCTATGAAACTGCAGGTGTACGCGTACGGATGGTCGATGGAGTACCACAACTGATTCCTCAAAAACCCCAAGAGGAACTAGCCCCTGTCAAAACGTCATTCAAGAGGACACAAGACAATGAACCGTGATCCTCTTCCAAACGCTACCTCTATCGATTTACTCGATGCATCTGGCATTGGGGGAGTCTGGATGAGATTCTGGTTTCGGCCGACAGACAGTTTCCCATTATCACTGGTTCGTATTGGAGCAGCACTTCTTGGACTTGTTTTACTGTGGAGTTTTATTTCAGACCTGCAATTATGGTTTTCACCCGAGGGCCTCTTGCCACTTGAGGGAGTTGTCAATTGGCGAAGTCCATTTCGCTTCTCGCTCCTTGATTTCGCAGCAACCTCCTCTTCAATCTATGTTTTCTTTTTCGCCCTCACATTAACTTTTATACTGCTGTTGCTTGGATTTTTTACATCGTTCGTAGCAATAACAGCCGCAATTCTCTGGGCGTCCCTCTTGAATAGAGTCCCTATGCTCGCCGGTCCGGCCGATGACTGTTTGTCTGTTCTGCTTTGGTGCCTCGCTATTGGACCAGCAGGCGACTACCTCTCAATAGACCGTTGGCTACAAGATTCGCGTGGCGTTTCTCCTGTTGCACCATCCTGGAGATCCCGATGTTCTCTTGGACTTCTTCAGATCCATGCAGGTGCTATCTGCTTGGGTGCTTTTCTTGCTCAAATCAAGGGGGATGTGTGGTGGAATGGCACAGCCTCTTGGTGGCTCACAGCGTTTGAGGCCTCTCAACTCAACCTCATAAACGCTTCGCTTGCTTCATCAGATTTTCTCACCAATATAATTACTCACACAATCACATTATTTGAGCTGCTTTTCATCATTGGCATATGGTTTTCTGTATCACAGACGTTTGTCGCCCGCTTGGGATTAGTCGCGTGGCCTCTTATTGGACTCGCTGCAGGAGAACTATACTGGGGCATCTCGATGATGTTACTCACGCTGCCTATGGCTTACACCCATCAAATCACATTCCCAAAAGTTTCTTCAGTTCCGTCTCATTGAGAACAGGCACACCGAGTTTATTTGCTTTTTCCAATTTGCTCCCTGCTGCCTCACCTGCTACTAGATAGTCTGTTTTCTTCGAAACACTTGCAGAGGAACGTCCACCTGCTTGTCGTATAGCATCCTCTGCTTCCCGCCTCGAAAAATCTACAAGTGATCCTGTCACAACAATTGTTTTTCCTTCAAGTGGTCCATTCAGGATTTTATCTCCTTGAAGAAGCTCCAATGAGACACCAACGTTAATGAGCCCCTCTATTACTTGTTTTCCATACTCACCAGCCAACCAGTCATGAACACTTTCTGCAATGACGTCTCCAATCTCATGCACCGCTGCAAGTTCCTCAATCGATGCTGACTGAAGCTCTCTGATGGTTGGAAAACGCTGACATAAGGCCATTGCAACCCGAGGTCCTACATGTCGGATGCCCAAAGCATTCATTACTTTAGCAAGCCCACACTGTTTGCTTTTCTCAATCTGACCAAGCAAGCTATTGGCTGACTTCAGCCCCATTCGATCAAGGCCTGTGAGTTGCTCAAGGCTGAGTCGATAAAGATCTGCATAGTCTGTTACCAGATTTTGAGCCACCAATTGTTCAACCAGCTTGTCTCCCAATCCTTCAATATCCATTGCTCCTCGTGACGCAAAGAACTTGATCTGCTCACGTCGACGTGCTGGGCATCTCACATTTGGACAACGGATGTAAACACCATCAACATCCTTCACAAGTGTTGTTTGGCATTCAGGACATTCTTTAGGCATCTGCCACGGTTGATGACGGTGCTTTCTGAAATGTTTTTCTACACGAACAACATGCGGAATCACTTTTCCGGCTTTTTCAACAACTAAAATGTCACCTACTCGAATATCTTTTCGAATAATCTCTTCGGCATTGTGAAGACTCGCACGGCTGACAGTCGTACCGGCAAGCTCCACTGGTTCAAGATCCGCTACGGGAGTGACCGTTCCACCTCGACCGACCTGAACCCGAATCCCACAAAGTTTTGTTGTCGCTTCATACTTTTCAAATTTCCAAGCAATGGCCCATCGAGGACTCTTTGCAGTCGTCCCAAGACGGCGTTGTTGCGAAAATTGATCCACTTTTACAACGAATCCATCAACTTCGAAGTCAAGCATGTGCAAGTCCTCGATGAGTTCTGATGCATATTCAATGAGGCTGCCGAGTGAATGAAATGTCTTCGTTTGAGGTGCAACCGGAAGCCCCGCACGAGTAGCCCACTTGAGAAGTTCACTCTGCGATGTGACACCTAGCCCCCCCACATCGCCGACGCCATGACAAAAGAATTTAAGTGGACGACCAGCACACTCTCTGGAATCAAGGAGACGAATACTCCCAGCGGCAACATTTCGCGTGTTTGCAAAGGGTTGGAGACCTTTGCTTGCTTGCTCAGCATTTAGTTCTCCAAGATCGTTATTCGTCATATAGATCTCGCCTCGAAACTCTACCAATGAAGGAGGATCATCAACCGTGAGACGTAGCGGTACTTCTTTGATCGTGCGGACATTATGTGTAATGTCATCACCTTCAACCCCATTGCCACGAGTTGTTGCAAGTGTCAACAGTCCATGCTCATAAACCAAGGACACTGCCACACCATCGATTTTTAGCTCAAACACCCAATCAATTTTCTCTGATTCATGCCCGTCGTCATGAATGAGTTTTGACGTCCGTACTCCCCACTCGGATAGCTCTTTTGCGCTATAGGTATTATCGATTGATAGCATCGGCACACGATGTGTCACTGATCTCAATTCAGAGAGCGTTTCATCGCCGATGCGCTGCGTAGGGCTATCTGAAGAAACAAGTTGAGGGTATTGCTTCTCAAGGTCCTTAAGCCGTTCCATGAGAGCGTCATACTCCCTGTCACTTATTTCAGGATTGGCTGCTCCGTAATAAAGCTGGTCATGACGACGAATCTGTTCGCGTAATGCTTTGATATCACGCTCTGTTTTGCTGCTCACGGTGACGGGGCCTCAGCATCGCGTATCGCTTCATTCGATTTCATAACTTGCTTCTTCCGTTGCCGGACGCCATCAAAATGATCTACTGCAACCGCTCCAAAGGTAGCCACAGCAAGCACTATAATTTCTACGATGAGAAGTGTTGTTCCATACTCATCCATTAATGTTTCCAATGCATGGGGAGGCATTGTTGGATCAGATGGCCGAATACCACGAAGTACTGAAAGACAATACATACACGCCGTGATCGTAAACAAAAATCCACCAATACCGAGAAGTACATAAAATGGATTTGCTTGTTTTCGCCTCATCTCATAATTATAGAGCGATTGGGTTTTGACATGAAAAAATTAATGGGTATGGTTTCACCCGCAGAACGCCTCTAATACCGCCTATAAGGACTGATCTCCCCGAAAAGTGGGCACGATGCCTTCGCTACGCAGCAACGGCACGAGCAAGCTGACCATTCACAGCTGCAACGACATCAGCAACCTCGATACCCAGCATCGATTCTGTATCTGTCTTACGATCTTCCCATGACGGCCGGAGATGCTCCGGTGGCTCAACAGTCACGTGCTGCGACCCATAAGGACCATTCCGCGAGGCAGGGACAGGTCCAAACAGCCCCACGCACGGAGTGCCAAGGGCTGCTGCAAGATGAAGTGGACCAGTATCACCTGAGATACATAAGCGTGAAAGACGGCAGACTTCACCAAGATCTTGGAGAGATGTTGGAGGGGCCATTCTTGCCGCTCCTTCAGAAGCAGCCACTATTTTTTCTGCCATCACTCGCTCTTCACTACCACCCCACACGACAAGTGATTGCAAGCCATGGATTTTCTGAATGTTCCGGGCAACAGCAGCAAAGCGTTCGAGTGGCCAGAGTTTTGATGTCCAACCAGCCCCCGGATTCAACACAATAGGAGGACGTTGAAATTGCATCTCTTCAAGCCACGCCTGAACACGACTCCGACTGACTGGCCATTCTGGCATTTGAAATTCGATTGACTCTGGACTAACCCCGAGTGGAGAAAGAAGCTCACAGTGGCGCTCAACAACATGACTGGCGAGTGGACGAACTGATCGTGTGTAGGCCAAC
Source organism: Planctomycetaceae bacterium (assembly GCA_902629495.1). The sequence continues at coordinate 93,045 of CACORA010000001.1, forward strand.
CACGACTGCTCCCTAGATTCTGGCTTCGAATAGCCGATTCGAATCCGAGCACCCGACAACATTGTTCCGACCATGCTTTTGAAAAGACCCTGCATGTCAAAGGTCACATCGGCGTTAAAAGAACGGACTTGCTGACGAAAGGCTGACACTGCCTTTGGAGATTTCAACCATCCCCTCTGAAGTCGAAAAAGGTGATCGATAGCAGGATGCCCTGCCAAGACATCTGCTGCTCGCCCTTCAACAGCCCAACCTATTTTCGCATCAGGAAAGAATCGCTTGAGCGCCACCACAGCAGGCAACGCATGGAGAACATCCCCTATTGCAGATAGTTTCACAATAACAATAGAGCGAGGCGCATGCATCTCTGAAAACCTAAAAAATTGCCTTTGAAACCACCCATCTCACACGAAAACAGGTCTTCATGACAAGGCCATTTTGATCGGTGTTTCATTCGATGTTTCCTACAAGATCACACATCACTGCATGCGCAACAGCTTGTGGACAACTCCAGACAAGAAAAAACATTGACTCACGGACAACCTGTTCGGCGAGATGCCCATGAACAAACCCTGCACCTTTGCAGGCTACAAGGGCTGCCTGAGCCGCTCGTACAACAACACCATTTGCATCAGCACGAAGTTGATCTTGATCATCCTTTTCAAGACCCATGGTAGCCGCAACATGAAGACGTTCGATCAGACCCAACACTTCAGATGATAGTTGTTCAGCAATAGATCTAAGCTCACTCCTTTTGATTGACTCATTCCGAATGATTGCAATGCTTGCATTGGCTGCACCCAATGCAAGTGCTGTTGTGGAAAGGCCTCCCGTGCGAGCTCCAGCTCCGTCCATAGGCGTGATGACTGATGTCGCTTTGACGCCATTTAGTCGGACAAGCGATGTCCGCGACCCTGAGAGGGCAAGCATCTGCATAGGTGGCTCGACGAAAAGACCCGGTGTTGAAGTCTCGATAACAAAAAACCGTTGACCATGGTCAGTCATTGCTCCAGTAACGATAGTATCAACTGAGTCAGCACCCGTAACCCATGGGCACACACCATTCAATTGCCATCCATTAGCGTCTTCATGCGCTACAAGAACCTTTTTCCCAAGATGCTGCCGGCTCGTCGTTAACTGGGAAATACCGATTGTTGTCAATGATCGCCCGTCAATGATGTCCGGCAACCATCTCGTACGGATATCGTTATCAGCCACGTTGATAATTCTGCATGCTGCAGCCCACTGCGAAACTGCAAGAGCCGTTGTCAAACAAGATTCTGCAATGGCTGTCAGAAAAAGGAGTTTTGCTAATTCAGTCCCCCCGGTACCACCTATATCAGACGGGAGAAAGCCTGCGAGCGAGCCTGACTTGGCGAGTTCTGCAAATCCCCCACTCTGCCAAGGGCCAATTCTCACTGTTTCCGTAGAAAGATCGCGAAGGGTAGCACACAATGTTTCAAGTTTTTCAGAATGAGGCGTATTTGCTTCTGGCGTGAACATGTTTTGTTTCTAGACTTGTCGTGCTTTCAAAACAACTGATTATACTGCAAGAACTTCTGGCAGATTACTTACTATCTCAAATCATGCCTGGAGGCAAAAACCATGAGCCAGACTCACCAGACCACCTCGAAAATGAAAGATGCGTCCCTCCCAAAAGTGAATCCGCCTCACAATGCAAACAATCGTTCTATTCATGGATCGGGGCCATTGCCTCTTCAGTTAGATGAATTGTCACCACAAAACCTTTACGACAAGTGCATGGCACTAGCCCGAAATCTGTGGTGGAGCTGGCATCCGGAGGTGACAAACCTCTTTCGTGATCTTGATCCCGTTCGTTGGCGTCAACTCGATCACAATCCGATTGCTCTTCTCGCAGAGTTCACCCCAGAACAACTTGAAGCTCGAGCAGCTGAACTTGTGCTGTATAGTCGAATCAATCATGCCTATCGACAACTAAAGGCATATGTTGCAGCTGATTCAACATGGAGCAATATTCATGCTGGTGTGCTTGGATCGAAACCTGTTGTCTACTTCTCTGCTGAGTTTGGAATCCATGAATCTGTTCCTATCTACTCGGGTGGTCTAGGCGTACTTGCTGGAGATCATGTCAAAAGTTCGAGCGGCCTCGGCATTCCGCTGGTTGCTGTCGGGCTTTTCTACAATCAGGGATACTTTAGGCAACAACTCGATGTAAATGGATATCAAGACGAGGAGTACATTCCGAACCAAATTGATCTATTGCCTATTGAACCCGCGCTCAATGCTCAGCAAAGACAGATTCTTGTACAGGTCGATACTCGATCAGGTCCTATTTTTGCACAGGTCTGGCAGATGTGCGTGGGACGCGTGACCCTGTATCTTCTTGACTGTGATGTGGATGGTAACTCCCCAGAGGATCGAGAACTTACGAGCCGCCTGTATGGTGGAGACACCCGAACACGCATTCGGCAGGAACTCGTGCTTGGCGTCGGTGGCGTTCGTGCGATTCGAGAGTTAGGCATTGTTCCTGGAGTCTATCACCTCAACGAAGGTCATTCAGCGTTTGCAACACTAGAAGCCATTCGGGGCCGAATGGATCGTGATGGGTTTTCTTTTGATGAATCTGTCCGCCTGGTAGCTCGACAGACAGTTTTCACTACACATACACCCGTCCCTGCTGGTCATGATCGTTTTGACAGTCCCCTGATTGAAGAACACCTTGGACCACTGCGTGATTCTCTCAGTATCTCTCATGATCACCTCATGAGTTTGGGGCGTGTTGAAACGCACAATCATGACGAACCGTTCTGTATGACAGTTCTCGGCCTCAAACTATCGCAACGAGCAAATGCAGTAAGTGCCCTCCATGGTCATGTTAGTCGTCGTATGTGGACAAACCTTTGGCCATCACGAATAGAGGAAGATGTACCAATTGGTCACATTACGAATGGAGTCCATGTACCGAGTTGGCTCGCATGGCAGATGCACAAACTCTATGACCATGTTTTTCCAGTTGACTGGCTGAATCGCATGGGTGAGCCAGATGTCTGGCAACACATCCATCAATGCGATCCAGGAGAACTCTGGGAGACGCACTATGCCCTCAAGAACCTTCTCTTGCAATTTGTACGTCGTCGCATCACTCGACAATGCAGACGACGCGGAGAAGATAAAGATGTTCTTGAGCAATCCGAGTCTATTCTTGACCCAAACGTACTCACCATTGGCTTTGCTCGTCGATTTGCGACCTACAAGCGAGCTGATCTTGTTCTCGGTGACCTTGACCGCCTTACATCACTTGTTACGCATCCTGAAAAACCTATTCAGATTATCTTTGCTGGCAAAGCGCACCCTGCTGACGAACCGGGCAAATCACTCATTCAAAAAATTGCAAACCTTCGCCATGATTCAAGGGTAAGCGGACGAATTGTCTTTCTTGAGGACTATGATATCAATGTGTGTCGACATCTTATCCAGGGTGTTGACGTATGGCTCAATAATCCACGAAGACCTCTCGAAGCCTCTGGTACAAGCGGGCAGAAGGTCGTCCTCAATGGTGGTCTCAATTGTTCTATTTTGGATGGTTGGTGGGCCGAGGCATTTGATGGCCGAAATGGTTTTGCGATTGGACGTGGTGAAACGCATGCCAAAGATGAAATGACTGACCAACGTGACGCAGAAGCGCTTTATCGTGTCTTGGAAGACGAAGTTGTTCCTCTCTTTTACGAGAGAGACTCGGATGGATTACCACAAGTGTGGATCAAAATGATGATGAATTCCATTAGTTCGCTTGCGTGGCGATTTAGTGCTCATCGCATGGTAATGGACTATGCAAAGGCCTGTTACGTTCCAGCAGCTGGTGGCATCTCGTGCGACATGCATAATCGATAAACAAATCTTTCCTCTGTTTCGCTTATGCTCAGGTTCTGCCGATGATAGCGTACGGAACACTATTATTTGGTCTTCTTGGATTTCGAGAAATCGATTTCTGACTTTAACTGTTGAATCTGATCAGCCGCAGTTTTCAGTTTTGCTTCCACTGCTGCTAATTCAGCCTGTGCTGCATCAAGCACCTTCTTGGCCTCATCCGCTTTTTTCTGTGCCTCAGCTACCTGAGACGAGGCTACTTGCATGGTTTCTGTCGTAGCTCGAACCTTTTCAGAAGCTGATTTCTTGAGTGCGGCAATATCACTAGCGGCTGCCTCAGCTACTTTGAGCCGTTCTTCCAACTGTGGTGGATTCGTATCCGGCGTTCCAACCAGTTCACCCTTCTCAATGGTGAAAACGGATAATTTTCCCGCAAGATCACCCACCAGCAAACGTTGCTGATCACTGGATACAGCCACGCTTAGGCCGATTTCTTCGAGCGCTGGAAAATCTCGCTCTTTCGTTCCATCCCCTTTCCACAGAATCACTTTTTTGTCACGACCGCAACTCGCTAGACGACCATCTGCCAACCAGGCTAGTCCCTGTACTCCTCCTCCATGAGCAGTCCAATCCTTCATTTTTTCTCCCGTAGAGCGATTCCACAGACGTATTTTCCCATCTCCACTCGCCGTTGCGACAACACCCCCATCGCCTCTCCAGGACACCGCGTTAATAATCCCTCCATGCCCCTTCAACACAGCACTTTCTCTCGCTCCACGAGTCTCCCACAGAAAAGCATTGCCGGCTCGGTCTCCTGTAACCAACATCCGACCATTTGGTGAAAACTCAAGCGCTGTAATCCAGTCCGTATGCTTTTCGATTTGTGCATCAATCTGCCCATCAGCAGTACGAATAAGGCGAACCACTTTTTGTGGACCTCCCAGCGCTACAAATCTCTGGTCTGCTGAAATATCAGCTGCCAAAACCTCATCAAATTCATCACCAACTGCAGTCACACGATTTGCAGACGCAACATCCCATAGGACCACCCGACCACTCCTTCCGCCAATACCACCACCAGCTAAAAGAAGCTTCGCATTGCGCGAGAACCGCAACGTCGTGACATCGCCCTCTGGAAAGGGCAAAACACCTCGAAATGCAAGTGAACTGGTGTCATACAAAAGAACTTGATGACGACTTCCAACTGCTGCCACCGACCCATTGGGTGATGAGGCAAGACCCATAAGTGCCATTGGCTGACTTCCACGCGACTCCACTTGGAGCGATAAACGCGGAGGCATCACGGGAGGTCCATCGGGAACCAGCACAGCATTGGGGTCCAGTGCAAGAGAAACTGCTGGTTTGGCAGCAATTGGCTTTCCACCTTTTCGTTCAATCGCACCACCCGCAATCCACTTTGTCACAATCGCAAGCATATCGTCTGGAATACGATCCTCTTCAGGGGGCATCGTGGGCTCTGACTCATGACTGACAACCTGCCAGAGATATGAGCCTTCAGCATCACCGGGAGCAATCACATCACCTGATGAACCACCTGCCATCATGCGACTGAATGACGTGAGATCGAGACCTCCGGATTGTTCATCTGGATTGTGGCAGGTGCAGCACTTGTCACGGAAAATGGGAAGGACATCTTCCTGAAATGTTGGTGGTGCTTCAGCAGCAAACAGGCTTCCTGAAATTAATGCAAGCGCCACATACATGCCAATAAGCCAACTGATTTTCATAACAACTCCTCAGATCATTTCTCGCATGAAGTGATAAACACCATATCGAGAATTATCCTCGCAAGACTTCATTACAAATATTGAGTACGGGAAGCTTCGACCAATGGATTAGCCTAGTGATTGAACATGAATTCTGGTGAATTCAATAATGCCCAGAACACGTCTTCTAATGCCTGCCCGCGATCGCCGGCAGCCGCAACAGTTGCAACTGTGTCTTTCTGTTCATCCTCAGAAGGCGAACGACCAAAACATCGCGTGAACAGAAGATCGATAACCTCCGCATCTGATTTCCCGCCCTTGATCCATTCAGCAACAAGGGCCCCTTCCTTGATCCGATTATTTGCTGAATCACCATTCAACAGATGCAAAGCCTGCGAGAGACTTGGGTCCATTTTTACGGCGCAGCTACAAACATCCTCTCGGGTGGCCCGGCCGAATGTTGTCAGAAAATACGTAGTGGTTCTTCCATCAGCGACTTGGACCGCCCGTGAACCAAGGGGTAATCCGGGAAATTTATTCTTCGTCCCTGTCACTTGTGCTAGCACATCAAGCAGTACTTCCGCGCGAATGCGACGAACTGATGCATGAGAAAAATTGGACTCATCTAACTTGTTGGTCTCATTGAGTTCACACGATCGCTGATATGTCTGAGACATCACAATATCTCGCACCAATCCCCTGAAGTCCCAACCTGTGTCAGACAATCGCTGGCCTAATGCATCGAGAAGTGGACCATTCGATGGAGGATTACTGACTCGAGCATCATCCGGCTCATCAACAATCCCTCGACCAAAAAAATGGGTCCATGCAATATTCGCAACATGCTTTGAAAAATACGGGTTTTCCGGTGACGTCATCCATTCTGCGAGCGACTCTCGCCGATCTTGTGCCTTGACCTCCGGAACGTCACCCCCCAGAAATTTGGGTGCAACTGTTGCGCCTGTCACAGGATTCTTTGTATCGCCAGAACTATTGTCGTAAACGATTGCCTCACGAGGATCGGCACCCCTCTTTCTGGCAATCTGCTTGAAAAACGCAGCGAATCCATAGTAGTCATCCATCGTCCAACGATCAAACGGATGATTATGACACTGGGCACACTGAATCCGCATTCCGAGAAACGCCTGAGCGACATTTTCCGAGAGCTTGAGAGTATCCCGCTCTGCTTGAAAATAGTTCGTAGGAGGATTTTCAAACGTGCCACCTTTCGCCGTAATGAGATCGCGCACCATTTTGTCAACAGGTTCGTTCGCAGCAATCCTTCGATCCAGCCACTGGTGGTACAAAATAGCACCCTTCGGATCAACAATATTATTAATGGAACGGATCTGCAGAATCTCTGCCCACTTCATGACCCACAGTTCAACAAATTCTTTTCGGCTCATGAGCTCATCGATGACCTGAGCCCGTTTATCGGGACGGGTGTCCGCCAAAAATGCCACCCGCTCCTCTGGAGTCGGCACAAGACCAACAAGATCGAGCGTAACACGACGCAGGAACGTTTCATCATTACAGATGCCACTCGGAGCAATCCGTAACGCAGCCAGTTTTGTATTGACAAGTTCGTCAATCCATGTTGGGTTTTCCTGCGGTGGAAAAGTAAACGACAGATCTTTCGGCACAACCACGAACGGCCGACCAACCGTAATCGTGTCATAACGTGCCATCAAAAATGCTTCGCCACGACTCCCGCTCGAAACTAAGCCAACTGGTGAGATTTTTGCTGTCGAATCATTGTTCGAACCGTACCAGCACAGATCCGTAACATCACGATCGGTGCCGTCTGCAAACTTGGCTACGGCAACCATTGGCTGATTTACACCTTCTCCAGCCAACAGAGCCGTCGGTGGATACAGGTCAAGACCGACAAGCTCCGAGACAGGCCCCGGATCGTCGGGTGCTCCTGCAGCAATCCAACGAACCAATCGATCTGCCAGATCACTTTCCAGTTCAAATCGCTTTCCACCAGAGTGCGGAACTCCACCAATGGCTTTTTGCACCATCAGGCTTTGCTTCGGATCACCAATATCAATTCGTCGGCCTGGGAACTCACGAGTAATCCTCTGGTAATCACCTGCTGGATCAAAACCAAAAAGAGAGAGCCGAAAACCATCCTTTCCACGAGCAGCACCGTGGCAACTCCCCATATTACATCCGGCGCGAGCAAAAACCGGCATGACATCCAACCGAAAGGACAACGGCGGCTCGGAGGTAGCAGAGACAACCTTGAGAGGAATTTCTTTTACATGACCTTCATGTTCAACACGAATGGCAGCCTCACCATCTGCCTGAGGGCGAAAGAAAATACTGCCATCAGGTCGATCTAGAACGGCCAGTGAAGGATTGGTTGGGGTCACAGAAACAGCCGCTGTCACGTCTTCCGTCTGACCGTCTGAATGTAGCGCTTGCACAATGATTCGTTGTCGATCTCGCGAAGAGTCCAGTTGGACCTGCGGAGGAAAAACGTCGATGGAGACCACGTCAGCCTTGACCGCTGCCCCACAGATAAAAAATGCGAAGATGCAACAAAAAGACCGTCTCATGTACCCTCCTCCTTTGTATCCTCAGGCGGCAGCGGCTTATCAATTCTTAAAGACGTCGCAGGTGTTTGATGAATCATCATCGAATCACCCTTGGGAACCTCAATACGACAGAAAACATTATGTTTCCCTGCAGGCGCATCAGCAGCAACTTTTATAGGAAACTCGATTGATTCTTTACCGGCTGCCAGATCCAACTCAGGAGCCTCAGTCTTCACTGGAAGACCCATCAACCGAACCTTTGCGGTGCCTTCAAAACCGGCCGGTTTGGTTGCCTTGAAAATGATCTTGGCTTCCTGCCCTTGCTCAACTGACGCCTTTTCTGCTGTCAACTCAACAAGCGGCTCGACGACCGAAAGCGTCACCGGACGACTGGCGATCCAACTTCCGCGAGCTGAACGCTTTGCTATATCAGACAGATCCTTTTTATCCCCAGAGCCTGCTCGCACTGTTGCAGCAACGGTAATCTGCCAGTCTTTCACCTCTGCATTTGAAGACGCACTCAGAGGAACAACTGCCTCTGACTGATCGCCCTTTACTTCCACAGTAGAGGCACCAATCCCCGGTGGCTTGAATGGCAACTCCAAACGAACGTTTCCATTGAAACCCTCAACCCTGTTGATCTTTACCTTTAATTCCATGACCCCACGACGGGCAATCGGGGTAGGCGGCTGAAGGACCTCAATCGACACTGGTGCAGGTTCGACCACTGCCACCGCTAAGCGATCTCCGATCGACGTTCTGTACGGCGTTCGATTTGGATTACCAAAAATCATATCGGTTCCCTGACGCATCCCTCCAACGACATCCGAAGATTCACCCTCTCCACGCTTTGCCGCAATCGATGCCATGGAGGTACCAAACGGAGCATCGTCTGAAGCCTCGAAAACGATCACACCGCCGGGAGCCGGAGGAGTCAGCGGTGCAACCATTGCCTTCACCCCAGCAGGAAGATCCCCAAACTCCAGTGCAATCGGGTCGTTGCAGTCATTGCGTGATGCATTCATATAAATTGCCATGCGATTACCACGAGGCACGGCCACCACAAGCCTCTGCTGAGTTTTTGTTTGTTTTGGTGGAACTGAAACGGTCACAGAAGGAGCCATCGGCTCAACATCCAACCAATAGATAAAGTCTGGGCCACCTCGCTGCTGAAATTCGTTCACCCGCAAAACAAACGCCCCTTCCTCCGGGACTGTGAGTTGCACAAGGCTATCAGGGCCACCCGAATCATCGTTTCCGGTAATGCGCGTTCTCTTCTCATCATCCCTGTACGCATTGACCACCAAATCAACAGGCGATCCGAGACGACGCCCCCAACCAGAAACTTTCCACTTACTCCCTTTGGGTGCCTCAACTCGAATGTAATCAAGATCACCTGAGGCATCCATTCGACCATAAAGCGCAACCGGTGCCTTCGCCTTCACTGCCTCGCCGTGACTTCCAGCAGGCTCCTGCACTGCCACGATCGGCGCATTTGTCACACGAAATGGAACAGCCAACGCAGACACTTTCCCGTCACGAATCGGACGAATGCGAGACAGACCATCAAGTTCGGCAGCAGGAAGTGTCACCTTGCCAGAAAACGGACCTGCTGGATCCCCTATCCAATCAACAGAAAACTCTTTGCCGGCCTGGCCACCTGGAGGCCAGGCTACATGCGGAACAGGAAATTCTCCGGCATGAAGAAGATACAGGGCTCCCCCGCCACGATAGGTACTCTCGCGCAATCGCAGGAAATAGTCGCCCTCCTTTTCAACACTCAACGATACAACAGCATCCTGAGAAAGCAGGGGATGATCATCACACTCAGCAACCGTGAAGCCATTGGCGTCCACGATTTCCAGAAATGGATCAAGCATGGTTTGATCTAGCGTTGCACCGCGAACCACTGCTGATATTTTTCCACCAGCCGGTAAATGCACTGAAAAAATATCGACATCTTCGTTTCCGAGCGATCCCCACACTGCCGTGCCGGGCTTCATGGGCTGAGCGACGTCCATGGTATTGTTAGGCTCTTTTTCCGCCACTTGCTCTGACGCATGGACATGAAACATTCTGAGTTCAGAAAGCCCTTCCGCCGTTCTGACCCGCATGCGGTGCGGCCCAACAGGGCAATCTGCAGGCACGACAAGAACTGCCTTCATAGCACTACTTTTGTCAGCGGTTACTGACTTTACGGTGATCTTACCCTTCTCAAAAAACACTTCCTGAGGCTCTTCAAGCTCAGAGCCACTAATCTGGACTTCAACCTCAGTCCCTTGCTGAGCCGCGGGGGGCTGAATGCGAGTAAGGGCTGGCGCAGCAAAGACCAAACCAGATGTAGAAAAAAGTGAAAGGCATACGATAAATCGTAAGGCACGCATCGTTAGCAAAACTCCTGAGGGCCTACAAAGGAAATCCGTAAACAACACGGAAATGGAAACAGAAAAAACTAGGCGAGCAGATCTTTCCGAACTTTTCCACCATCAACAATCTCGATGGGCCGATTACCTGGGGCAATCAACTCCTTTTCCGAAACAATACCGAGGCAGTGGTACAGGGTTGATGCGAGATCTTCGACTGTCAGTGGAGAATCGGCAGGCTCCGCGGCAATCGAGTCAGATGACCCGTAAATCATACCTCGCTTCATACCGCCACCAGCAAGCACAATAGAAAATACCTTTGGCCAGTGATCTCGACCCGCGTCACGATTGATTTTAGGGGTACGACCAAACTCACTCGAGACCATAACAAGCGTGGAGTCCAGAAGACCTCGCTGCTCAAGGTCACGAATCAGTGCGGCATATGCCTGATCGAATGGAGGCAGCGTACGGGTAATACTGTCCGTGATTCGATTATGCATATCCCAGCCACCATAGTTGAGTGTCACAAGCCTCACTCCTGACTCAACAAGGCGACGAGCGAGCAACATTCGCTGACCGGCCTGATTCCGTCCATACTGATCTCGAACGTGCGCTGGCTCAGCAGTAATATCAAAGGCAGCACGTGCTCGAGCCGAGCCAACTAAGTCGTACGCACGAGCATAGAATTCATCCATTGCCTCAAGATTGGAGTTGTCCTCCATCTTTTGGAAATGACGACCAACGATATCTCGTAGCTTCTGTCTGGTCGAAAAACGGCCAGTGTCTACACCTCCTGGAAGCGAAAGATCTCGCACCGTGAAATTGTCGCTAGCTGGGTCAGAACCAAGAGTGAATGGACCATAGGCGCTGCCGAGATAGCCGGCACCTGCGTCACTTGCTGGCAGTTTCGGCAGGCAGACATAGGGGGGCAGATTCTCACGAGGACCAAACTCATGGGAGACAACACTTCCAAAACTTGGATATGTCAGTGCTGGACTTGGACGATATCCTGTAAACATATTGTGCGTGCCACGCTCGTGAGCTGCCTCACCGTGCGTCATCGACCGCACAACTGTGATTTTGTCTGCAATCTTTGCCGTGTTGACAAGTTTTTCATTGAACACAACACCAGGAAGACTTGTTTCGACGACGCCCATATCACCCCGATATTCAAATGGGGATAAAGGCTTGGGGTCAAAGGTTTCCTGTTGAGCCCATCCGCCCGGGAGCCAAATATGAATGAGACTCTTTGCTGTTCCATCAAAATTCTTGAAAGCCTTCGCATCAGCACGGGCGGCCTCAGCGCGAAAAAGACCACCTAATGTAAGGCCCAATCCAGATGCTGCTCCAACTTGCAGAAATTCACGACGCGAGCCGTTAGTGGAAGCTCCGTTCATTCGAACTCTCCTCAACTAAAGTGCAATAAGGATGATGGCAAAGCGGAACCCTGCATCCCGCCTACAAAATAACTACACCTTCAGGAAACAATCTTCACAATCCTACTATCTTATCGTCCTTCCGACGACCACTAATTGCCCTGCAAATGTCAAAAAAAAGCCAAACGACACACCACAGAAAAATGCTTTTTTAGCCATAAGTCCTTTATTGGCAATGACTTATCAGAACTCGCAGCATCGCCATCTCAAATCCCCTAATTTCTGCATCCCGTCAGTTTCATCGATTGTGAGGAGTACAGGGAGCAATTTGAGATGACGTCTTCAGGTTCCCCCGTGTGGGACCAATCACAATTGTGCATCCATGGTTCGTTTTGATCTTAATAAATGATGGTAATGCTGAGCAAAACGGTGGGCCTCATCACGAACATATTCTAATAAGCGAAGCGAATATGAATCCCGAGACAACCGAATGGGTTCACGTTTTCCAGGCACAAAAATCAGTTCCTCTTTTTTGGCTAGCGCAATCATGCACGGCGGTTCTATCCCAAGTGATGTAACAGCGTCCATTCCCGCAGAAAGCTGTCCTTTACCACCATCAATGAGAAAAACGTCTGGCAATGCACCACCCTCTCGCAGAAGGCGTGCAAAACGACGCGACACCACCTCATGGATACTTTTATAGTCATCAATACCATCGACCGTCTTGATGCGATAGCGTTTGTAACCAGGCTTGAATGGCAGACCATCTATGAACTGCACAAGACTTGCGACGGTCTCACCGCCATGCAGATGCGCAATGTCCACGCCCTCAATCACCCGTGGGGGGTCTTGAAGATGAAGCACCTTCTCAAGCCCTGCCAAACCTTTTTTGGGATCAACGAGAAAAACTTCCGGCTGAACGTTTTCATCGAGGTCTCCTCTTTGGTCGAGAGTCTCGAGTAATCGTATTTCATCACGTAGTCGAGCTGCTTTCTCAAATTCTAATTTTGATGAGGCCTTGAGCATGTCATCGTGCATTTGCTGCAGTAACTTCTTTTTACCCCCGTCAAGAAAAATTTTTAATCTTTGAATATCTTTTCGGTAGTCTTCTTTTGATATTTTCAAATTACATGGTGCTGTACATTGATCGATTGATGCAAGCAGACAAGGACGAAACCAACGCCACTGTTCATCGTTAGCATCAATATCTAAAGAACATGTGCGAAACTTGAAAATACGCTGAAGCACGACAATAGCTCCACGCAAGCTTCCTGCACTCGTGAAAGGCCCGTAAAGTTTTGCCCCCTTCTGCCGTGGTGTGCGTGTAAATTCAATACGAGGAAAATCTTCGTGTGTTGTAATCTGTAAATACGGAAATGTTTTATCGTCCTTGAGGTTCGAATTAAAACGTGGCTGCACATCTTTTATCAGCCGACTTTCCATGAGTAACGCATCGACTTCACTCTCTGCCTCAAGAAAATCAATGTCGCGAATCTCCCTGACAAGATCTGCCGTACGGCGGTCTTCTGCCGCAGCTTTCAAAAAATAACTTCCAGCTCGAGCCCGAAGGTTTTTAGCTTTTCCAACGTAGATTACTCTCCCGACAGCATCCTTCATGAGATAGACGCCCGGAGTGACTGGAAAATGCCGCACCTTTTCAGAGGCTGCTGAACAGTCTCTGGCTACAGAGGGTTTGTCTGTATCAGCGGGAGACGTTTCACCGGCGGTAGTATCAGAAGAAGGTTTCACGCAAGTATTGTAAACCATGAAATGCCAAAGGAAGAAAGCAACAGAACTTCCACTGACGGTGCAATCAATCCCAGTCTAAGTATGATATGCTTCGCATGACTGAGCAGTGCAAAACTGCATTGTTCTTCTACAGGGGTTTAATTGCTGTGCATCGATTGCTTCACCTTGTTTGTCTAATGGGTGTGTTTTCAGGCAGTTTTGTCACTCCAGTGATTTCAGCCCTCGGCGCTGACGACTCACAAACTCCTCCTCGTGCATGGCTCGAGTGGCATTCATTACCACATCTACCAGATTCCATCGGTGTTGCTGGCCCTTTTGTCGGCAACCATAGCGGAAATCTGATTGTGGCAGGTGGCGCAAACTTTGCGGCACCCAATGCTCCCGACTTATGGGACACACCAAAAAGGTATTTTGAATCAGCATATGTCTTAACAGAACCAACTGAGGGCACTTTTGTCTGGAAGCAGGGATTCTCTATTGAGAGACCTCTCGCCTATGGTGCCTGCGCGTCGATACCCGAGGGTGTCGTTTGTGCAGGAGGTGATGACGGCCACCATGCCTCCAACACTGTTTTCCTACTTGCATGGGATCCGAGAACACAATCATTAAGACAACGAGGACTGCCACCTCTTCCTGCTAACAGCACCGCTGGCGGTGCTGCAGTGTGTGGCCATTATCTTTACGTCGTATGCGGTCAGCATCAACCTGCCTTGGACTCCGCCAGTGATGTCATATGGAGACTTGATATATCACATCTTGAGACGGACACCATTACATGGGAAACTCTTCCGCCAGTGCCCGGAGGGCCAAGAGCTTTTGCACTTGTCACGTCACAGCACAATGGATTCGAAGAATGTCTCTATGTTCTCGGTGGCCGTCGACAAAATCCAAATCGAGACGGTGCAGCAGGAATTGAGCCCCTCGCCGACGTCCATGAGTTTAGCCCAAATCGCTTTGCGCAGGATCCAACGAAAGCCTGGCGACAACGAGCCAACGCTCCCACTCCATTGATGGCGGGAACTGCAGTAGCGGTGGGACAAAGCCATATCATGGTGCTGGCTGCTGCTGATGGAAGCTTACTCAAGAAAATTGCGGCTGACCCAGACTTTGAAAAACACCATCCTGGTTTCCCGAAACGTTCGTGGGCGTATCACACAATTACAAATACTTGGACAGACGCAGGAACAACTCCTGCCTGCCCAGTGACAACACCTGCTGTCCACTTTGATAACGGCATTGCACTTATCAGCGGAGAAATTCGGCCACGAGTGCGTACTCCAGCAGCATGGCGTATCACGCTCGTTCCACATCAAAAACGTTTTCATACTGTGGACTATGTGGTGCTCGTGATCTATCTCATCCTCATGATCACTGTCGGCTTGTACTTCATGACTCAGACAGAAAACACGGATGACTTTTTTCGAGGCGGACAGCAGATGAAGTGGTGGGCAGCAGGGTGCAGTATTTTTGCAACGATGCTGTCCTCAATCACATTTATGGCGATTCCAGCAAAAGCCTTTGCCCAAGATTGGGTTTATGCCCTTGGCAATCTGATGATTGTGGCAGTCGCTCCTGTAGCCGTCTATGTGGCTCTCCCTTTTTTTCGTCGAATCAATGCGACGAGTGCATATGAGTATCTTGAATTACGGTTTAGTCGAGCCGTCAGGCTGTCAGCGAGCGGTCTCTTTACAGTCTTCCATATCTTTCGCATGGCCATTGTGATGTCTTTAGCATCATTGGCTCTCGCAGTTGTCACAACACTTTCACCAGCACAAAGCGTCTTATTGATGGGTGTTCTTTCTATCATGTACTGTGCTCTGGGGGGTGTCGAAGCTGTGATATGGACAGACACCATACAAACAGCCGTGTTACTCGGCGGTGCCATTGCCTGCCTTGCGATCATGGTGACTGGCAGTGATGGTGGCATCACCACATTTATTTCAACAGCCATGGCTGACGGCAAACTACACAATGTAAATCTACATTTCGATCCTGCTGCCTCAAATATTGCGCTATGGGTCATTATTGCAGGAGGACTTGGACAAAACTTCTCGAGCTATATTTCTGATCAATCGGTTGTGCAGCGATATATGACAACACCTGACAAAAACCGGGCCGCCACATCTATCTGGCTAGCAGCTGGATTGGCTGCCATTGCAACGGTTCTTTTCTTTAGCCTTGGTACTGGCCTCTATGTCTTTTATTCGTCTCATCCTGACAGGTTGGATCCAACATTTACAACTGATCAGATTTTCCCACTCTTCATTCTTCATGAGATACCGACCGGTGTTGCTGGCCTCATTGTGGCAGGCATTTTTGCAGCGGCACAATCAACCATTTCAACAAGTATGAATTCCACAGCCACTGCTATTGTTACTGATTTCCTAAAGCCTCTTCGCATTTGCCATTCGGAAAAATCCTATCTCCGTGTTGCTCGATCACTTACCGTTGCATCTGGTCTTCTCGGCACCGTTTTGGCACTCACATTTATTGATCCGACGATTTACAGCCTTTTTGATTCTTCAATCAAGATCATCGGTATCTTTATGGGAGTCTTAGGAGGACTGTTCGCTCT
>CACORA010000002.1 GCA_902629495.1 Planctomycetaceae bacterium
ACGCGCGTGGCGTGCTGTGCTGACGTATCTGCTCCGCCAGGAAGAATTTCTTTATGAGTAATTTCTTAGACGTCCATGAATCGTTATGGTGTGACAGACGTTTGTTTGATTTGATGAAACAAACGCTCATAATCTGGGAAGCATACCCATGAATACTCGACGTCACTTTCTGAAACGTTGTAGTCTAGCCGGATTGGGATTAGCCATTCCACTCACGGTGGAACGGTTGCGAGGCGACGAACGTCAACGCGAACTTCCACATTACGACGGACCCTACTATGTCGTGGTCAATGCCTCGGGAGGGTGGGACACGACGTATCTTATGGATCCGAAGGGGATTGGCGGAATCAATCGACTCTACGAGGAAGGGGACATTCTGACTGAAGGGAATCATCGCCTGGCGCCGACTGCCAAGCACATTGAGAAGGGAATGAGTAATGAGGAGTTTTTCGCCAAGTATGGCAGTGAGTTGCTGACAATTAACGGCCTTGATTATTCGATTAACAATCATTCACCATGTTCGCGTTACATGGCCACAGGAAAACTTGATAGTCAGGCGTATCCCACGTTTGCTGCCCTGGTAGCTGCCTGTAAAGGACCAGAGTGTCCACTCTCCTTTTTGACGTTTGGGAACTACTCAAGTACAGGGAACCTTGTGCCGATGTCTCGCGTTCCATATCTGACTTCGCTGTCAGGGTTAGCGAATGCCGATGGGGTCCATGGCGGAGTTCACTCACCGTATCATGATACCTTTGTCATCGATCGTATTGATCAGGCGTTGAAAAGTCAGCAGGATGCGCGTGAAAAAACAGCCAGACTGCCGCGCCGCCAGCGCGCCCAAAGCATGCTTTATGCGGCCCAGTTGAACTCGAAAGCATTGCAACGGGTCGCACCGTATATTTCGAAAGAAATGGCAGAAGGGCGATTCCCGCAGCAGGCCGAGATTGCATTGGCAGCATTTAAGGCCGGAGTGTGTGTTTCCGCAAATCTTTCGATTGGTCAGTTTGACAGCCATGCGAATAATGATCGTGATCAGATGCAACTCATCCCCGAACTTCTCGCGGGCATTGACGAGTTGCTGCGCCGTGCAGAAGACCTGCAGATTCGTGACAAGTTAGTAGTCGTGATTCAAAGTGAGATGGGACGGCGTCCAATCTACAACAAAGGAAATGGGAAAGATCATTGGTCGATTGGATCCGCCATGTTTCTGGGACCTGGCATTCAAGGGAATCGGGTGATCGGCGCGACGGATGAAGAACAGTTTCTGGTCCCTGTGGATGTGGACACACTCGCAGAGAACCGGGATGCAGGCATTCGAATTCGACCGGAACACATTCATGTCGCGTTGCGAGAACTGGCTGGGATCGACAGTCATGCGGCAAGCGAGCAGTTTCCATTGGATGTTTCAGAGAGCGAACGGTTGCAAAAGATCTGGGGCTAAGCAACTGCGTATCGACATTGATCACCTGGATCAAATGATTCTACGTGCCGTTTTCGGCTTCTGCATGCCAGGGATCGTCCACTTGCATGAGGGATTCGTATAACACTACAGCAGTACCCACGATCGTGAACAAGTGCATCTGTGAAGTGGCAAACACACAAGAAACGCTTGCGCGCCTAGGAGCCAGTCGTCGGTAGTGCCTTAGAGGTACTGAACATCAGCCGACTACTCATCGCAATGGCAAGAACGCCTGCAGGCATGATCAATATTTCCCAGGTAAGACTATCGGCCAGCAATCTCTCAGCCAATGTTCGCACGAACATCACAGCGATTAGTACGCCGACGACTTGAAGAAGTGTTTTCTTGAGTGATTCAATGCTGTCAACCTTCATCCACCGAGGACGGCTTGCAATGTCTTCAGTTTGTGAAAGAAACAATGCATAGATCCCATATGAAAAGTATAGAAATGTGAGTCCTGTGAGTCCGTTGTCGAGTGACTCAAGGAGCAAGAGATTTGCCGCAGGACGAGGGTTCGCTTCGGCAGCTACTGGATCAAGTGATGACCGATATACGTCAAGGTAACGCATGACAGCTTCTCCGGTATTGGCTGCTCCAATAACAAACATCAAGAGCGCCCCAACCAGTGATGATAAGACAGCAACAACACTAAACCATCGAGTAAGACCCATCAGTTTTGTTGTAATCGGTAATTGTTTCATGTTTAAGTGTTTCCGCGAAGAGTATTGTAAAAATGAATATTCAAAAAGATTGGTTATGAACAGAGAAACAGTTGAGTTATGTACATGAAAACATCCGCATCATCCGAAAGCGGTATGTCCGGTATATTCAACGTGTTTTTTGATCGCCAGAAATTGAGTTTGAAGCGCTGTCGTTCCCTTCAATTGATTTCATAAGTGCACTTAATGCAGCACATCGATCAGGGTGTTGTTTGGCAAGATTGATTGTTTCTCCAAGATCTGTGCTGAGATCGTATAACTCCTCAGCCTGGGGTCGATTCTCATCTATGGCATAGCCATGAAAGAATGCATCTGGTTTGAGGTACTTCCAATTATCCTTTCGGACTCCAGCCTGATTGAAATAAAAATAGTTTCGGCCCGTCTGGCGTTCTCCAAGAAGCAATGCTTTTTGACTAATACCATCGATCGCACGGTCATCAGGAACCCTGTAGCCAGTAAGATCAGCAAAGGTCGGTAGAAAATCAATCGTTGCAAAAATAGCATCTGACGTTTTGCCAGACGGTACATGTCCAGGCCATCGAGCGATACATGGAAGTCGATAACCTCCTTCGTACGGCGATCCTTTTCCATTTCGTAGGGGGCCTGCATCGCCCCAGAATTTCGTCCCTTCCGGATGTCCTTTTTTGCGACTTGTGTATTTCTTTTGATTCCAAGGACCATTATCACTTGTATAGATAACCAATGTGTTTTCCGTAAGCTGCATGTCATCAAGAGCATCGAGGAGTCTGCCGGTTTCAAAATCAAATTCTTCGACGACATCACCGTAAAGATTTCCATCAGACGTGCCACGAAATTGATCAGATGCGTCAATAATGGTGTGCATCATCGTATGTGCAACATAGAGCAGGAACGGACGATCGTTTTTTCGTCTCTCGCGGAGATAGGCGATTGCTTTGTCGGTATAGAGCGTGGTGAGGCTACCCATTTGGTCTGTTGAGCCTGCCTTCTCATTATTCTCGTGAAAGGCGACCTTCCCACCATCATTCGCACCGAGTGTCCCGAAGTAGTAATCAAAGCCTTGAGCATTCGGCATGCGATCAGTAATCGGTTTGCGGTTGGAGACATCCCATTTTCCGATACATGCCGTCTGGTAGCCAACACCTTGGAGGAGTTCTGCAAAAGTGATCTCTGAAGCAGGCATGCTCCAGCCTTTGCTACGAATGGGTTGACGGCCGGTGAGCAGTGCAGAACGGGAAGGACCACACACAGTCTGTGAATAAAAGGATGTAAATCGGGTGCCTTCGGCTGCGAGTTTGTCTAGTCGTGGTGTTTTGTGTGTTTGACTCCCATAGCATCCTAAGTCAGCATAACCCTGGTCATCAGTAAAGATAATAAGAATATTTGGTGGCTCGTCTGATGAGGTGTTGCTCCCAAAGGCCAGGCATGCGAATGAGGGGAGTAGACTGATGAAGAGAATCTGAAAGAGTTTTACATTCATGTGTGATATTCGCGATGTAACAAAAGACTTCTCAGGCAAACAAGCAGCAATTAAATATACACCGAAATTCCTTAAAGAGAGATAGTTGATTTCCAACGCATTTTGAAAAAGGTTCTCGAGAAAGAAGGCCTCATACAAAGGTGCTAGTCGTGATGTACGTTCTGTAAAAGACGGCAGATATCGAGGCCACGGTCGATGGCAGCCTGCATGTTCCGAGGTGAAATTTCTTTCTTCATGTGATAGACCGCAATCTTCGTACCAGCAGCGTCAGTACTGAGATTATTATGACGTTCAAAGAAGTGTACGACGTCGTCATTAAAGAGTTTTCGAACTGTTTGTTCATTCTTTTGTGTTCCTTGAAGCCAAAACTGCTGAGCAAACTCTTGATGCTCGCTCATATCAATGGTGTGGGGCATGAGCGATTGAGCCATCGGCATGATCGATAGCAGAAAATCTTGACCACGTTTGTCACGCTGCGTCTGGGCTCGTAGAGAAAATACTGGGAGGTTGAGCCCCGGCCATTCAAAGAGAAGAACAGTTTGCAAGCAGGGTCTTGAGTTGGAATTACGATAGCTATAGCGATAGTCCAAAATCGTGATTGGCGTATCATGCATTGTTCCTTTTATGACGTTCCACACACCTCGTTGAGAACCACGTGTAAACAGTGGAAGGCGACTCAATGACTGAATGAAGGTTTCTTCTTCATCGCCATCAAGAGGCACAACTGAAAAGTTCAGTGATTCGGCTAGCTGCTTCATTGCTTTGGCCCGCAGCTGACCTTGGACAATGGCATAGGCAAGAAACGTAAGGAAGAACAGGAGTATCCCTACGCCAATATAAACTTCCATTTCATCCACACGTTTGAAGTGTCAAGAACACTCTCTGCACGATGCCCTGCAAAGTATGCAGTGCTCCATGGCGTTGTATCAAGGGAACGGCGTTCTATTCTTAAGAGTACCTTATCCGATGAGGTTTTCTGGTTTCTTGAGGGAAGGCGTCGCGCTCAAATCAAAAGTGACTCGAAACCTCAGTCATATTGTCCAATATTTCCAGGATCGAGTTCTTTGCTCGCTGGGAAAAAGAGAAACGTATGGCCGCGTATCTGATACGGATTCAATGATAAATATTTGCAAAGACTGATATCCAGAATTATAAAAACGATTGGCTCATCAACTTCAGTAAGATTTTTTATTTTGAAATATGATCAAGATGCGTTGTGCCAAAAACAATATTCTTCATGTTGAAAAACTCGAACAGCGCTTAGCGCTCTCTGGGTCGGAGCCATCTCTTCCAGTTGCGATGTGGGTGGAGGGCGATACGTTTGACACTCAAGATTACAACCAGCTTGTTGAGTACGCTACGCGTGCAGAACCCCTGCAGACTGAAAAACTTATACTTCGCTTAGCAGACCCGGATTCACCAGACCCAGCTATCCGTTCAAACTTTGGTTTGACAGCATCAGCTGGTCTCATTAAGGCACTGCTCGATCTTGACAGTAAAAGATTTCAAGGAGAAATCGCTCTTATTCCAGATTTCACATCAAATGATCACAAGTGGCAATGGCAGCCCGATGGAGTGCAATTTACAGCAGAATGGCAAAAGGCTTTTTATTGGGCCAAGCAGGCCAATGACATCTTGGTTTCACATCATTCACATACATTTATCACTGAAATCAATATTGAAGCCCAGAGCAGCGGAGTGCCGGCAACAGCTGAAACACTCCAAGCTATTCGAACGTATCAGCATTCAATTTGGCCTGAATTAGATGGCTCCTCGCACTTCGTGGGAACAGGTTTCACCCATGGCTATACCAACTTGTCCCAATTAGCAACGTGGACACAGGGTAGTACTGCAGGCCAACGATTACTTGATGCAGGCTATGCGCAACTTTACAACATGACTGAGACAGTGGACGGCGTCACATATGTAGATGCGTACGCCGCTGGGGCATCAGTGACAAATCCAGTTCCAAAAGCACCAACTACGATCTACACAGCCTCTTGCAATGCTGCTGATCCGGTTGAAGAAATTTTTGGTACCCCAACAGCAGATGTGGAAAAGGCAGCGAGTACCTTTGGGTTTTTCGTTGGCAAGCACACAACCGATATGCCTCCGGATCTGTCACGAACATATTTGATGTTTAGTATGGAAGATGCTTCACTGCAAAAAGGCCTCATTGATGCTTTCGGTACATGGGATGCTGATGTCAGCGCACCTGGCGCAGGAGTTGATGATTTCATAGAGTTGACAAAGAAGTTTACAGATGTCTCAGATTCAGAAGGGTTTATGCATTTTTGGAATGCCACATCATCCCCAAACATCTGTACTTTCCAGTATGAATTTCTTCCAGCATCATGGAAATCACAATCGCTGCAAGCAGTTGAGTCTGGTCCCACGCTTGAAGATCTTGTCTTATGGGACTATCGAAAGGTTGATGTAAAAAGTGAGACAGCACTTGTGGATTATCATGCAAAGTTACTGTCATATCTCAAAACCAATCAGCCACAACGGCTCATCTTGTACGTAACAGATCCTGCTATTGCCGGAAATTCATTTTATGACCCTACTGCTACGCAATCATTTATTTCGGGGGTGCCTCAGAATTTTCTCTCGTTCCTCATTCAGGCTCAGAGCCAGTCTCAATCTGCTGGTACGACACTACCCATCGAGATTCTTTTGAGTCGAGGTAGTTTTGATTCCGATCAGACGGTTCCAGCTACTTGGGTGCCGGAGCAGATGTCACCACCTTCAGAAATTCATTTACCTTTTGACTGGCGGAATCTACCGAGGGCATTCAGTTGGCTCACCACCTTACTTCACAATCCAGAATTACCAAGTGGTTTGATACATAGGCTTACGCTTGACCCTGAATTGGAAGTGCCCGAAGTCACAACGAGCACTACGGAGAATTTCACGGATACAAATATAATAAAAGTCATTGCTCCGGAGAATGTGGTGATCGGACAAACACTCTCAGCGTCCGGTTCAGCTATCCCTTCAAATACCCTTGTTCTCAACAAAAATAATGCACAAATCACATTGTCACATGCAGTGACAGTCTTAAAAAATGATGAACTTCAGTTTCGTTCAGCACCACTGATCAGAACAACGACACAAGCCGTGTCAGCGACAGACAGTATTCCAGTGAATGACACTTCAGGTTTAGCAAAAGGTATGACAGTGCTAGGACAAGAGATTCCTCTGGGCATCATTGTCACGTCAGTGAGTCAAGGATGGATTCAGCTATCAAGTCCGGTCACACTGCAAGCAAATGAAAGCTTGGTGTTTGAGCGGCTGAAAGGTAATGCCGCGTACCAACATATGATCTGTTGGTTGGACTGGGCTAAAAATCAATCTGACTCGACAAAGACCCTTGGCATTGGCATGGCTTTTGAAGTCGATTCTCATACATTTGTGAAAACAAATACACTCACATTTCCAGCAATACTTAGTCCAACAAGTGGTTTACCAGATCTCAAATCATCGATGTTGGTGACATTCCTTAATGCCGACCAAGAAGATGCGGTGTATCCTTCTTGGAGAAGTTCCTTCGACACTCAGCCACTCCTTTCAATGGCATATATGGAAGCCTATGTTGGTGGTGCACCCGAGGCCTATTCCTATTTTCGTTGGATGAACACGCTCTCTGGTACCTCAGGAAAATGGCAGGTGAATCAGCAAACACCGGTAGATGCTGCAAATGGATTTCAGAAAAGTTTGATTAATCTTCCCTATGCACAGGGAGCTGGAACTATCACAGTTGATGTTCCTCAGCCACCGGATGGGGAGGCAACGGCTTTAGGTAATGGTTCAAACTTTGATACCCTCGTTCAATACAGTTCCATTGAGACACCCGGAGCCCCGGAATCGCTGTGGAAAATTGAAAAAATCGTAGGGGCGCCACCGAATCCAAATCAATTGGAACTCAAGGGGCAAGGATCATCTGTTCAGCAGAGTACATGGAGATTCAATGAAATTCCCATGGATTGGCAGTATCCACGTATTCAGCCCGGGCAAGAAAACCGTATTACATTTATGTTCAGTGCGGAACATGACGCAAACGGTGGGCTTCCATTTTTTGGATATTGGAGCAAGCAAGAATTCCTAGATTTTTTTGGGCAGGCACAAAAACAACTTGCCGATGCTTCAGATCCCTCTGCAGCGATCTACCGCATTGATGATTCATCGGGAAGTGGACGGGGCGTGCCGGCAAAAAACTTTGCTATTTATGATCTGGAACAACTTTCAGGTGCCTGGAATGTCGGGCCATTTTCAAGTTTTATTATCCGGCCACAACTTCGTCGATCAACAACAATTGATTTCCGTTCCACATACGGGCCGACTCCACTTTGGCTAACGCATGCAGATCTGTCTACGTCACTTGTCCGTAGTGAAGCAAGGCATGACAACACACGTGATATCTTGTTTATTGTCACTGGGATTGCATCAGGATACGTTGAGAAAAGAATAGGAAATGAATGGGTTAATATCTCAAGGCCACCACCGAGGTCGTCGTCACCAAAAGTATTACTTGAGTTCTTCGAACAGCGATTAATAAAGCAGACGGATGAAATTCGATGGATTCCCCCGAGTGGTGTCGGACATACGGTTACAGCCTTCTCAATTCGGGGATGGGATGGGCTGGGGGTCTCCCTATCGGACTCCCTACTCAACGTTGAACTCTGAGTCTCTCTTTATCAGTGTCGATGAGTGTACGTGTGTAGCGACATGGAGTCAGAAAATAGGAAAGGCAATGCAAGACAAGCGTGGTATGCTGTTCCACAGGCTGTCTTATGAGGAACGATACGTTATCGTATCACCGATAAGGAAATCTCTTTTAAGGCATTTTGAGTGGAAATAATCACAATTGAGTACATGAAGTTTATGACTATGTCTAATCTGAAAAAATATATTGTTCTCTTTATCTTCATCGTCGTAGGTGGGGTTCTCTTCACGATCAATCTGACGAGAGCCCATGCAGGAGAACACGTATCTTATTCACGTTGGGTGGAACTTCGAAGCACACGCAGCACAATCCACCATAGGGTGTCACTCAGCGATACATTTCGTGAGCGTCTCTCGCAGCCATTGCTGAGGGGGCCAAAAGCAATTGTGTATTCACCAGAAGTTTCGACCTGCCTCTGTAAGTATGATTTCACAGATCCAGTAGATAGCAAAATTGCGGGGACCCTTCGTGTTCGGTTTTTAGACTCAGAAGAAACCATGGACTTGAGTGTGGGGGCTGCATGTGCAGCACTCATTCCGGGGCATATTTTGCGAGATGGGCCA
The DNA here is from genome assembly GCA_902629495.1 of Planctomycetaceae bacterium. The sequence continues at coordinate 8,927 of CACORA010000002.1, forward strand.
CCGACCGGAGATGACGGAACAACCGTCTATGAAGTTCGTAACATTGTGCCAAAGACAGCAGATCAGGAATCAATGCTGTTTCTTTGCCTGCCGATTGAATACCAACATCATGACGAACACATGATCCCAAAAGACAACAAACGTTCACTGCTTGTACTACAAGAAGAAAAACGGAATGATGATGCAACAGCATTCGGTTTAGTGGATGACTTTGGGACGAATGGGGCAACGCCTCGAAAACAATATCGACAAGTTCTCTCAGTGCAAGTTCAACAATAATGCATAAAAATGAGGGGCCGTGAGAAACACTCACGACCCCTCGTCATAAGAAGAAGACTTTCAAGTTGAGTGAGTCTTATGGAAGAAGGACGGCATCAATGACGTGAATCGTGCCATTGCTTGCTCGAATATCTGCCTTGACTACATTGGCGTCACCTACTTTGACTCCACCGCCAGCAACTGAAACAGGAACATCAGAACCTTCTACCGTTTTTGCAGACTTCAGTTTTGATACTTTCTTTGAGGACACCTTTCCAGGAACGACATGGTAGGTGAGAACTTTTACAAGCTTATCCTTGTTTTCTGGCTTGAGCAGATTCTCAACGGTACCCTTTGGAAGTTTTGCAAAGGCTTCATTTGTTGGAGCGAAAACGGTGAACTCGCCTCCAGAAAGAGTTTCTGCAAGTCCAGCAGCCTTGACTGCGGCAACCAAGGTGCTGAAATCAGAATTATTTGCAGCATTTTCAACAATAGTTTTGTCGCAGGTACCACAACCAGCCATTGATGGCTGAGACATAGTTACCATGAGACCAGCAACGGCGATCATTGCAAAGGAACGCAACATTATTTAATCCTTCATAAGGCAGCCAGTGAAATGGCTGCGGAAAAAAATTGAACAGTCAACTGAGATACGTCAGTTAAAACGAATTGGAAGTATTGTAGCCGGGGACGTGATCAAAAGGAGTCCCTCACATTATTTCGGCGATTGGAAAGAAAGTTAGCCGGAGATTGGCGATTTTGGGGTGGTCCCTGTTTCGTGTGGTGCCGCAAAACAATTGCTTTTCCACCGCGTTACGCATGCCAAGGTGATGTTGCGATCATAAAAAGGGTGTTTCTTTCTTTTGATCGGGATCTTCGATGTGCAACACGTCGAGTGTACTTGAGTTGAAAGAATTGGGGGGCTGTTCAGTAGATGAGTGATGTGTGCAACATACCAAATATGGATTAATTGTCCGTTGATATATCAGTATGTATGTTCTCAGACTGCTGCAGTGTTGCCGGACCAGAAAGGTATCCGAGTGAAACCAGGAACTGATCCACTTCGAGCATGGTTTCTTCAAACAGTTTGTTAAAAAAACCATGTGATTGATTTTCATACCAGACAAGATCACAACGTCCCCCAGCCTTTTCTACGGCTTTACAAAATTGCTCACCTGTTGCAACAGGAATAAGTTTGTCTTTTGTTCCACAAATAAAAAGTGTCGGAGGTATGCCTTTTTTGATGTTATGGAGAGGAGAAAATTCCTCCCAATACGGCTCGACGCGATTGTGTCCATAGCCGTTCTTGCTGTTATCAATAACAGGATTGAAGAGTACTAATGCCTGCGGGAGTGGACTGACGGAAGTATCTTCACCATCCTCATCAAATTGAGTGATGGTGGCAGTTGCTGCTGCCACATGTCCACCAGCAGATCCACCGCTTGCTACGATTTTATTCGGGTCAACACCCAGATTGTTCGCATGACTGCGAATCCAACGGACTGCAGACTTGCCATCACTCACGCATACCTTGGGTTCTGTTTTATGTTTTTTATTGACACGATAGTCAGCACAAAACGCCACCATGCCACGAGAAGCAAGGTACTCTGCATGACGAGAAAACTGTGTGTAACTACCAGAAGACCAGCCCCCACCAAAGAAAAAAACTATGGCAGGACGTGTGTCCGTCGATTTCCAGTTTTCTGGATAATACGCATGAAGCAAAAGAGTGCCTTGTGGCGTTTCTTTGTAGGTGATGTTTTGATCGGGAGGTGGATTCGTTTCAGCACATAGGGTTGTCGCCAAAAAGAATGCTACGAACAAAACCATGGGGTATTTCATAAGTTGCCACCAGTTGTCTTAGTGCTGAATAGTCGTCATTGCCAATACTTCCTGCTTTGTACTGTATCAGAATGTACTCCAAAGATATGTGAAAGTGATGTTCTGTCCGTTTCTGTGGGCCTGTGATATGAGAACCAACCAATAAGAATAATGCTATCAGCAGTACAGCGTGGCCTTCTGATCGTCGTCCGATCTCCGTGGCTGCTTGAACGTCGTCTTTTTGTGGGTTGTGGGAATCCTCAATAGACAGGCTATCACAAAGGCTTAAGCAGCTGTCGGAGTGATGAACGATATGTTTTTGATTCATCGATTTGATTGTTCAGAGGAACTGCACATTCTTTGAAAGGTTGACGCATGAAAGTCGATTGGTACAACCAGCGAGTAGTTGTTTCTTAACAAAGTCCGGTTCTCAAGCGAGGGCAAGTATGAAGTACAAGACAAATAGGCGGCATGCTCTGAAAACCATCGTAGCATCTTCCGTTATGACCTCATTGAGTGCGCAGGGGCGAGCAGCAGATAGTCCGAACGAGAAGCTCAATCTTGCATTTATTGGTGTGGGCGGACGTGGTGAGGCCAACCTTAAAGAATTGCACAGTCAAAATATTGTTGCCTTTGTCGATGTCGATGAAGAACGTGGAGGCAAGAGCTTTGAGTCGTATCCAAGCGTACAGCGTTTTAAGGACTATCGTAAAATGTTGGACGAGGTGGGAAGTAGATTAGATGGTGTTGTGATCAGCACACCGGACCACACTCACTTCCATCCCGCCTATGCAGCCATGCAAATGGGGCTGCATGTCTATTTGGAAAAACCATTGGCACACAACGTTTGGGAAACACGTATGCTGACGAACTATGCAGCAAAGCATAGGCTGGCCACTCAACTCGGTTGTCAACGTCATGCAATCCCCAACATGGCTCATGTTGTCGAACTGATTGCAGCCGGCGCGATTGGTAAGGTATCGCAGGTGTATTGCTGGAAATCTGGCAATCGCGGTATGCCTGAGATGCCAACGGATCGTCCGCCGATACCAAAGACGGTGGATTACGATTTGTGGGTTGGCCCCGTAAAGAATGCCCGGCCGTATCATCCATCGATTTGTCCCTATGGCTGGCGGTTCTGGTGGCAGTTTGGCAGTGGTGAAACCGGTAACTGGGGATGTCACATTTTAGATATTCCTTACTGGGCGCTGGGGCTGGGCCATGCGGACCGGGTGCAGGCATCGGGGCCTCCTGTGGACGCCGAACGAAGTCCGAAAGCAATGCACTGTGAGTTCCATTTCCCAACAAGCAATCAAGGAGGTCCAATCAAAATGCACTGGGATCACGGTGATCCGGGGACGCAGCTTGAAGATGTCACAGGGATAAGCGGACTTAATCTCAAAGGGATGAATACGTGCTTCATTGGTGAAAAAGGTTCACTCTTAGCTGGTTTTGATAAACATCAATTGCTGCCCGAAGATCAATTCAAAGAGTACACGGTGCCTGCGCATACGATTCCAAAATCACCAGGGTTTCATCAGGAATGGGTCCATGCCTGTAAAGGTAACGCACCAGCAACATGTAATTTTGACTATTCTGGTCCACTGTCAGAGACGGTGCTGCTGGGCAATGTCGCATATCGTACTGGCGACTTCATGTGGAATCATCAAGAGCTTTCCACTGGTGAAAATACGAAAGCACAGGCGTTGATTCGTGAAGAGTATCGAACTGGCTGGGATATTTGAATCGTATCAATGGTGTGTATCACGATAAAGATGTCTTAGATGGAGAGGGTTCTTCAGGAATCAGATCATTCCTCTGGTCTGCATCGGTGCTATCTGGCCAACAAGTACCATCGTTTTTTTCGTATTACGATGATTTCTCTTGGATTTTTTTCTTCGCTTCACGTGCTTTTTTCCGAACGTCGCGTTCTGCTCTCTTTTTCAATTTGTCATTCAAATTTTTTCGACTGGTATCTGTAGCCGTGCCATTCAATGCCTCTGGCACCGTGATTTTTTTCCCGTTGATTTCGATTTGCTTGATGAGTGCAAGCTGTTCGTTGATCTGCCCCGGAGGGGAGGTGTTATGCCCTGGGATGAACTCTCCGAAAGGACGACCAATTGCTTCGAGGTCATGCTGCATGAGCGCACGCATTTCTCTAAGGCGAGCAGCTTGTCTCGTATCGTATGCTAAGTTCTGCATTTCCTTTGGGTCGCTCTTTAGGTGGTAAAGCTGATCTTCGTCAAAGAACCCAGGGTGATCAGCCCCTCGCACGCCAATGCCTAAACGCCCGATGTAAGATAGCGCTTTTGGTAAGTTTTGTGGAGAGGCTTTCTCGATCGCGGTGATCTGTTCTTTGGTATGACGAACGGCGATGTAAGACCAGTCTTTCGTGACGGTCGCCCTCGCTGCTCCCATTTCGAGATACACATGATCTCGCCAATCATTGGTTTTTCCATTCTTGAAAAGTGGCTTCAGACTTTTTCCGTCGATGTGGTAGGAATCCGGTTTCTTTGCCTGAGCAAGTTCGAAAAACGTTGGTGCAAGATCAATGTTCTGCACAAGTTCGTCACAGACTTGCCCTGCTGGGATTCCGTTCGGCCAACGCATAATCATGGGCACCTTACAACCACTATGCGAAAAGACGGATGCCTTGCCGTCGCGACCGTGATCCGGTGCAAAAATGACGAGTGTGTTGTCATCAATTCCAAGTTGTTTGAGCTTTTGAAAGATTGCTCCGAGTGAATCATCGATCCACGCCTCACCAGCCACATGGCTGTCCGGATCAAAGCCTTTTTCTGAAATTGTTTTGAGAAGTTCTGCGCGCGGTGTCATCACCTCAGGCAGACTTTTTACTTCTCCTTCTCCAGTTATAAGTGGATGATCCATCGATTTTCGCCAGGACTTATCCGGCCCGTGGAGGAGCGTGCTACAAAGATGGAGGTAAAAGGGGCCGTCTTTATGTTCTTCAATAAACTCCAGAGCTGCCACTGTTGTCCACTCTGGGTTGTGGGAAGAATAGGGACTATGAATGTTTTCCGGGTAGACATTCTTCGCCCATGAAAAGCCCAGTGTTTGGAGGTAACGGCGCATCCAGTGTTCATTGTGTCTGAACTGAGCTGAGGTTTCGGCACCGGGGTTTGCATCTTTGGGAATATCGATCCATCCGTTTTTACCTTTGTAGAACTCCGGGAAATCTAGTTTGGAAGTGAGATGATATTTCCCAACAAACCCAGTAGTGTAGCCAGCCTCACGGAGAACATTCCCCACATTCATATTGTCGCGTTCGAGTGCAACATTGAAATTGGGGAGGCCCTGGTTTTCTTTCCCACCAACTTCGTCAATGTACCTTTTGCTATACGAGTTTCCAGCAAACCGACCAGTCAGGAAGGTGTATCGAGAAGGCGTACACACCGAGCTGCTCACATACGCCCGGGTGAATTTCATTCCTTCCTTTGACATACGGTCGAGATTTGGCGTATACGTGTCGCCTCCAAAAGCGGCAATGCTCGATGGGTTCTGATCGTCGATGAGAAACATGATGATATTAGGACGATCTGCACGAGCTGTTGAAACAAGCATTGCCGACACGCAGAGCATTGAAAATGAGAAGAAGCGTTTCATGAAGAAGTACCTTTAAGGTGTAAACAGCTGGCGAACAGTGGCTTCAGTATTCATTGATGAAGTGGCGGTAGTGTGCTGATAAACAGTTGTTCATGATGAGAGTTTTGGCTCGAAGCATATGCGGACAAACGCGTTCCCATTTTCCATTGCGAGTAATGTCGACCCTCAATCCTCACTTATTTGCGTGCCTCTCGACCATTTCTACAAACGTTTTCATTGAAGGATATTTTCCTTGGCCGGCGTTATCCGGAGTGGATCTTTCGGGGTGGGGAAACCAACTCATGTAAATAAAGTAATCCGGGTTGATCGTATGTTCTTGGCAGCGGTCGATGAGCTTGAGTATCGCTTCGTGGTAGGCTTTGTCACTGGTGTTGCCGGCAGTTTTGCTCGCGGCGATCATGCCGAAGTCGCATCTGATTTCATTTCGTACATATTGTTCGACGGCTTTTGTCTTTGGCCAGCTGTTGCCATTGATCTTTTCGTCAGGCAATTCCACAGGGATATCGAGGAGGATGTGGTCGAGTGTGTAGCCGTGTTCTGTGAGTACCTCCGTTAATGCACGGTAGGGGGTTTCGTAGTCCTCGTTGTGCGGTGGGAGTGCGTCGATGATACCGATAGCGATATTCGGAAAATGCTTTTTGTAGAGATGAAAGGCGTCGAGGACGTCCTGGTAGCGTTTCTCCATAGGATAGCGGGGGTTGGTGTTTCTGAGGGGGCCTTTGAAGAGTGGCTTGGAGAGAACGCTTTGAAGGCTGATAGACCGGATGGTAATACCTGCATCGATCATGGTCTTGATAAGCGGAATATCCTGCTCCAGAACATCTTTCTTACGGCCAGCGTGGCGAAAGGTTGCGCTACCGACGTCGAGTACAACGGGAATGCCGGCTTTCTTTAGAACAGGAGCCATGGTTTCACGGATGAAGTGATTTGAAATTTGGTTGTTTTTCTGTTTCAGAGAGACGCTGCGAATCATATAGACGTCCATCTTTTCGGCTGCCTCTGCCCATACATTGGGATTGCTAAATTTAGACTTGAAGTCAGGCGGTATGCCGCCGCCCCGATGCTGGTTGTTGTCCTCGTACCAGAATTCAGGATCGGATCTTTCGCTCGTTTTCGTCGTTTCACGTGCTTTGATACGTTCGGCTTTTGCTTTTTCGCGTGCTGCTTTCTTTGCTTCTTTCGATATCTTCTTGGTTTGTGCATTGGCATCAGGATTCCAGCGTTTTTCCTGATTGCTGACCGGGTCTGCCATTGCATCGAGCCATGCGTTGTATTTGCTCGTGAGTTCGAAAACCACGTTCGGATGTTGTCCAGAAACGTCAGTGGTTTCGCTAAGATCTTTTTCAAGATCAAAGAGTTCCATGCGATTCTTCTCTGCGACAAGTTTCCAGTTGCCGGAACGAATGGCCCACTTTCCATTGGCACCCCCAGAACTCCAGAACAGTTCATCGTGGAGATTGTCGGCTTCGCCTTTGATCGCAGGTAGAATACTTTTTCCGTCGAGAGGTTTATCCTCTGGCATGGGGACCCCCGCGGCGTCGAGGGCTGTAGCAAAAAGGTCGATGGACCACATGGGAACGTCACACTTTTTTCCACCTACTAATTCAGCAGGCCATGACACAATAAATGGGACATGAATTCCACCTTCGTAATCCATCTGCTTGAAGCCACGGAGCGGTGCATTGTTGGCGTGCATGGCACTGGAGCCGCCATTGTCGGTAAGAAAGATGAGCAGGGTATTGTCAAAAACGTTGTGCTTCTTCAGCGAGTTCACGATCTCCCCGACTCCCATGTCGAGGTGCTTGATCATGGCCATAAGGGTGTCACGTGTATCATCGCCGGTGACCTGCTTGATATCTTCTTCGGGCGCCTCCGGTGGAGCGTGTACTGCGTTATAAGCAACATAAAGAAAGAATGGTTCGTCTTTATGTCGGTCAATAAAGTCGACTGCCTCCTCAGTAATGCGAGTAGTAAGGTAGCCTTCTTCTTGAATGGGTTCGAGTCCACGATAAATGGGATGGTCCATGTTTGAGTGGTCAAAGTAAGGATGTGCCCCGCGTCCCATAAAACCATAGAACTCGTCAAACCCACGATGCATTGCGTGGTACGCTTCAGTGAGTCCGAGATGCCACTTGCCGAGCGCACCAGAAACGTACCCGGCTGGTTTGAGTCGTTGAGGAAGGAATACTTCATCAAGCGGAACACCTGATCCGCCCTCCCCTGCTGTATAAATGCCAAATCGTTGTTGATACCGACCGGTCATGAGTCCCGCACGCGTCGGCGAACACACGTGCCCACTCGTATAGCCCTGAGTGCAGATGATAGATGAATGTGCGAGGGCATCTATGTTTGGTGTACTGACTTCTGGCGGAGCGTGCGGATTGTAGCTGACATCGGCATAGCCCTGGTCATCCGTAAGAATAATGACAATGTTCGGTTTGTCGTTCGCCAAGATGATTGAGGGTACACCGATCAAACTTAAGACAAGTGCTTTGAATATGGGTTTGGTCTTAAAGGTCACGAATCGGCTTCCAGTTCTAGGGGATTATAAAAATTGAGATACAGGATCGATTGAATTGCAGGTTAGTGTTAGCACTGTGAGCGTATCTTCAATTGGCGAACTGTATCATCACTGGCCGTCTCATTTTCGTTTTTTTCTGCTTTTCTTTTCTTCATGCGTGACACTGCGGATGTATGCCTCTGTTTCACCCTCCGAGAGGCTCCCAGACGTATCTTCGTCGGCCCGTTTGAAAATGTTGTCAATGTGATTGCCGCTTGTGCAGATGCTGGCAAACTCTTTGATGGAGAGCGTGTCGTCTTTATTTTCATCTGCTTGAACGAACCATTCCCCTGGTGTCATTCGTGAGAGTTTCCACCAGGACACACCGCTGAGTGCTTTTTTAAATTCGGTGGCGTTAAGCACACCATCACTATCTTGATCAGTCTTGCGAAATGAGTCAGGTCCGTGCTTTGGTGAGAAGTAGATGTACGTGCTGAATTCAGGGTAACTGATTGACTTGCTGCCGTCTTTGTCCACCTTGTTGAACAATTCTTGCTCCGTCATCGTGAGACGCTGCTCGCCAATCGACGATGGCTCACCAATTGGGGGAGTAAAAGTGATGGTCTTAATTTGTCCGTCTTTTCCACAGGAGGCTTTCACGCCAAAACCTACCTGTGGTTCGCGTTTGCTTTTTGCTGGAAAGCCTACGAAATAGACCTTTGACGTTGCGTTTACGTATAGCTTGCGAAGGTGCTCACCACTTTGCTGGACATCAAGCTTTGATCCCGACGAGTCGACGCGTGTCAGCGTACCAACGACAACAGGGCTATCTGGCCCCTTGCTATTGGGTTTCGCCTGAACATTCGAGGTAGAAACGAGAACCGTGCTGGCCAAGAATGCCATGGTAAAAATGGATTGGTGTGTCATACGAATAACTCCAGAACAGGCTCTTCTCCGTCACCGACGGTCATGGGGCGACCGGAAGGTGAGATCGCTGGTTCTTCAATGTTCATTCCAGCCGCGTGTGCAATGCTGGCATGAAAAGCTCCCACGGTGACAGCATTTTCATCGACGTAGAATCCGTCGTTGTCACTCTTGCCATACACAAACCCCGCCTTGGTGCCTCCACCTGCAAGAACAGTTGAAAAGCACACTGGATGATGACTCCGACCATCACCATCAAAACCTGGCTTACGACCAAATTCTGTTGCGACAACAACCAGCGTTGAGTCGAGCATCCCGCGTTGTTCAAGATCGGTGATAAGAGTTGTGAATGCCTGATCAAAGACCGGTGCGATCTCGCTCATTTCATCAGCAAGTGCTTTATGGTGATCCCACCCGTCGTGCTTGACTTCGACAAAGCGGACACCAGAATCAACCAGCCGGCGAGCGAGTAGGCACCCTTGGCCGAATGCGTTGTTGCCATAGGCTTCCCGCTGTTCCTGGGACTCACCCGATAGGTCGAAAGCTTGCAATTCCTGGCTCTTCATCAACGCGAGGGCATCGTCATAGAACCCGTTGTATGCATTGACGCTTTTGTCATTGAACGTTTTCCGAAAATCAGCATCGAGTCCGTTTAGTAAGGCGAGCCGCTTTTTTGACTCAGAATTGCTTCCGATTGATTTGACGTCACTAATGCCTTGAGTAGGATCTCCGATTGCGAGAGGTGCATAGCTCGATGGGAAGAATCCATTGGCTTGGTCTGAACGGCGGTTGATGCACACACTCGAAGGCAACGTTTTGCTGCTCCGCCCGAGATAGTGAGAACCCCAGGCCCCGAGGTTCGGGTGAAGGATTGTGCCACGTTTTTCAAAGGCAGTCCGCATGAAGTATTGCGCTGGTGCGTGGACACCGATCTTTGCCTCCATCGAGCGAATCAGGCAGACACGATCTGCCACCGTTGCAAACTGTGGAAAGAAATCAGTGATTTGGAAATCAGCTGAAGTGCTAATAGTTTTTGCAGGACCTTTTGATTTTCCTTCTTTGGGGTCAAACGAGTCGATATGACTCAAGCCACCACTCAGCATCAACCAGATCACGCGCTTTGCTTTACCGAAGGCAGTTGATTTTTGATCGACTGAGCCTGAGGCAGCCACCGGCGCCGCTTGAAGGACACTCAAGCCGAATGACGTCGCGGCACAGCGTTCTACAAATTTACGGCGAGTGAAAGTGTCCAAGGAATTCAGTAGTTGCTTCATTGTGCATTCAATCGTTAAACAATTCGTTGGTGAATGAGAGTCAGGAAAAATTATTGAATGAATATAAACTCGCGTGAGTTCAAAAGAGCCCAGACGACGTCACCGAAATCGAGCCCTTGATCAAGTGCGGTGAGACACTGTTGCATGTCTTGTTTACGTGGAGGACGTGAAAGCATTGCGTGGTAAATAGCGGTGATCTGCAGAGCCTGTATGCCTTTGGCTGGAGTGGTCTGTGTACCGCCAGCCTGCATGGATTGCATAGTTTTTCGTTTTGCTCTGTTTTCTTTTCTGTCAGTCTTGTTTTTGGCTGTCTTATTTTTGGCTGCCTCGGTGTCCGACACTTTGCTCATCAGGCTTTTTGTGACCTCACCATTCATCATTGCCAACGATTCTGTGATCCCACCTTCAGTTGATCCGTCATCAGCGACTGCACGAGCGGACTGACCTGCAACTCGTAGAAAGTGCGTAGGCGGCATTGGTTGCGGTAATTCTGACGCTCGCAGCCAGGCGTCTTCACCACGTAGCTTAACTTTCCTTCCTGTGCTTGACCCCATGAACAGACCTCGTCCGCCTTCTCCATGAGAAGCTTTTTCAGTCTGTTGCTCTGTCAGCAGTGTTGATGCAAATTCAAAAATCTTCTCCCGATCTTTTGCAATGCCCTTTCGATCGTTCTCAAATTCAAATGGAAACACAAGGCGTTCGATCATTGGAGCATGATCAGTTTTGATTTGGTCAATTTCCGGTCCTCGTAAAAGGAGGACAATGGAGTCCCATATTTGTTCAGCGGTCATCCGACGTAATAATGGGCCAGGAAATCGAAAACGCTCACCCTCAGGTGGTGTGACGCTGGCTGTCCGTTGATAGGTCTTCGTATTGAGTACAACACGTTGGAATTCGCGGAGGTCAAAGTCGACATCCCGCATGATCTGAGCAAGAAATTGGAGCAACTCGGGATTTGTAGCGTCTTCGAGAGTATCAAGGTTTGTGACTGGTTCCATCACAGCGACACCAAAAAATTTCTTCCATATACGATTCGCGATCGCCTCGGCAAACCGTGGGTTCTTCGGTGATGTCAGCCAGACGGCGAAGAGATTTCTCATATGGCGAGGATCATGAGTCGTTACATTTGCTCTTCGGACACCCTCCCACGTAATAAACTTTGGAACGACCTCCTCGCCGGGCTTGGCGTCGTCATACGCGTAGTCTTCAGGGAACACGGTTGAGCGAGTACTGTCGAAGACAACGCGCTCCATGTTCGGCTGAAGCAACGTAACAAGATTTGCTTTTGAGAAACGTTCATCGCGGAGTGCTAAGGCTGGCTTACGAGTGTCGACGCGATCAAAGGCCGTTGAGCCAAAGAACGATGCCATTTCGTAGAAGTCACGCTGCGTCCAATCGGCAAATGGATGGTCGTGGCATTGGGCACAGGCAACGTTGGCCCCGAGAAACGTGGTGAGCGTGTTGGAAAGACTGTCGAGCGGCATGCTGGCATCGCGTAAGAGGTACGCGGTCGCCCCATTCTCTCCGAGCCGACCCTCTGCAGTGATCAGGTCGTAGACCAATTCATCCCACGATCGATTCTCCTGAAGCTGTGACTTGAGCCATGTATGAAAGGTGTAGGTCTTTCCGATTCTGTAATAGTCGTCCTTGACACGAAGCATGTCTCCAAGCCAGTTGAACATATGAGAGACATGTCCTGGAGACGCCAGCAGATCATCGATGAGTCGTGATCGTCGATCCTGCCTCGTATCACGCATAAAAGCATCAACTTCTTCGACGGTCGGTATCCGGCCAATGAGATCAAGGTGTATCCGTCGAACAAATTCATTGTCAGCCACAGGTCCATTTGGCTTGGTGCCATGTGTTTGAAGGTCCTGATGAATAAGTGCATCAATGTGCGCAATGGCATCAGCATCAGTAGCCAATCGATCTCCCGCATGTACAAAGGCACATAAGGAAAGGACGGAGTAGCATGTTGCCAGAGCAACAGTGTTCAGGAATTTTCGCATGACAGAGGTATGACAGATGGGCGATGTGTTCATTGATTATACACCGAAAAAACTTTCTCGTTTTTAACGTGCTGGCATCCATTAAGTTACGTGAAGAGTGGGATACATCGGTTTTTTCTCGATGCAGGCATGGTCAACCATGGCCGCACGTCTTATTAAAGATACGTCGTGAATGGTGCTTTGAATACTGTAAGTGAGAAAGTTGTGATTCTTGGGAAAGGGTTGTATCTTTTGACAGTCACTCTTGAAGTACTTTCTTTCTGGCGGATATGGCATGCCTTTCCTGCAACGACTGTTCGCAACGGTGGTTCTGCTGACAGTGTTTCCTGATATCAGTTTGGCAGAAAGCCCAAACTTTATCGTAATTGTTACAGATGATCAGAGTTGGGTTGGTTCTTCTGTCGAGATGAAGCCGGGCGATGCACGGACTCGCAGTGACTTCTATCTGACACCACATATAGAGCGGATTGCACGTATGGGAATGCGATTCACTCAGGGCTATGCACCGGCTGCATCATGTTGTCCGACACGACGTGCACTCCAAACGGGACAATGCCCAGCACGGCATGAGTACAACGCAGATCGCCGAGGCTGGACGGAAACATACAGTAACCAACTTAATATCCCAAGGATGCTCAAGGAAGCGAACAAAGACTATGTGACAGCTCACTTTGGCAAATGGGATCATCGCTATGACGAGATCACGCCACACCAGCAGGGGTACGATTTTTCTGATGGCTATACCGGTAATGGAACAGGCGGAAGCAAAGGCAGCGGTGGACCGGCAGCCACATCAGATCCAAAGCGAATCAATACCATTACTGATAACGCGTTGCACTTTATCGATCGCAACCATTTCCAAAAGAAGCCTTTCTATCTTCAGATTTCTCATTACGCGGTGCACCTGGATATCTTCTATAACCAAAGCACGCTCGAAGCCTTTCGCAAACGTACTCCTGGACAGAAGCACACCATGCCAGAGTTTGCTGCGATGACGAGCGATTTAGATGCCGGGATTGGACGGATCCTGGATAAACTCGAATCACTTGAAATGCTCCAAAATACATGGCTCATTCTCATGTCAGATAATGGTGGTCGAAACGATATTCCGAAAGCACCCGTTGCCCACGAGCATCTCAATGCACCCCTTCGTGATGGAAAGCATTCGTTTTATGAGGGTGGCATTCGAGTTCCATTTTTTGTTATTGGACCTGGTGTCAAACCTGGTTCAGTCAGCACAGTCCCAGTCAGTGGCGTCGATATCCTCCCAACGCTTGCTGAGCTTGCAGGCTATCCCAACGCCCTACCACATACTATTGATGGTGGTTCACTGCATGACGTTGCCAGGGGCGTGGGTGATGGAATGGTTTCACGAAGACATCCTTTTCTCGTCTTTCATCAGGGCGTGGATCGTTCTGTGGTATCAGCCATTCGTCTCGGCAATTTCAAATTGGTGAAAACCTGGGCTGAAGACCGCCTTGAACTCTTTGATCTCGATCGTGATATCAGTGAAGCCAACGATCTCTCAGAAACAATGGCATCAAAGACAGAGGAACTGCATAAGGTATTGCTTCAGTATCTCACGGATGTACGTGCAGACACGCAGCCTCGCAGGAAAAAGAAAAAGTAATTGCACGGATGGCTGACGGCACGGAGTGCTTGCTGTATGCCGGCCAAGCAGGTGCTCATCGTTGCAGTGCAGGTGATTAGCTCACCAGTTGCCACCCTGCCGCGTGTGGATCAAACCCTGGGGGGAGGATTGTTGCCAAGTTGTATTTTGCCGCACCAGTGACACCTGTTAAGGTAACGCCGGTCAGATCGGCATTTGTGAAATATGCGTTAGTTAGGTTTGCACCAGTTAGGTTTGCACCGGTTAGGTCCGCACCTGGACCAACAAGATAGCCGTTGATGAGTTTCCAGTTATGGGGTAATGCGGATGGTGTCCCTATTATTCCACCAGATTGAATTCCTGTTAGGGTTGCATTTGCTAAGTCTGCGCCGTTCAGGTCAACACCAGTGAGGATCGCATTATCGAAGTGCACTGACACTAAAGTCGCGAAACTCATTATTGCCCCACTGAGGTCCGCATGGGTTAGGTTAGAACCTGCTGGTACAACCACGCCCGTTAGATTTGCGCTCGTCAAGTTTGCGTGAGGCCCAATGAGGTAACCATCAATGAGCTGCCAGTTTGCAGGCAGGTGCGAAGGTGTCCCTGTAATTCCACCAGATTGGACACCAGTCAGGGTGGCGTTCGACAGATCTGCATTGTTTAGATCTGCATTATTCAGATCTGCGTTGGCAAGATCTGCGTTTGAAAGGTCCGCACCTGGACCAACAAGATAGCCGTTGATGAGTTTCCAGTTATGGGGTAATGCGGATGGTGTCCCTATTATTCCACCAGATTGAATTCCTGTTAGGGTTGCATTTGCTAAGTCTGCGCCGTTCAGGTCAACACCAGTGAGGATCGCATTATCGAAGTGCACTGACACTAAAGTCGCGAAACTCATTATTGCCCCACTGAGGTCCGCATGGGTTAGGTTAGAACCTGCTGGTACAACCACGCCCGTTAGATTTGCGCTCGTCAAGTTTGCGTGAGGCCCAATGAGGTAACCATCAATGAGCTGCCAGTTTGCAGGCAGGTGCGAAGGTGTCCCTGTAATTCCACCAGATTGGACACCAGTCAGGATGGCATTGGACAGATCAACACCGTTCAAGTCCAAATTCGATAGGTCCGCATTAGTCAGATCTGCACCGGGACCAATGAGGTAACCCCCATTGAGTTGCCAATTTGCAGGAAGCATGCTAGCAGAACCATCTATTCCACCAGACTTGACACCACTTAGTTGGGTATTGGTGAAATATACTTCACCATTGAGTTTTACGCCTGAAAGCGTTGCCGAAGTCAGATCTGCACCAAGCAATGAAACGTCGGTGAGCTCCGCGTCGGTGAGATCTGCATGAGCTAGATGCACGTACCAGAGGTGCGTGTGATCTAGGACAGCCTCGCTTAGGTTCGCATGCGTTAGGTTTGCAGACTGCAGATTCGCATGCGTTAGGTTTGCAAATTGCAGTTGCGCGCCTTGCAAATCAGCGTATAGGAGGGGTGCACCGGTCAGGTTCGCATGCGTTCCAATAAGATATCCATCCGTAAGTTGCCAATCCGAAGGAAGTGAGGCGGGCGTTCCCGTGATGCCACCGGACTGAACTCCACTCAAGGTTGCGTTGGATAAGATCGTATTTGTCAAATTCGTATTGGACAGGTTCATATTGGCCAGATTCACATTTGGCAGGTTTGCATTGGTCAGGTTTGCACCTGGACCGATAAGCCATCTGTCATTTTCTGCACCATGCAGTTGCCAGTCCGAAGGAAGTGCGACTGGTGTTCCAGCGATGCCGCCCGAATACACTCCAGTCAGTGTTGCATCTGTCAAATCAGCCCCTGCAAGATTTGTATTGGTAAAGTGCGCGTTGGTCAGGTTTGCGCTTGACAGAATAGCACCAGTCAGATCGGCGCCCGGACCAATGAGGTACCCGTTTGTCAGCTGCCAGTTTGTAGGGAGTGCGTAAGGCACTCCTGTGATTCCACCAGACCTGACACGAGTCAATGTAGCGTTAGACAGATCTGCGTTGTTCAGATCTACATTGCTGAGATCTGCATTTATTAGGTTTGCACTTGAACCAATGAGATACCCATTTGTTGTGAGTTGCCAGTTAGTAGGTAGGTGTAAAGGCGTTCCTGTAATGTCGCCTGATTGAACACCGGTTAGAGTTGCATTGTACAGGTCTGCGTTTGCTAGATGGACACCGTATAGCTGTGCGTTGGTCAAGTTTGCTCCGACGAGGTCCGTATTGTTCAGGTTTGAATCGGTCAAGGACGCTCCGGTCAGGTCCGCACCCGGTCCAATGAGATATCCATCAATGAGCTGCCATTGCGCATTACCATGCGGCCCAGCGGTAGGAAGTGCATGAGGTGTTCCTGTGATTCCACCTGACTGAACTCCAAACAGGGTGGCACCTGTCAGGTCAGCCCCAGCCAGATTTGTATTGGCCAGATACGCGTTGGTCAGGTTTGCGTTTGACAGGGTCGCACTGGCCAGGTCTGCACCTGGCCCAATGAGATACCCACTTGTGAGTTGCCAATGTGCGGGAAGTGCATGAGGCGTTCCTGTAATTCCCCCCGATTGAACGCCCGTTAGAGTGGCACCGGTCAAGTCCACGCCGTTAAGGTTTGTGTTGGCCAGACTCATATTAGCTAGATGTATGCTGGTTAGGTTGGCATTGGTCAGATTTGCACCTGGACCAACGAGATACCCATTGAAGAGTTGCCAGCCTGTGGGCAGGTGCGAAGGCGTTCCTGTGATTCCACCAGATTCGACACCAGTCAGGGTGGCGTTTGACAGATTGACTCCGTTTAGGTTCGCATGCGCAAGGTTTGCACCTGGCCCAATGAGATACCCACTCGTAAGCTGCCAGTCAGTAGGCAGGTGTGAAGGCGTCCCTGTGATTCCACCAGATTGAACGCCCGTCAGGGTAGCATTCATAAGATTGACACCGTTCAGGTTTACATTGGCTAGGTCCGCGTTGGTCAAGTTCGCTCCGACAAGGTCGGTATTGTTCAGGTTCGAATCAGCTAGATTCGCACCTGGCCCGATAAGAAACCCATCTATAAGTTGCCAATGTGCAGGAAGTGCATGAGGCGTGCCTGTGATTCCACCAGATTGAACGCCAGTCAGGGTGGCGTTCGTAAGATTGACACCGTCCAGGTTTGAATTGGCCAGATTTGTGTTCGTCAAATCCATGCCAGTCAAGTCAAGCCCGCCGAGGGCTGCATTTGTCAGGTCTGCACCTGGACCGATGAGGTATCCCTGTTCTAATTTCCAACCCGTAGGGAGTGCTGCAGGCCTTTCTACGATCCCACCAGACTTAACACCTGTGAGTGTTGCATTCGTGAACCAAGTATTAGCAACGTTCGCGTGACTGAGATTTGCACCCGTCAGATTCGTATCAGTCAGGAAAACATCGCTTAAATTTGCACCGGTCAAAATGGTATGCGTTAAATCTGAATTCGTTAATAGTACACCCTCTAGGTTCGCATTCGTTAGGTTGGCACCCGGACCGATGAGATGAAATCGCTTGATCTGCCAATCAGGAGGAAGGGCGGCCGGAACGGTAGTGAGATTGTCGGACTGAACACCCGTCAGGGTTGCATTGGACAGATCTGTATTAGTCAGAACTGTATCATACAGTTTGGCGTTGGTCAGATCTGCATGGCCCAGGTCCACATTGGTCAGGTCTGCAGAATCCAGGTTTACTTCGGGACCAAGGAAGTAGCCACTGGTGATTTGCCAATGTGCGGGAAGTGAAGCCGGCGTTCCCGTAACGCCACCAGACCGAATTCCGGATAGAGTAACGCCGTCTATTTCAGCGTTGGTAACGTTTACACCCGATAGATTCGCATTGCTAAGGTCTTCACCCGATAGCTTTGTATTTGAGAGATCTACGTTTGGACCAATAAGGAGACCTTTTCTTTGCATCCAACCTGAAGGGAGTGACGCAGGATAGCCAAGTACATTCCCTCCGCCTCCATCGGCTCTACCTGACCAAACACCGTTCAGACTGGCATTATCAAGCTTTACATCATCTATATGAGCAATATCTAGATTCGCATTTGTAAGGTTCGCACCTGTCATGTCCGAACTCTGGAGGTCGATGCTGCTCAGTTTTGCGTTACTCAAATTTGCGTGGACAAAACTACCCTGAACAAATGTCGCATGACTCAGATCTGCATGATTGAGGTCTGCGTTATCTAAATTAGGACCTGGGTCTAAATACACACCTGGCTTGAGGTTCGGTCCGTCATAATCCAACACGTGGCCTGACGTATCGAGAATAGGATCAACAACAGTACCATCGGTTTTTACGTAGGACCCATGTGAGAATGTTACTGTCGTTGCTTCTCCAGCCCCCTCAGCACTATTAGCATGAATGGTTACAGCATAGGAGGCCGGGCTTCGCGCTTTGGCAAAGGTGTGGCTTGTCTGTGTTGATGGCACAACCGTCGTTGGGTTCTGGTGTATGCGGTAATGCGTCACCGCTGCACCACTCGTTGGTGGGTCCCATGTCACCTGCACTTCATCACCAACAATATTCATTGCTAGGTTTTCTACAGGACCAGGAACATTCACCCCTTCTGGTTCGCTTGCCTCAGAACCATCATCCCAGCCAATGATTTCAAATACTTTTTGTGATTGCCCGTCTGTCGCTTCTCGTGTCCATCGCAGTTTGTCGTTCGTCTGAATAAGACGATTGCGAAAGAATTGAAGAAGGGCTCGTGGGCTACTGGTTTGTGGCACAGCTGAAATGTTCTGCCATTGATTGGCTGAGGCATCCCACTTCTCAACCGTAGAGCCAGTGACAACACTCTTGACGATAAAACTTTTGGTGTCATGCCCAATCAGTTGTGATTTTTCGAACTCAATTGGAGATGGTCCGAAGCCTTCGCCAATGTGAACCGTACGGGTTGGTTCAAGTTGCGGTCTGGTGAGAGTAGATGCATCCAGAGCGATGCGTTGTTCGAGGGACTCGAGTGAGAGTTTCTTCGAAGGCTTTTTCACCGTCCGGCTCATGGCATGGATAGAACGGTTCAGTAAGCTGCCGAGAAAGCCCATCAGTTACCCCTGATTTCATTGTTTAGTGCTTAATTCCAGTCATGCAAAAATACCATCGTTTTTTGTACAACGCCAGAAATTGTTTCTAGATGAGTGACCGTTGCCAAAATGCGAAAAGAATGCTGATTGTTTCACAAACAGGAGTTCTTATTCCTGCAACTCGCAGGCATCTGCATTCTCATGTACCAAACACGGAGTGCATGTCTCCTCGGTGAGAAAAACAATGGGCCATGACGGTTTCAAGACA
The DNA here is from genome assembly GCA_902629495.1 of Planctomycetaceae bacterium. Next base: position 28,252 of record CACORA010000002.1, read on the forward strand.
ACCTAGTCCGTCTTGTCGGCAGAGGGCTTCCACGTGAATCGCCCCCAGTTTCTTTTCGGGGGGATGATTGGCAGTTCCTTTTCCCCTGTCGCTGTTTCGATCATGATCCTTGGCCCGCCCTTTTTTTGATCTGGAAATGCCCGAGTGACAAAACCATCCGGAGACCATGTGGGGTCGTCACCCCGCCCAACCTTTCGACGGTTCTTTCCATTCCTGTCGACAACCCAGACATGAAAGGTTTCGAGAATCATTTGATCTCGTTCAGGGTTGGGGATACCTGTGAATTGGCTCAAGTGAATCATCTCGACACCTTCCCAATGCGCAATCCATTTTCCATCTGGGGACCATGCCGGAACTTTCTGTTCGATCGGTGCCTTGATTACTGCGTGCTCTTCCATGTCTGGGGGAGAGACAAGACGCGCGTCACTTCCATCAAGTTGACTCACCCAAATGCGCATGTGACCGCTGCGATTTGAAACAAAGGCAATTTCATTTCTGGTGGGTGAAACTGTTGGCATGGCATTGCTAAAACCCATCTGCATTGGATCGGTGAAAAGTCTTCGTGAGTTCCCTGTTTCAACGTTGAGGATGTGAAGCTGACTGTCATGGGATGGATCTTTTCCTGGCTGAGACTTCATCCAAACGACGTGGGTGGAGTCAGGCAACCAAGAGGGCACAAGGTTTCTCCCTGCGGTTGTCAGTGCTCTTGCGTTTTTTCCATCAAGATCTGTGAGCCAAAGTGCCATACCTGTAGAACTTTGTCGCACGTATACGATTTTTTTTCCGTTAGGAGAACAGGATGGCATCAGGCAGTTGTATTCGTCGTTTGTAATCCTGCGCCGAGATGACCCATCTTCCTTGAGGTGAAAGAGTGCCAGTACTCTATTCTCATCACCGTGGCTTACGATAATGTCGTGCAAGCTAGAGTGTGCAGGAGTCTCGTTTGTTAGATGTCCGTCCGTGGAATCACGTGCATGTGCCATGCACGGTACGAAGACAATTGCCACACCAGCAACGATCAAGAAACGCATGGTTAAGCCCTCTTGGAATGCCATTATCGTACTCCCCGCCGCATGTGGACATACAATGCAAAACGTTGTTGTTGTCGATCAAGGAAAGTAGTTTTCAAGTTTGGTCTGAACCCAGCCAGAACGTGTGGCAGACACATACAATTGTGTGGAATATAGGGTTTCACTCGTGCTTTAGGCAGAACGTGGCGTTGTCATTTCGTCATTATCACTATTGTCACCAAAAAATAGCCAGAAAAAGAGAATTATTTCTTTGCCCCGTTCGGAATACACAGATATGATGATTCTGTAGTTAAGGGTATAACCTGATTATGCGATCGTTTCCTCACATTTTGAAAATAGCGACATGCGTCCTTCTTGGGCTTTCGCTGATTACGTCGAGCATGGTGGTAGGGATACAGCACGACCACCAGACGCATGGGCAAGGTGACCAGCAGCTCACAGGGCATAGCCATGGGCAACATGCCTCACACTCTGACGCTCACCACGGGCACCATCACCACCTGCATTTTGCTGGGCATTCTATTGCGGGTGATCATCATGATGACCAGATAGACTATTCTGATCCAACGTTCAAAACATCCGGAACATCCATCAGTGCCAATCAATCATTCCATTGGTCACTGGTAACGTTTCAAATCTCTGCTCCTCTTCCCGGTATGGCGAGCGTACATGACCTGTCACTGCATGCACAGAGGCATCGTGCCTGGCTGCCAATCCTTCTTGGTATCGAGCGGGCTGCTCCTCCCGTTCCTCCTCCACAAGTTGTCTGATCATTCGACGGCACTGAGTTGATCTCGGTGCTCATTTGGCACGCTTTTTCGTGTGCTTGATTTCACACAGTCCTGATGGCGGCTTGCATCAAAACTGCATTTTGTAGTTTTCATCCGTCAGAAACGATTTGGAATGACGTCGATACATGTTGCGTGTGACTCTTTCTATCTACTGCATTTAAAGAGACACGTGCAATCAATAGAAACAGACAATAAGAAACTGGAGACTCTCATGTATACGAAAAAACACAATGCCTTTACGTTGGTCGAACTCCTCGTGGTGATTGCAATTATCGGGGTTTTGATCGGTTTACTTCTCCCGGCTGTTCAGCAAGCTCGGGAAGCAGCTCGTCGCAGTTCCTGCAAAAATAACCTTAAACAAATCGGCGTGGCACTTCATAGTTTCGAATCCTCAAATCGTGTATTCCCTCCTGGGTATCTCTACATGAGTGGAGCCGATTATGATGCTCAAGCGAGTGATATTTCTGGTGAGGATGATGCCGCAAACCACTTGGGCTTTGCCTGGGGGGCAAAGATTCTGCCAGTTATGGAAGAATCAGCTCTGCATGACTCCTTCAACTTTGATGTTCCTTGTTTTATGCCTGCTAACAAAGCAGCGCGTGAAACATCTGTCGCATCGTACCTTTGTCCTTCGGATGTGTTTTCGATGGACATGCTTGTTGCTCGTGACTCCGGCGGTACGTCGCCAATATCATCGTTTTATGCTGGCTCAAGTTACTGCGCCAATTGGGGGCCAGCCGAAGGGCAGGCGACGAATCCACAGCCATCAGAGATGCAATGGGTGAACCTTGATGCGACACCTGATTTGAGATCAACAGAATCAAACCCCACCTATGATCCCTGTCAGGGTGTGTTCTATCGAAACAGTAAAACAAAGTTTCGTCAGATCACGGATGGTTTGTCGAAAACACTTGCCATTGGTGAACGCCACAATGGTCCAATCCAAGATGAAAATGGAAATTTTATTACGTCAGGTGCTGGCCATGTGATCTTTGAAAATGCATGGGCAGCTGCTTGTCGTGATGAGGGTGATCCAGGGGACGACCACGGACACATGGTGCTGTTTGACACTGAGTTTGCGCCGAATCGTGCTCGTCAGTCCACTGATCCGACTATTAACTATGGTCCGGACCGCGGGGTTGTTGCACCGCATCAAGGAAATGCACACTTCACGCTTTGTGATGGTTCTGTGCGGCCAATCAATGAAACCATTGATATTAATGTCTATCGTGCCCTGAGTTCTCGAGGTCGTGGAGAAATGATTGGAGACTACTAGAACACTGCAGCCTCCATGTTCACGCTCGGATTGCTTGGAGTATGAGCGTGAGCGACAATACAACGGTTGTTCTTCCCGAATGCATGCGGCCATTCGGCGTCGATGATCGTTGTATGTATGAACAACGAAAACAACTCACATGATGTATTTCATCCATAACCTAAAGGAAAGAAAAGATGCCCCGTCGAGGAAATGGTTCTTTAGATGAAGCTACGGAACGACTTCGAGATGAGCAAGAAAAGAACAAAGCGCCTGAAGCAGTCTATGAGGATCAAATGCTTGAGCGGCAGGACGACAAGGAGTGACCGGAATGGAGGCGTGAAGAAACGTTTGAGTTTTAGTATCGACGTGTTCTCTATGTGTCAGGTGCCGGGTTTGGGAGAACTCATTCTTCATTCAAAATTGGGACCATTGCTGTCCAGATGCCTTCTCTCCGAAATCGAGAGTACACGGCTGCAGCGATATGGATTGAAATGAGCAAGTAGCTCAGCGAAGCAAAGAACTCATGCAAGGAAACCGCGACATTTTGCATGAGCCCGTCCTTGAATCCTTGTGCAAATAAACCTGCAATCACTAAACCGGTGAGTGGCAGTAACGCCAAACATACATACATAGATATGTGAATCATCCGTGCGAGATACTTGTGGATTGGTGGTACAGGTTGGCGAGCTCCCAAAAAGGTTTCAAAGTTGCTCATATAGAAATAACGCATTAATACGATGAAGAGAAATAAACTCGCAAAGGCGACCTCAAACGTCAGTAATCTCGAGTCTTCTAAATCAGATACATCGTTGAGTTGCTTGAGTAAGCCATAGCTATAGAGGATGATAAATCCCCAATGGAATAGTTTTGCAAGGCGGGTATGGGATTTTTGCATCGATCTCAAGAAAGGTACTTCTTCTCCCTGCATCCGTCTCAGAGAAGTTCTGGTCCGACTCAGTGTGAGTGTCGTACCAGCCCCTCCTTGAGAATGGAATTGAAGTCTAAAACTACATAGATATGGTCAAGAATCAGCCCCACGTTTCTAACATGCCGAAAACACACCACTTCTCATATCCGTAGCAGGATGCACAGGGTTTCAAAACTCGTCGAAAGGACTCGGGGTTCTTAAAAGGCAGCCGTCGTTTCATGTGCATTCGATCACAATGCATCATTTTGGTTGTCAGCCTCCTCATGAGCTTGCCGCACGGAGGCTACACAGATTTCACGAACAAACGTCACAGCATCCGACAGCAAATAAAACGAGTTCCACACAATCGAGGCCCCTGCAGATGTCTTCACAGATTACAGCAAGGACTGGTTTGGCTGTGATTTTTGCGATGCCCTACGCTGGAAATTGTGAGGTGCTTGAGACACAATTGAGAGGAGTTTCAAAACGTCTTACCAACATTACGCATGGTCATGGTTACATTATGAAGTTTCTCAATCTCGTATTGATCATAGCTCTTGTGACGATTGCATTTCCTGCCACAGCCCAGCAAGACAAACGGAAAAGAATTCGTGAAAGATCAGATGGCCAGAGGAACTATGGTGTTACAGTCGTTGAAGTTCCGGAGGACGTAGCATCACAATTTGAAAGGCTCAAGCCCAAGGCATTGCTTTATCGCCCAATCGAGAGAACTCAGCATCGATTGCCTCTTGTTGTTACCTTGCACGGAGCTGGTGGAGGAAGGCGGGACATTGAACAAAAAAAGTGGAGGGGGGCGATTGCACAATTACTGAAGGCAGAGAATCAACAATATAAGGCGATGCTTCTGGAACCTCAAAGTGAAGGTCAGTGGGATCCGGATTCACTTGAAATGATGATGGACTTCGTGATCCGTGCACATCCTGAGATTGACCTCCGTCGGATATACTGCATTGGATACAGCATGGGAGGGAAAGGAACGTGGGAGTGGGCGATGAACTACCCAAATCGCTTTGCAGCGATCATTCCCAAAGGCTTCATTCCCGATCTGAGTAAAATTGATGGCATGATTGATCTACCGATCTGGGCAATGGTTGGAGACAAGGACTCCACGCCCCGAGTAGAGGGAATCTCAGCCATGGAAAATGTGCTCAAGGAGTCTGGTTCAACCAAGGTAAGGGTTTCAGTTTTCAAGGGAGCCAATCACGCAACAGCGTCGGGGCTATCTCGGTATGAACCAGGAGTGTGGGAGTGGTTATTCTCTTGGAATCAATGATGGAACGAGTGAAATAAGAATCATCTAGAAACACGTCCTACCCCACCACGATACGAAGCAAGTTGATGGTTCAAGGACATCGCTGCCAACGCATCAGACAGCCTGTAGGCTGGCGTTGCGACGAAGAAGGCCAATACAAATGAGCTCCAATACAACAAGAGTGAAAAACATTTTGTATCTACTCGTCTTGGGAGTCCTGTCCTCTCACGTCGATGCTGCTGAAAGCCCCAATATTATTCTGATGATGACGGACGATCATGGGTGGGGTGACGTCGGATTCAATGGAAATACAGATATCATTACGCCTAACCTTGACCGTGTTTGCCAGCAGGGAGCGCGTCTGCACTATTTTTTTGCAGCAGCACCAGTATGTTCACCGACTCGTGGATCGGTGCTAACAGGGAGGCACTACTACCGATACGGAATCTGGGGAGCGAATGATGGGCGACTACCGCGTCAGGAATACAGCATTGCCCAGGGCCTCAAAGATGTTGGCTACACAACAGGACATTTTGGCAAGTGGCATGTTGGTTCACCTCACCCAGACTATAGCGGTAAAGGGGGTGGAGGTAACGTCCGCCATCTCGCCTTGCCTCAATGGTTTGGCTACGACAAACACTTCGTGACGCACCATGCTGTCTGCACATGGAACCCGTATGGTGAAGACGGTACGAAGGGTGCGACGACCGACAATCCGTACTGGGAAGACGGCAATCGGGTAGTGGAACGTCTTGTGGGTGACGACACGAAGGTCATCATGGATCGAGTTATCCCATTTGTGGAACAGGCATCGAAGGACGATAAGCCGTTTCTTTCTGTTATCTGGACGCACACGCCTCACTCACCCTTACGGGCTGGACCGAAGTACAAGGCAATGTATGAGGGTAAAGGGCTGCCGGGGAAGCTATTGGATTACTATGGCGCGCTGACCGCACTCGACGAACAGGTTGGCCGGCTGGAAGCAAGGCTTCGTGAACTGGGAGAGTGGGAAAATACTTTGTTTTGGTTCTGTGCCGACAACGGTCCTGCCAGCCACGTTCTTCAGGGCGGTCATGGAAAAACCGATGGTATGCGAGGGAAAAAAGCACATTTGTTCAACGGTGGAACCTGCGTGCCGGCTTTTGTCTGCTGGCCCGCGAGAGTAAAGCCGGGAATCACAATCAAGACACCGATGTCGACCATGGACTATCTGCCTACGGCATTCGCGGTAGCCGGCGCAACGATGCCAGATAATCGTCCAGTCGACGGAGATAATGTGCTCGACCTCATTCTTGGAAAGACGGACAGGCGTGCCCGACCGATTCCGTTTCGATTTTCCAGCAACAACGCACCTGGACTCGGTCTGCTCGATGGTGAGTTTCGGTATTACACAAACTTTGATGCAGATGTGCCTGAAGGTGATCTGTTGTACAACTTCGTATCGGACCGAGGGGAGCAGGATAACCTGATTCAGCAGATGCCGAACGTGGCAGCACAGATGCGCAAGCACGCCCTTGCCTTCATCACCTCATGCAGGAGTAGTTTTGCGGGGTCAGATTACCGTGATGGATATGAGCCTCTCGGAAAATGGAAAGCCATGAAGAATACGCCTTGGGAAGCACCTCTGCCGACGGTCACAAAAAAGAACAAGAAGAAGCGGGCAAAACGAGGACGGTCTTCAGAAGACAAGACACCAGTAAAGGAATCATCATGACTATTTTCCATGCAATGCGATCAAGGCACATCCTGTCTCTCGTCGCGCTCTTCTTACTGCTGTCATCTCGTGTAGAAGCGGCTGAGGAAGGGAAGCATCTGTTTCTGCTTTCTGGTCAGTCCAACATGAAACGTTTCCAGCATAAGCAGTTTTTTATTCCAGCTATAGAAGAAAAGTATGGTGCGGAGAACGTTATCGTTATCAAAAATGCAGAAGGTGGTCAGCCCATCTCGATGTGGTACAAAGCGTGGGTATCGTCCAACAATGAGAAGCCGAAGGATAACGGTCGGTTATATGACGCACTGATTGAGCAGATCAAGGACAACACGGACGGCACCACCATCAAGACAGTGACGTTTATATGGATGCAGGGTGAAGCCGACGCCAAAGGTGAACGTGTTGACGTATACGCAAAGAGTTTCCGTGGCCTGATTCAACAGTTGGAAACAGATCTCGGGCGCAACGATATCAACGTTATTATCGGACGCATCAGTGATTTCGGAATCAAGAGACGACCGAGTGACGCCTGGAAGGCATTGCGGAACCTGCAGATGTCACTAGCAGATGAAAATCCACGGTGGGTATGGATCGATACCGATGACCTGAACGGAGAAAAAGACGAACTTCACTATGTGAGACCGGATGGATACCAAAAGCTTGGTGAGCGCTATGTAGAAGCCGCAATCAATCTCATTGAAGGCAAAAGAAATTAAGAAAACAGCACAGTACAACAGGCTGCAGGTCAGGTGTCGGTTTTCATGCCTGGCAGGGTTCAAATGCCAAAATATGCATCTGTAGAAAGAAAGAGAGTAATCCCCAGTAGGATTGAGGAACATAGTCTTTGGGCAGATCATTCCTCGGAGAGCCAACCACAGTCGACAAGAAATGTGTCGGTTGCTGTGAGGGTAAGATGGTAGTGTTCACCTCTGTTAAAAAATCCATGCCCCTGTCCTTCGTAGGTGATGATCTTGCAGAGGTTACCCACTTTTGTTGAATCCTCTTGGTACAATTGAGCACCCTCCAGAAGGCCGTCATCCGTGCCAAAAAACATGATACAAGGCGGTTGTTTCTTTGATGCAAATGTGAGTGGAGACACGTCTTGGATTGGTGCACGTGACCGGCCACTCATCTTCTGATCAGCCATTTCGCGGTATTCTTCTGGCATCCGTTTGTCCCACGCGATAGCGAGTGCTGGATTGAATAACACCATGGCGTTTGGCTTTGCACTTATTGTCCTGTCATCTAAAGATGCATCAAAAGCATCCAGAACTGCAGTACATGCCGCGAGATGTCCACCAGCAGAACCACCAGCAGCTGCGATTCGTTCAGGATCAATAGCAAATTCTTCGGCATGGGATCGTACCCACCGCATCGCAGACTTTGCGTCTTCAATACAGTCATCAATTTTTACGGAATGTCGAGATGAGACCCGGTATTCAACAGTGATGGCAACCATGCCACGTTTTGCAAAGTGTTCACATTGCTTTTCAAATTGACTTGGACTTCCTGAGAACCAGCCCCCACCAAAGAAAAACACAATGGCAGGACGTTTCTGGTCTTTTTTTGTAGGAGGATTTTGAAAGACATAAAGCGGCAATTCAATATCGCCAATGGTTTTATAAATATGTCGGCTACCATTGCCTGGTGCTTTCGCGAACGCCCCAGAGGCTTCCTTTTTAGGAGGACGCTTCTGTGCGGTTTGATCTCGAGGCTTTTTAGAGTCATTTGATGCAAGTAGAAAATGATGTTCTGGGAAATGAGTATCTGTCTCTTGGTGAGGAAACCCTTCTCCCAGATGCTGTGCGAGCAGGGAAAGGTTAAAAGAAAGAGTCATAAGCACGCATAGAACAAGTTTCATGACAGCACGTCCATTCTCTGTTGCATACAGGCATTGGTATGAAAAGCCACTGTTTGCAATGTTAGTGGGCAACAGTGGGAAACAAAAGTTAAAGCGTTGGTTCACTCGTAAGAGACCATAACGCGTTGTTGCTGTCCGAATCCCAACTGCCGGTCATTTCAAACACCGCGTATTAGGGCGTGTGTTCTGGTGGATCTTTACGAATGCAAAATAACTTGTCACCTGTACGAATCACGAGGCTATCAGTGACGGCAGCGGCTCCATACTGCACGCGACCGGCAAACATTCGCGCACTGGCTTTTCGCTCTCCATCTGTTTCAGAGGCAACTAATTTAGAATCGATAGCCTCATCATCTGAACCCCACAGTTCATTGGTTGAAAGAATTTCGAATTCAGGGCCAGTTGCAATAACATCTGTCGTACCATTCTTTCCAAAAAAATAAATTCGATTCCCAATGGAAAATGGTGTTGCCCAGCATGACTGTGATAGTCGTTCGCTGTAACACTGTTCGCCTGTTTTGAAGTCGTGACAAAACACAACACCTGAACGATTTACCCAATACACATATCCTGAACTGTAAATCGGTGAACCGAAGGAACTCGTTGCTTTTGTAGCTGACCAGAGTTTTTTTGGTGTCCAAGAGCCATTGTTGTTCGTAGCCGTTAAAACCATGTTTGATTCCTGGGCGCCTCTCATGTTGCTGCCATCACGACCAGCCGAAGCCCCAATGAAAATAGCATTCACGCCGTAATCCACGGGTGTCGTTACGGTATTGCCAGATACAGTCGTATAGCTCCAGAGAAGTGAACCATCCTCGACATCGTAACTGTCAATGCTGCCAGCGGAGCTGCAGATGATTTGCGTTGTGTTATCGAGCGTTACTATGGCTGGAGATGTCCAGCTGATCCGGCTTTCACGTGTGGAGCACCAAAGTGTGCTTCCATCTTTTTTAGAGACTGCTAATAAATATGATGTTGCATCATTGTCAACCAATACAAATAACTTGTCTTCATACTGAGCGGGTGAAGACGCAATGCCAAATTCGCTTACAATCGGACCGTATGCATCAGTGAGACAACGACTCCAAAGCTCTTCACCGGAGAAGGAAATCGCCAAGAGGTCACCACTTTCAAAGAAAGCATACACTGCATGTTCATCTACAGTAGGAGTTGGAGCTGCTCTGCTGATATAGACACTATTCTTTGCTTTATTGCTTGTCTCTTTTGCAACGGTCCAATCTATATGTCCATTTTGCAGATTGAACATCAATATGTGATTCACGTCTTTCATATCCCCTGAAACAGCCGTCAGGAAAATATGGTTTTCAAAAATGACCGGACTTGATTGGCCGTGGCCAGGAAGCTGGACTTCCCATGCTTTGTTTTGTTGTATCCCCCACGTAACAGGAAGTGACTTTTCCTGAATAAACGATTTTCCAGCACCGAGAAACGATGGCCATTGGGAATGTTGGGCATCAGCCTCTCGAGACGACGTGAACAAACAGAGAATCGCTGTCCAAAGAAGATATTGAATAAATGATTCTCGTTTTGATTTATGGAATCTCGATGAGTTCAACGGTATCAAGATTGCGACGGCCATGGGCACCTCCAAGCAGAATAACACCATCTGTAACAGGAACCATACGATGAACAATGCGCGGCTTCGTGTGGGCAATCACTTTCCAACGTTTACGATTTTTTGAAAGTTTGAGAACTTTTCCATCAGCCACACTTACAATTAATTGGTCCTCAAACACACACGCAGCAGAGGCAAAACCATTAAACTGGCCTTCCGGGAGTTGGGGAGCAAGGGACCAAGACGATTTCTTGATGTCAAAAACATTGACTTCTCTTGTGATTTCGTGGTTGTCTGTAAAACCGCCTACTACCCAAATCTGATCCTGAAAAGAGGCCGCTATCAGCGCTCTTCTAAAAAAAGGCTGTTCCAGTGTCTGCCATGAAGGCTCTGAAGCATTCAAGTCGATAAATGCAATCGTGTCACACCAGTATTCACCTCCGCTTTCACCCCGCATATCCCAGCCACCAACGACATACATGATGCCATCATTAAGAATGACATCATGGGAAGAGCGTGGTTCAGGAAGTGGTTTGAAAGCCTCCCATTTTTGATTTTGCAAACTAAATCTCGAAACCGTTGCTACAGAGAAATTGTCTGCTGAATCCCCTTGCTCATTTCGCGGTTCCATGCCACCAGCGCGATAAATATGACCCTTGTAGGCAATAATATTCATGCCTTGTAAGGCTTGGCCAGAATCCAGGGGATGCCATGTTGCATCAACCTCCTGAAGATTCAGTTCGAAGAAGTCTCCTGTCACTGCTTTTTTTGACCATTCGTGGACAGGTGCCGTGTGGCCGCCATACACAAAAATTGATTCGTTTACAGCTACGGCACCAAAACTTGAAACGGGAATACTGAGGGGCTGCAAGAAGGAAGGCTCACTCGAGAAGGAATAATTCCTTGCAAGAAGGAGGTGCAGTACTCCAAGTAGAAGGAAAGAAAAATACTTGTCAGCATGATGGAGAAAGAATGCTTCAGGTCTTTTCATGTTTATTCCATTCAACGTCAGGAATCAGGTGTAGGTCGAGTTGTTGTGAAGAATTGTGAAGCGTATTGAGTTCTTTCTTAGGCAAAAACTTATGTATTCAATATTCTAGTACAGAAATGAAAAAACCAATAAATAACGTCATGATGAAATCGGTCTTAAAGTGAAATAGGTTCAGAGACGCGCGTTGTTTGGAGAGAATACAGCGCCTCCGAACCTATTATCACCATCCATGGTTCATGAAATCTGCATGAGAGTATGTCATGCGTTGTTTGCATCAGTGTTTGGATCTATTCCTCTGGGTCCTAGGAGTAGTGCTCATTCGTATCGTATCTTCTTTTTATTTCGAGTATCGAAAAGATTCTGATTCATATGAGACACCTTTTTGCACTAATTTTATCACGATGGGATCTCTCTTGACGTGCTTTACAATATGATCATCAACTTCCTTAAATGTTGATCCTTTTGAGACGGTGTCATCAACAGCAATCCCATAGTCTTCAACCTCACCATCGGGTTCAGTAAAGGTCAGTGTGATTTCCTTCGAGTCAACTTTCACTGCTCGCTTCTGTTTATCGAGCACATGGATTGCAACGACATCACCCTGAACACAAAGTTCGGCAATGAAAGCTCCTTTTCCAAGAGAAATGACTTCTCCCCCATGAGGTCCATGAGGAAAAGAAAATTGTGCTGAGGAATATTTCTTCCCATCTTTGGTAATGCTGACGACGATTGGATCGCGGATAATGTGGTGGACAACATGACCACTAGTTCGCTGGAAGACGTTTTCCTGACCCTTTTTGGTTGCCTCAATCTTATAGTCTTCTTTTTCCCCATCTGGCTCAGTGAAAGTAAGGGTAAGATATTCAAGCGAGCTTTCTGCAGGCTTAAGATCCTGGTCAAGTACATAAGCGGTTACTTCTTGCCCGTCGGTAAGCACCAACTCAATACAGGTATCCACACCCTCGAGATCGACGACAATCCCTCGATGTGGTCCGTGATGATGGCTGTTGTGATGATCAGCTTGGGCGAATCCACTCAGGACAATGCTGACGACGAGAATCCAGATTCCTCTGATGAGTGCCATTGGTGCTTTCCTAAAAGTCATAAAAAAAGGTGAAAAACGACATTTTTACCTTATTGAGATTGATTCTCGATAAGGATACCATTGGTTTTCTGTTCAGGCAAGGGGCCAATTCCTGAAGTTTTCACTTGCTTCTTCCGCAGTAAGCAGGATGGAGAAGCACTCGCCGGCTTCTCTGCGGTGTGTCAGTGAGGTCCCTTGTTGAGGACGTACCGTGTTCGATGCGTCTATCTTTCTCTCTAACCTTTGAGTCAGGTGTAACGACTAACGGGCACGATGGGAGCTTCTCTTTGAAAGTGAGGAATTCAAATCGCAGAGGAGATTATATCTCACGAGTGCTTACATCATCGAGTACAGCATTCTCATTTTTATAAAAGCATTTCTTGCGAAGCAGGTGTGATTTATGGTGCTCTACTCAAAAAAGTCACGTCAGCACGAACACATTGATCACGAGAAGACCTGATCATTGATTGCTTTCTTCAATCGGGCGTCTACAATATTCAAGCTAAATTTTTTCGAAAGTATTCGTGAAGGAGATAACAATGTCGGACGCACAGCCAATATCGTGGCCTGACCTTGCAATCGGACTCTACGATCGATTGACCGGAAGGCACGCTGAGATCACATACGAATTTGATAAATTTCACGTCCAGATTCCAAGTGACACCACTGAACATGCTCAACATGCTAAATGGATTCTCGATGGAACGATAAAAATTAGAACACGGGACACCAGCAACGACCCAAAATAATTCTGACCGGATGCCTTACAGGAAATCTGCAAGGCTGTTCGGTCCGGATTCTCGCAGAACAGAATACGCTTTCACTCCAGATCCAAAATATATCAGGGCTCTGGAAGATGTTTCGTTTTCGAAAGACATTTGCTTTCGCCGTGCAGATTCTTTTCAAAGTGGGGATTCAAAGTGAGGTAAGGTTTCAAAACATCTGCATCTACCGTTCATCAAAAAATCTCCGTTATGCTTCCGCTTAGCAGGTGTCACCCATGGCCTTTAGGGGCTGATTTTTGAGGAGTTCTTCGGAGCACTTTACTTGCCGAACCAATCATTCACCGATGATTCATTTTGCCGACACATGGGCTGGCTTGGATACTTGCGGTGAACCGACCACAGCCGAATATATATTCGCTCCGTCATAGCCCAAGGTATCCAAAACTCCTGCCAAAATTTTTCAGCAGTCATTTTGGTGTCCTTCTGATATCTAGAGGGTGTGTTTTTGAAGGGAAGTTGATCGTATTGTTTGCTATCTCGTTAGTGAAACTCATAAATATGAGATGCTGGATATGAAAGGAATCTGTTTTCATTACATTATTTGGTAGCGGGAATTGAGTCGGGAACCTTTGTGCTCACTCATATCGAACTTTTCTCTTCACCTCTAGATGTGGTTTTACAAATGATGAAGAAGATCGCATTGGCTTTTTTGTGCGTCATTCTATGTGGTAGCCTTCGTGTCACCCAGGCAGATGATCGCCCCAATATTCTCTGGGTCACAAGCGAAGACAACAGCCATCATTGGCTTGGCTGTTATGGAAATGAGCAGGTCAGTACACCGAATATCGACCAACTTGCAGCAGATGGTGTGCGATACGAATTCGCTTATTCAAACGCACCGGTGTGTGCTGTCGCACGTAGCACATTAATAACTGGCCGATATGCATGTAGTATTGGTACACAGAACATGCGCAGTCGCTATCCGATTCCCTCGGACATTCATCCGTTTGTGTCATATCTTAGGGATTCTGGTTACTACTGCGTCAATCGGTCTAAGACCGACTACAACTTCAAAACAGATGATAAAAGTCATTGGGATGACTCAAGCAATAATGCCCATTGGAAAAAGAGGCCAGAAGGAAAACCGTTTTTTGCTGTCTTCAATACAGGCATAAGCCACGAGAGTAGTCTCTTTGAAAAAAAGAAAACATCTGCTCGAAACAGCGGAATGATTCCTGAGACGCCAAGTCAGGACCCGGCCTCGGTGACACTGCCACCGTTTCTTCCTGACACTCCAGAGATTCGAGATGATTGGGTCACCTATCTCGACATTCTTGCTGCGATGGACAAACAGATTGGCGACTGGCTTGCAGAACTAGATGATGCGGGGCTCCGTGAAAACACAATCGTAGTCTATTATTCCGATCACGGTGGGATTCTTCCTCGAGCGAAGCGGTATATTTATGACACGGGAACACATGTGCCCATGATTGTTCGATGTCCGAAAAAATTTGCACATCTGGTTCCAGGTCGTCCGGGATCCACAAGTGATCGCCCTGTCAGTTTCGTGGACCTTGCTCCAACAACACTCAGTCTTGCGGGGGTAGATATTCCACAAGGCATGCAGGGACGTGCATTTCTTGGTGCGCAGAAACAGGAAGCGGCTCCTTATGTCTTTTTGTTTGGCCAGCGTTTTGATGCCCGTATGCTTCGTTTTGTTCGCGCGGTGACTGATGGCCATTACCGATATATTCGCAACTTCAACCCCCATCGGCATCGAGGTATTCTCGCAGGCTATCCACACAGTCAATCGGGGTGGCGATCGTTCTATGCGCTCCAACAGGCTGGTCAAACAGATGCTCCTCAATCAGCATTCTGGAAAGTTCCCCAGCCGGTTGAAGAACTGTACGACACACAAAATGATCCGTGGGAAATTAAGAATCTCGCCGCTGATCCTGCGCACGCGAAGCGTCTGAAAAAAATGCGTGCTGCAACGTTTGAAACCATGAAAAACATTCGTGACACGGGTCTTGTTCCTGAAGCGATGTACAACAGGATTTCTGAAAAAGGTACGGTGTACGGGTATGTTCAGAGCCCAAAATTTCCGTATGAAAAAGTGCTCGGCTTGGCAGTCACAGCCTGTGATGGTGACGTTCAGGTTCTTCCGGAACTTGAAGAAGCGATGAAAAGTGAGCATGCTGTCGTGCGTTACTGGGGCGCAGTCGGCTGTACTGTTCGAGGCCAACGTGCTGCATCTGCAGCTGGTCTCTTACGATCACTTCTTCGTGATTCAGAGCCGGTCGTTCAACTTGCTGCTGCCGAGGCTCTCATTGCCACGGGTGAAAGGCAGGATGGGCTTCAGGGGTTGGTAGATGTCTTGAGAAACACGCGCGATGAAATGGTTGTTCTGGAAGCACTCTATATTGCTGCTGCGTATCAATTGACTGGAAGCATTCCCAAGCCAATTTATGAACAGGCGTGTCAAACTGGCAAGTACACTCAAGGAATGCTGTCAGACTATCCCAATAATTCCTAGATGCTGCTTGGCCTATTGCCCTTGTCACACATTGCGCCGTGACGATGTTAAACGCACATAAACATCAAGTGAAAATGAGTAGTGAAAGGCGTCCCTTTTTCTTTTGGAAGATTGCAAATGACATATTCTGCATATTGCAAAATGAGTATCTTTATTCTGCTTGTCACCATCACTTGGAAAGGAGAATGTCTGAAGGCTGACGAGATCTCCGGTCTGATTATTCCGCGTAACAATGAAGGTATGTATGTCCGTAATGATCAAGGGCAGTTTGAAGTCACGTGGACTCCTGAAACCAAGGTAGCGCTCGTCGCGAATACGCGACAGTTTGCTGGACTCAAGTCTCAACGACTGGAGTACAAGATTCACTCCTCGAGAGAAGTTGTTTCGTTTCGAATTCCGGAGGGACCGATTACCGCAGTGAAGACATCAGGTCTGGGTGCACATCTTGAAATAGCTTTGAAGGAAGCAACGGAAGAAAAATGGATCTCAGAGCATGGCCTTTCGCTGTACTTCAATCAACAGCCCGATGGCCAGCAGTTGCCGACTAAAGAGGATCCGCGTTTTATCGGCCTTTGGGATCCATCCACGAATCCGCGAACCATTGCTATCAATGGGACGACGTATGAAATATCTCTGAAAAAGGGAGGGCAGTCCAAAGCGCTGCTCTACAACGTGCTGACGGTCAAAGACTGCAAACCGTTTATCAACAGTGCAACGGTTATCGGTGAGAAGAAAGGCGAGGTTCTTGTCGCCAATGAGATTCATGTTCAGCCGATTGGTAATCAGGCAGCGAATGACGATCCCAAACTACCACGTTATCTATTCATCGGAGATTCGATCTCGGGGAACTACGATAAGGGATTGCGGGCGTCACTGGCCGGGATGTGCAACTTGCATCATCCGCCTACCAATTGCGGTCCATCAGGAAAGGGCGCAAAAGAAATCGTCGAATGGCTTGGTGCGTATGACCAACCTGGCCGACAATGGGACGTCATCAGCTTCAATCATGGCCATTGGGACTCTAAGAACGACAAGGCGGACTACCAATCAAACCTAGAAGTCATCATTCGTGAACTCAAGAAGACTGGCGCGAGACTCATCTGGGTGACGACCTGTCCTGTTCCGAACGGCTACGACAAAAACGAGGGCCTCGACAGCGAAGGCAGGGCGCCCGGACGTATAGCCGGAGTGATGGAACAATACCTCAACCCCTGGGCCACCGAGGTGATAGCACGCCATCCTGAGATCCACATCTGTGATCAGTGGCAGTTTGTGAAGAATAACGAAGATGGACTCTACGCTGATTGGTGGGCGGGAAAGAACGTGCACTTCAATGGTGAGTCGGCTGATGCTCTCGGGCAATTTCTGGCTGATTTTGTGAAGTCTGTCATGAAAGGCGAGAAGCCAGACGCCGAGTCAGTTGAAACCGTCGGACGCACGCAACCACCCACAAACATTGGAAACTAGGACTTTGTTGTCTTACATCAATCACATGTGCAGAAGATTACTTGTGCCTGCCATCTCTTGTCAGAGTGTTCTTCTCAAGGTAGTTATTGATTTCTCGCACGGCGTCATGAAGTCCAGGTCGACTTGCAAGTCCATCGGCAAAGAATCCCTGTTTGACACCCTGCTGACCAAAACCTTTCGGGGTATCAATCGGGTTGCACCAAAAGACTCCAAGGATGTACGTGGTCTGGAATGCTGCTTTTAGATATTCAACATATGCTTTTCCAGCAGCGACAGAGTCTTCTGCGAGTTTCCAGGCAGAAATATTTTTCTCGCCATCTTGAAAGCGAATCGCAAAGTCACAGAGAAGAATTGGTTTGCCTGTGAGTGCGTATATTTCATCAAGCTTTTTCTTAGGAAAGAGTTCCATGAAATAGGGCTGAATTGCTATCGCATCCACATACGGCAACATTTCTTTGACAACGTCTGGATCAAACGTTTGGAATGAAAAACGATCACCAAAGATCAGATGATCTGGATCATATTTTCTATTTGCGGTTCCAACGACACGAAAGTATTCTCTCGCGATGAGACGGAGGAAGGCCTGATCCGTTGAAAGATGTGTGTCGGGTGTCCGTGTCTTCAGAAAGTCCTGATACGCTTTTCGTCCTGAAGTGCCTTCGGGAAGTGATCTGATAAAAGTGACCCAATCTTTACCGGTGGAGTTGCTAAGCGGCCAGGCGGCAAGATCGGTCCAGCAATAACCGATGATTTTCTTTGGATGTTGGCGACTTTTTTCACAATTGGCTTTTACGCCAGCGTCGAGTCTGGCCTGTTCTGCTGGGTCAAAGATATCAACGAAATGAAAACTTTTTTCATCTCGATATGTTGAAATAGGTACCAGGTGATTCCAGCTTTCAACATATGGCAGATCACCTCGAAGTTGCTCAGGGCAGCCATATCCGTATGCATTAAAACCTAGTTTTTTGCATGCAATGGAAAAGGCTGTGAAGTCATACCGCTGGCGATGATTGCTAGCGTGCGTGATCCCATGTGCAAAGAAAGGTTGATTCAGAGAATCAACGAGCCAGTGTCGGCCATCAATCTTCTTGATGCTGATGCCAGTGGGCCCAATCTGATCAGCATGAGAAAATTGGTTGGGGATACAAAAAAGGATAAGGATTGGTACATGAAAGAAGCAGCGAGCGAATTGTGAAAAGAGTTGTTGAAACATGAAAGTGGTCTTTCGTAACCCGTTGTGTACTAAGTTGAGTCTCGGAACCGGAGTTGTTTAGGACTGTTGATTTTTTTCTTTTATTCACAAAAGGCCTGATCCGGCTTAGATGCGTTCCTGTGGTAGAATCTGCTACAGTTCGATTGTTCTTGAACGACATGGCGTTGATTCAAAAAGGAGGACAGGTTCGGATCGGTGTTCATGCCTCGAATAAAAAAATGGATTCCATTGCTCTGATACGATTTGTGCTTTTCTTCACTCAACGCTCCATCAACCGTAATTCAGTCAGTGCATTTCTTTTGACCATGCATACTCATCCTCCGTTGAGGGTTGTCATGCCATTAATGCATTGATGACCTTGCCATGCACATCAGTCAGGCGTCGATCAAGACCATTATGGTACCACGTCAGTTTTTCATGATCGAAACCGAGGAGGTGTAAAACGGTGGCATAAAAGTCCCACACAGTTGTTGGATGTATTTCAGCCCGACGACCAAATTCATCGGTAGCGCCATAGCTCAGTCCACCCTTTACGCCTGCGCCCATCATCCAGCACGTAAAGCCATCTGGGTTGTGATCCCGACCGGTGGTTCCTGCTTGATGAGTTGGCATGCGACCAAACTCTGTCGTCCATAAGACAAGTGTGTCATCTAGCAGGCCACTTTGTTTCAAATCTGTTAGCAGTGCCGCTGTAGGTTGATCAAAAATAGGGCAGTGCCGTTCGTAGTCGGATTTGAGTGTTTTATGTGCATCCCAATTCAGCAATCCATCCACGCCGGAGGCACGCGAGGCACAATATAAGTTGACGTACCGAACATCACGTTCAAGTAATCTTCGAGCAAGTACACAGTTGCGTGCATAGGCCGCCTTGAGAGGATTTTCGTCCTCTGTTCCGTAGAGTGTGTGAACCGCAGCTGACTCACGAGATATGTCACATACTTCCGGTGCTGACAGTTGCATGCGAGCGGCTAATTGATAGGCGGCAACCCGAGCCTGGAGATCACTTTCTTCAGGGTGCGCTGCTGCAAATTTTTCATTCAGACGCATTAATAATTGTCGTGCTTCCTTGTCCTCTGATTGAGATATTGATTGGGGTCGCGATAAATTACGAATCGGCTGTTGGTCGCTCATCATGATTCCCTGATGACGGGCGGGAAGAAATCCATTCAACCAATTTGCCTTCCCATTCGGTGGCTCTCCTCTGATGTCGGTGATTGCTACATATGCAGGAAGATTTTCATTCTCGCTACCGAGTGCATAGCTCACCCAGGCACCCGCACTTGGAAAACCTTCTGTTGAATGACCTGTGTTCATAAACACACACCCGGGGCCATGCGTGTTTGTTGTACTGTGCATTCCATGAAGAAATGCAATGTCATCAACATGACGGGACATCTGCGGTAGGAGGGTACTCATGGGTTTCCCGCTTTCACCCACGGGCCTAAACGGCCATGGGCTTTTCATCAGGTTGCCATTTTTACCCTGAAACGATACGAACTCTTCTTCTCCAGGAAGTGGTTTTCCATGGTATGCATCGAGTGATGGCTTGTATTCCCACAAATCCATGGCGGAAGCCGCACCGGGGCAGAAGATCTGGAGCACACGTTTTGCTTTGGCGGGGTGGTGTGTTTGTCCTTGTCCTGGATGCCAGTTCGAGGGTTCTGCGAACAGCTCATTCTGAAAGAGGGATAAGAGCCCGATGCCGCCGAGCCCTGTGTAGACATTTCCTAAGAAGGAACGTCGGGTAAGTCCTGAGAGAGATGTGTTATTGGACATAGATCATTTCACTTGTATTCATGAGCACACGACACAGAGCATCGAGTCCATGATGCTTGGCCCAGTCACAACATATCCTGATTTCTTCATCAGTTGCAGGCCGTGAATAACACAGGTGATACGCATGATCGATTTGCTCACGAAGGTCATCACCCGCTTCATTTTTGAGCCGCCGTGCCAACGCATGTGCCATATCTAATGTAAAGCTGTGATTGAACATGGTGAGCGCTTGGAGAGGCGTTGTGGTTTCAGCTCGTTTGGGAGATGAGAATGTGCAGTCTGGTTGATCAAACTCAGTCATGAGATCAACGACTGAGGATCGGGCATTCTGATGGTAGACTGCTCGGCGATAGGTTTCTGGGCCATGCTTATTAAGTGGAAGATAGGTGCAGACGTTATCTTGGAGGAACGTGTACAGCCGAAACCCCGGACCGCCACCTGTCGTATCAAGTGTATTGGCTACCGCAAGCATGGTATCCCGAACCTCTTCTGCTGAAAGGCGACGTGGGGGAAACCGCCAGAGGAATCGGGAACGTCCATCGATGGTGGCTGCATCGTTTCGAAATTTCGATGATTGACGGTATGTTTTAGAAAGCATGATACGCCGATGCATCGCCTTTATTCGCCAGCCACTTTGAACCAGCTTGAGAGCAAGAAAATCAAGCAACTCAGGATGCGTTGGCCGACCTCCCATGTAGCCAAAGTCACTTGGTGTATCAACAATGCCGGTACCGAAGTGATAATGCCATAGTCGATTGGCAAGTACTCGTGGTGTAAGTGGATTATCAGGATGCAATAGCCAGTCTGCGAAGGCTAGTCTGCGTTTTGACTCTGACACATCTGGGTCAAGGCGATAGGAGAAGCCATTGTCCGATGTGTCATTTAGAAAGGTCAGACTTGCCGGAACAACGTCTGCTCCCTGTTTCTGTGGGTTGCCACCAAGAAAAACATGAAACGGTCCCTTGGCATCATCGTCTACTCGCGTTCCAATCCAGACAGATGGCAATGCCGGAACCTTGCTAATCGCTTGCTTGACATCAGCCAGCGACTGCCCCAGTTCTTGCTTTTTAGCCCGGTCGTTCGCGGTCGTCTCAAGTTGAAGCAATCGATGATTCAGGATGATATCTTTTGCAACTGGCTTGCGATCACGGCTGCTGGTAATGACCTGCCAGGCATGACCATCCATTGATACTTCGATTCTGTATTCAGCGACGAATGTAAAAAGACCATGTTCTGGATGAGACTCATTTTTTGCACTCGAAAAGACAATGCGGTTGATTTGTGTTGGCTTTGCAAGCTCGATCGTAAGATCGCTGCCTGCAGCAAGAAATCGCTCTCCAGTCTTGCCATCAATCGCATGGTGAGGTCCATAGGCTTCTGGAAAGTCCTCGATGTTTCGTGCACGACCAGCGGCATGCCCACCATGACGCAAGAGAGCAACATTCTTTGGTGGCTCACTTGTCGACCACACTTCAAACTCATCGATAGCAAATCCACTTGTTGAGTTTGGGTTTTTGTCTTGTGCCTCACAGACCAGCCGAACAAACTTTGCCGTCACCGGCTCAAAGGAATCTGTGGTTCCGGTACGGTCAACAGGGGTTCGTGTCCATGTGGATTCATATTCCTTTAGTTTCTTCCGTGCCCGCTTGATAAGAGAAGCATCAAGTTCCGCAAGCAATGCTTCAAGCTCAGCCTTCCGCTCGTTGAGAGGTTGAATTTTTTTAGCTCGAGCCCGTCTCTTCTCGTTAGTTGCAAGTGGAGCTGAACCATGACGAATGCCTGAAAATGTGGCATAGAGTCCGTAATAATCTTCTTGGGTAATAGGATCAAACTTGTGGTCATGACACCGAGCACAACCAATCGTTATCCCAAGGAATGCTTCACTTGTTGCACGAATGATTTCATCGAGCGTATTTGCTCGAATCTGTGCTGCCTGTACAGGATCTCTATTTCGGACATCGTCATAGGGCCCGGCAACCAGAAATGCAGAACCGACTGCAATGTCAGGGTTATTCTCTCCAAAAACATCACCTGCGATGTGCTCACGAATGAACTGGTTAAACGGCTTGTCTTCATTGATGGAGTCAATGACATAGTCGCGAAACGGCCAGATGTTATCGAGGATAACATTTCGTTCGTACCCGTTGCTTTCGCCAAAGCGAACAACATCTAACCAGTGACGACCCCAACGCTCTCCATAATGAGGTGATGCCAGTAGCCGCTCAATTAGTTTTTCATACGCCTGTGGGTCAGGATCTGTAACAAATGCAGCAACATCATCTGGGGTGGGTGGCAAGCCAAGAAGGTCGTACGTTGCTCGACGAATCAGTGTGCGACGGTCTGCTGGAGGATTAAGGACAAGTTTATTTTCAGCAAGTTTTTCCTCAATATAGTCATCAATGCTTGTGCCATGCGCTTGGAGTGGTTGATAGGCCCACCACGATGCATCTGCCTTTGATGGTTCCTTAATCACCAGGCCATCAGGCCAGGCTGCTCCTTCTCTGATCCACTGTTTGAGGAGATTGACCTCTGCCACGTTCAGCGGATCGCCTTCCTTCGGCATGGCAGGAGGTTCTCCGTCCTGTGATGTGACCACCTCAATCAAGTAGCTATGGTCTGCATCATCTGCAACAACATACTCGTTCGCGTGTAGGTCATCGATGGTTGCGAGTGATAGATCACCTTTCTTGTTTCCAGGTGAATGACAGCCGATGCAATGCTGCTCAATGATCGGCACAATCTGCTTGTGAACGTCAAGTCGTTCTTCAGCAACTACAATCGGTGCTGCAACCAAAGCGATGATTAACAAGCCAAGGATTCGACCCATGATCTTACGCAACCGATTACGAGGTGTTTGATCATAAAAATCTAATGATACACCACGTCAAGCAAGAAAGCGAAAACGTGGCATACTATCAGGGAAAAGAAATGCTTCGCCGCAGGATCCCAACGCATCCAAGCACAGTGATAGACAGTACACGGAGAACGGGTGTCATCATGGTTCGAGGTAGGTCGAAAACAGCGTGGCAAAAGTTGCTGCCACGAGACGTTTGATGCCTCCAAGCCAAACAAATGGATGGTCAGAGAGGCCTGATGGTGCCAGATGATTATTTCACAGCAACGATATAGCACAACCAACTTGGATGGCTCGGTGCCTGCTCTGCCTTATTCCACTCTCCTGTCTCTTCACCATCCTCGTCTTCTTCTTCCCAGTACACATAGGACTTCTTGAAACCAGCTTCTTCGAGCAGCTCTCGAACCTCTGCGATTGTCCAAAATCTCCAGTTGTACTGAAAAGCATTACGTAACTTGCTTCCATCAGCAAACTTAAAGGAAATTGAAAAATCAGCTTCGTGCGTGACTGGATTAAATTGAACCTGCTTCCAGTGATAACTGAAGCCTTTCTTTCCTTTTTTAATGACCCTTTTGTCAACGGAATCTTCTGCATAGCAAGCGCCACCACCCATCATATCCATCACCATGATGCTCTGGCGACTCATATTCGCTTTGGCGATACGAAAGTATTCCAGCAACTCTGTTCTTGTCTTGAATAACCAAAAGGAGAAATTTTGTGCAGACAAAACATCGACAGTTGGTCGTGTTTTCTCTCGGACATCTTTTTCAAGTATGCGAACGCGTGCTGCCTGCGTTGGCTTTAGCTTCGAGAGATTATGTTTCTCACCCCATGCCAGTGGTTCAGGGTCAAGATCAACCCCGAGTGCCGTTCTCTGACGGCCAAGTTTGACCCATTCACAGCAGATGGAGAACGTACCGCAAAAATCTTCACGTAGTGTAGTTGGTTTACGATGGAATTCATCTTTGAATGCCTTGTCAAAAAACTCAACTTCATGTTCAGGAGCCTGGACTGACTGCAAGTAACATTTGTACTTGTCGGCCTTTTCAGCCATTGTTCGACGTTTTTTTTTCGCACTCATAAACGATGTTCCTTGTACATTGAGAATCTGCGTGTTCTGGTATGGGTCTTCCTCGTGAAACACAATCACGCGCAGACTGAGTTATGATCGTACTTTCGATTTAGCGGGAGTCAAAAGGGGCTCCTTCAGCGGGCTATGCTCTAAAATCTGCTTGATATTACGACGGAAGCCAACTTAAGAAATGGAAAAAAATTGGATGCCTAACAATACGAACGAAGCACATCGCAGACGGATGGTCCGTATCAACAAGATCCAAGACCAACAGCTCGCTCAAGCCTCCGAAGAAAAAGGTCTCGTGATCGTTCATACCGGATCAGGAAAGGGGAAATCAACGGCTGCTTTTGGTATGGCGATGAGATCACTTGGCCAAGGTATGAAAGTTGGAATTATTCAATTTATCAAAGGCGCGATTGCAACCGGTGAAGCTACTCTCATCGAGCAACTGTCAGAACAGGGACTACCGATTGAAATGTATACGATGGGAGAAGGGTTTACTTGGAAAACGCAAGATCGCGAGCGTGATATCGAGACCGCGATGCGTGGATGGTCGAAAGCCGTAGAACTGATGCAAGATCCTTCGTTTGATATCATCATTCTAGACGAACTGAATATTGCATTGACGTACGATTATATTCCAGTCTCTACGGTGGTTGACGAGCTGCAAGCAAAAAGGCACATGCTGCACGTAGTGATTACCGGACGGAATGCAAAAGAAGAGATCCTTCAAATCGCTGATCTAGCATCTGAGATGAAGGTCATCAAGCATCCATACTCCAAAGGCATCAAGCCCCAACCCGGCGTTGAGTTTTAAGTATCAGATTGCACTCGAAAGTACTACCCAACTGTCATTCGGATAAGACATTGAGTATGTACGACATATTAGTAAGCCGTTGCTAGAGTAGAACAACCTCCCTGACGTGATACTAATGGGTTACCCTGCCATGGTGGTTCGGTGCGGGATGCTCCTTGGCGAGGAATCGTAGTGGATTTTTCGATGGGCTGAATATTTTTAGATCGCCTCGGATTCGCCAACTAGCAACTGGCGTCCTTCTCCGTGGCAACTTACTCTATGGTTGCTATCATTGAGCTTATCGTCGTCAGTGGAGTCATTTGTATCATTCAATTTTTGGTGAGAAAAGCTGACACAGATGAGCATTAAGGAAGCCAATGCACCAACGCATTCTCAGATCAAAGATCAGATTGCAAGCCTTTGCAAGCCGCCGGGCAGTCTCGGTGATATCGAGCAAGTTGCTATCCAGCTTTGTACCATTCAAAGAACACTTCACCCTAAAGTCAATCCGCGCAGCGTCACTGTTTTTGCGGCTGACCATGGAGTTACGAAAGAGGGTGTTTCTGCGTGGCCAAGTTCTGTGACGAGGTCTGTTGTACAGATGATGCAATCTGCTCGCACTGCTAGTGGGGCTTTTGCTGGTGTGCTTGATTGTGAGTATGAAGTCGTAGATGTTGGCTTGCATATGCCCTTAAGGCAATACGATGATATTGTGTTAGATCGTGCAAAGCGTCGCGGAACAGGAAATCTTCGGATTGAACCTGCTCTTTCCGAGGATGATTATCAGTACGCATGGAATGTCGGGAAGGAACGGGCAACTGTTGCTGTAAATGCGGGAAGCCGATTGTTAATTGGTGGTGAAATGGGAATCGGGAACACGACCGCTGCAACGTGTTTGATTGCGCTGCTTTGCGATGTGCATGAGAATGACTCTGTGGATTCAATCGTTGGCACTGGTGCTGGAGCCGATGAGTCACAACTTGCCAAAAAGCGGATGGTCGTCCGAGATTCGATCCAGCGGGTACGTTTACTTGGGTCGCTCACCCCACAACAGATCGGATGTCATGTCGGTGGGTTGGAAATCGTTAGTCTTGCAGGATATTACGCAACTGGTGCAAATCTTGGGGTAACACTTCTTCTTGACGGAGTGATTACAACATCCGCTGCCTTGTTGGCAGAAGCTGTTCAGTCAGGAACTGTCCAGTATATGATCGCCGGCCACCATTCCCCTGAGCCTGCACACCAGATTGCTTTGAAGCAACTGGGACTTGAGCCAATTCAGGATCTGCAAATGAGATTGGGAGAAGCCACCGGGGCATTGGCGTCCGTGCCAATCCTAGACTTGGCCGTGTCGATGATGGACAAAATGGCTTTCATTGAAGAATTGCAACCATGAACCAGACCGATGAAGAACCACATCGCAAGGGGACCCCGACGCTTTGGGAGTGTTTCGCAACCGCCGTCCACTTTTTGACTAGAATCACAGTTTCAAGAAGCCTTGCAACACGAGAAGACTTCGATCACGCATGGGCGTTGAATCGGGCGGTGGTTTTCTTTCCGTTAGTGGGCGGTCTTATAGGAGTGACAACTGCCAGTGTCATGATTATTTTCATGAAGCTTGGTATCAATTCTTTACTGGCCGCCTTCCTTGCCTTGGGACTGGAGGCTTACATAACCGGTGCTTTTCACGAAGATGCCTTTGCGGATACGTGCGATGCATTAGGTGGCGGATGGACGCGAGAACGTGTGCTTGAAATCATAAGGGATAGTTGTCTAGGCACGTACGGTACGATTGCTCTCGTGATTGGTGTTCCGATTCGTGCCCTTGCGATAGAGGCAGCAACTGCCGGCGGCATTCCGTGGGCATTCGCATCCATTGTAGCTGCGGCTATGTTAGCGAGGCTTGTGATTGTCGTGTTGATGGCAACTACCTCTCCGATCCCGAGTCGTCATTCTCAGGCACGTGACGTTTCTGGAACACAGCCGGCGACACGGGTGCTTGTTTCAATGGTGCTGGGGTTACCTTTTTTAATTGCTTGGTGCGTTCAATCGCCTTGGACAGTAGTAGTTTCAATTCTTGTTTGCGCAGTGATGGCGATCTGGTACCGACAAATGATTCTGCGGCGCATCGGAGGTACGACCGGTGATACTCTCGGCGCCATTGGTTTTCTTTCCCAACTGGTCATCCTCGTCGGAGCCAGCATTACATGAATTCAGCACAGGACATCTTGCTGATCCGACATGCAGAAGTCGCTTTACGTTGGAAAGGGATCTGTTATGGTGCGATGGATGTATCTCTGAGCAATGCCGGCAAGGAAGCATCAGACCAGTTGGCGGGCAAGCTATTTAATAGGTGTAAGCCAAGAGTTATCTATCACAGCGGCCTGAGCCGAACCAGATATCTTGCAGATCGAATTGCATGCTTTGGCAATGGGGATATCGACGTGCGGGAGGACATCCGTCTTCGAGAACGAAACTATGGGTTGTGGCAAGGGCTCACTTGGGATGCAGCCTATGCAAGTGACCCTGATCACTTTCACGACTTGGTTCAAAAGCCCGATACGTATCGACCGCCGGAAGGTGAAACCACATCCGAAATGCAACAGAGAATGATAGAGTGGCTGAATGAACGCGAATCAGACACGTACCCCATCATCGTGGTGTCGCACAGCGGCCCAATTGCAGCACTTATCGGATATCTGCAAAGACTACATGCAACTCAGTGGGAGTCGTGTATGGTGAAGAATCTGGAAGCGATCCGCCTCGGACGGAATCAAAGTGAACCGGAACAATGGCAAGTTGATCGTCAAATTTCGCAAACCATTTGACCTCAAGGTTCTTGGGGTGATAGTGCATAAAAAGAAAAAGGCTGTGAGATGCGAAACATATATGTCTATCGGCACACACTACCATGTACAGGGTTAACAGCAATCGTTTCGAAGGCTTCAAGCCATCGAATTTCCGCCAACAGTGTTCCTTATTGTTGAACCATCCCTTGAGAGTCTCTAAGTTGGAGATGAATTCAAGTTATCAAAGGTTGTTCAATGAAATATCTGTTTTGTCTTGCCTTGATGCTTTTGTTGAGTGGTAACGCCAGTAAGAATGTTGTCTTTTCTACCGGCTATGAAAAAGATGAAAGAACGTCTGATCTTGAATTCGATTTACCGAAAGCAAAAGATGCTGTGGGGCGGTCAGGCGTTGTTTCACGTAGTGGCAAATATTCCATTCGACATAAAATTGCAAATTCAAAGGAATACATTTCTCATAATGCCCATCGGGCCGAGTCGACAACGATGCACCATAGTGCATCACGGTATAACGAAGGCGATCACTTTCGTTACCAGTTCAGTATTTACCTGCCAGCTGACTGGGAAGTAGATAGTCGTGACTCTATTGATATTTTTTGGCAATTTAAGCGATTTGATGGAGGCCCGGATATTTTTATTGCGGTCAAAGGAACCGATATTGTTTTGCGATCCAATGGTCTTAACAACAGGCGACAGGATGCACTTGTGAAGGATTACAAGGCAGGAAGGTGGTATGACTTTCGGTTTGATATTCTCTGGTCAGTAGGATCAGAGGGGCAATTAAGAGCTTTTATGAAGTCGGGTGATGAAAAAGAATATGTAGAGGTCGCATCTTTCAAAGGCGCTACGGCACAGCGTGATACCAATAACAGTACCTACCTGAAGTGGGGTGTATACAAACCGGATTTTGATAAATCAACGGTTAAGAATCCACGGGTTATTCATCATGATCAAATATCAGTTATAAAACTTTAATCGCGCAGTGTACGTTTGACGTACACAATGAACTGCCGACAAGAAAAACATCACCGTACTCGTCCATCGTGGATAGTAAGTGTTCAAGGTTTTTCTGATCCCATCGACGTGTTGCTTTCGTAGTCGAGCCTCACCGTGTGTGGCCTACGAATGCGATATGGATACAGAATGATCTATCACAAGGTGAATCTGGAAACTAAGCACTCATCTCATCACGCACTTTTTCAAGAAGGGACTTTGTTGCTTTGATTCCCTCTGGTTCAGGACTCGTTTTTCCTTCATATTCAACACCGACATAGCCCCGATAGCCTGCGTCGAGCACGAGTTTGAGCATTCGGCGATAGTCTGTTTTTGTTTCATTGCCTTGTGCATCGAAGTCATGACTTTTCGCACTGACACCCTTCGCAAAAGGCATCAGTTCTTCGACACCTTTATAGCGATCGTAGTCATGGAAGTTGCCAAAATCTGGTAGCGTGCCAGCATTCGGTCGGTTAATTGTTTTCATGACACCAGCCAGCCACTCACCGTTACTCGAGAGACCACCATGATTTTCAACAATGACATTGAGTTCATGTTGAGCAGCAAATTCAGCTAGTCGAGAAAGGCCATCAACAGCGAGTTTCTGTTGCTCTTCGTATGATCCCTTGCTGGCTGCGTTGACTCTGATGGAGTGGCATCCCAAGCGTTTTGCAGCCTCAACCCAGGGGAAATGGTTTTCGATTGCAGTGGTTCTCGCCTTTTTATCGGGATCACCAAGTTTCCCAAGACCGTCACACATAATAAGCACATTCGTGACACCTTCATCGGTGGCTCGCTGGTTTAATTCAGCGAGGTAGTCATAGTCTTTGGCCTTGTCCTTAAAAAACTGATTGACGTATTCGACTGCTTCAATGCCATATGTTCGCTTTGATTCTTTGGGAAAATCGAGGTTGTTGATCTGCCCTTTGAATAAGGCTTTGTGGAGGGACCATTGTGCAAGCGAAATTTTGAAAAGAGGTGAGTCAGCTGTGCTTGCTTTCTCAGCACGAATTGGCTGTTGTTGTGATGCAAGGAAGAGGCCAGTTGCTGCCATGCCAAAATGTCGACGGGAGAGGTGGATCGACTGACGGCTGGTTTTTGAAGGCTGGGTAAGCATGAGGGTGACTCCAGTGTTTAGAGAATACGGATTGTTTGAGCGTGACTTTGTGACGTATAGAGAGATGTTTTTCTGCGGTATCAAAGTGCAGACACAATACGGTCTGTCGGTGTACGGGGCATCACTCCGGTATAAGACTCATCGTTTACTCCAGAAATTCAGCACGCTCTGATCATCATAGCATTAATGAATTGCTGTACAGTCATTTTCAGTCGCAACGCGAGCATGATGACACCCCCGCTATCATGATTAAAGATTATCCAGTGATGCAAATGCTTCAGGTGCCCAGTTCATTCACCGTACCAGATAGAGAATTTCAGGCTAAATTACCGAAGAAGAAGGGGTATCCGAGGCGTCCGTCATGCCGGAAGCGTGGCCTTCGTGTTTGTCCATAGAATGTTTTCTGCGATGTGAGGGATCAATTAAGGTTGTCAAAAGACGAATCACACGATGTTCAGCGAGTAAACAACGTGTGTGTTGCTCGTGCATTCGGTTCAGAAAATTGCTGGCAGTCGTTGCCAGAAATCAACCCCTTCATACATTTCGATTGGATTGTTTTGCTGATAATATTATAACTACGTTTGTGAAACATATTGGTTGGTGATTTGTGCAAGTAGCGGTTCTTCAGTCTGTTGTTGAAAGATAGCCAAGGCGTACCCCAGTTCACAGCGCGAGAAAAACATGTGCGGTATTGTTGGGATAGTTGCCAATGAAGATGTCAATCAGAATCTTTATGATGCATTAACAGTTCTCCAGCATAGAGGGCAAGATGCTGCTGGAATCGTGACCTGTGCTGGTGATAGGGTGTCGCTGCGCAAATCAAACGGAATGGTATACGACGTCTTCCGTGAAAATCATATGCGAAGACTTGTTGGCCCCATGGGCATTGGTCACGTGCGATATCCTACGGCTGGAAGCAATAGTTCAGCGGAGTCGCAACCATTCTATGTCAATTCTCCTTATGGTATCGCGCTGGCTCACAATGGAAATCTTACGAATTCAGATGAGTTAGAAGAAGAACTCTACCGTTCGGATTTGAGGCATATCAATACGTCGAGTGATAGTGAAGTAATCCTCAATGTCTTTGCACACGAATTGCATAAAGTGGGTCAGCAAAAGTTGACCCCGGAGGGTGTGTTTGAGGCTGTCCGTAGAGTGCATCGCCGTTGTCGCGGTGCGTACGCGGTAGTGGCGATGATAACAGGTTACGGAATAGTAGGTTTTCGTGACCCGCATGGAATAAGGCCACTCATCTTTGGAATGAAAAAAAATGACAGCGGCCACCGTGACTTCATGATTGCATCGGAGTCAGTGGCATTAGTTTCACAAGGGTTTGAGATTGAGCGTGATGTGTCTGCTGGGGAGGCTGTCTTTTTCGATACTGAGCATAACTGTCACACCCAGCAATGCTCAGACAATGCTCGACTCACGCCTTGTATTTTTGAGCATGTCTATCTTGCACGGCCAGATTCGATAGTAGACGAAGTGTCGGTATATAAAACACGGTTAAGAATGGGTGTAAAATTGGCAGAGAAAATCTGTCGTTCTCGTCCGGATCATGATATTGATGTTGTCATGCCAATCCCTGATTCTGGACGAACATCTGCAATGTCGCTCGCTGAGAGTCTGGGAGTTCCTTACCGGGAAGGTTTCATCAAGAACAGGTATATCGGGCGAACCTTTATTATGCCTGGACAGGCGGTCCGTAAAAAAAGTGTCAGACAAAAATTGAGCCCGATATCGTTAGAGTTTAAAGACAAAGTTGTTTGCCTTGTAGATGATTCAATTGTTCGAGGCACCACATGTTCACAGATTATCGGTATGGCTCGAGATGCAGGTGCCCGTAAGGTGTACTTTTGTTCGGCCGCACCAGCGGTTCGTTTTCCGAATGTTTATGGCATAGATATGCCAACATCAGAAGAACTTGTGGCGTACAATCGCACGGATGAAGAGGTCGCTCAAGTCATCAATGCGGATTGGCTTGTGTATCAGGATCTTGATGACTTGGTAGAGTGTTCAAAGGTGGGGAACCGAAGCATTGATTCTTTTGAATGCTCCGTTTTTGATGGCAACTATGTTACTGGAGATGTTGATGCGGCCTACATGGAAAAGGTTGCAGCAAATAGGAATGAGACTTCTCGACGTGCTGCCGATGCTGAGATTCGAAACGACGCTTCTCTCAACACAGATGATTCGGAAACTCAATCGTTTGTATATAGCCATTCTCCAAGACGCCAACCAAATGGTTCGACGGTTAGTCCACCATAATGTGAGAGCGTAGCTGTTGACGGGCCTGTTGCGTCCTATTCACGGAGAATTGTTCAATACCAGTGAATTGATCATGGGGCTAGCTGATTTTCCCATTGATATGCAATTTCCAATATGCAGCGATTGAGTCACGATGAATACTTTTCAATCAAAACCAAGGGTGTCAAAATCGAGTCGATAGAGAATCTGGTTGTAATCGTATCGAGGTGTCGATTCGTGTGATTTTGAAAAAGCACGCGTATAGGTTGCCTCGAAAAGAAGAAAGGGAGATTTTTCATCAATGAAGGAGGAGTGTATTTGTGGATTGTAAAAACTGTAATGATCGTGGGTGACGACATGAACAGCGTTCTCCCAAGGGCCAAGAGGCGATTCTGCTTCCGCATACCACAGTTCGCCTATGAGCGATGATTCACCACCCTGTTGTGTGAAGATGGTTACCCAACGGTTTCGGTAGGGATTCCACGACACGGCACCACGGTGGGGAATTATTTTTTTGCCGTTGTTGGCCGCATGTATCGTGACAGTCCCTGATAGTGTTTCCCAATGCTCAGGGTTTGACCATGCTTCAAATGTGGCTTTGCAACGAATGTGAGGAAATGGGTCACCGAAAAGCACCCAGTGTTGTCGCTGGCGGTCTACCCAGAAACATGCATGCCCAAACGGGCGGTCTGGTGAGTGCTTCGTTGAAGAATCTGTCTTGTTCCAAATCGTACGGTAATGTTCGAAGCTTTCTTTTTCGGGGTTCCAGACACAAAGGCCTGTTTCATAGACCGTCATCGGTTTTTTGATTTTTGAGTAACTTGCGACGAGATGCTCATGACCGTCTTTATCTTTAAGACTCACCAAGCCATCAAGCCATGTCGGTCCCTCGCCAGGCATCTGTGCAACGTTTCGCGGCAGCGAATTGCTGTCAAGAAAATAGTTGTATCGAAGTTGAATGGGAGGTTTGAATGTTCTGAGTGGCTGGACGGATGACGTTGCAGCAATGGCATGGAATCGACCAAGCGGATACGTGGAAAGAAGAGTGTCACCCCAGCACCAGAAAAGTTGGTTTTCATGGATGGCGTTCTGTACGCTGTCACAACCAAATACGGGTTGGTCTTTCCAGTCAGTCATTTGCCCCAACTTATGGCTCTCTGCGAAGAGGCCTGCCCCAGTGATTCGCCCAAGTCTCTTGGCAGGGAGTTTCCGCTTTACCTTGATAGTGAATCTTTTACCTGGCTGGAGAGTCATTCGAATACCTTCATATCCGAAGCCATCTTTTGCCACAGAGTATCCGTGTCCCCGAAGATGAAACCAGGTTTTCACGCCAAGGAGATCAGGTGCGTCAATCACAATCACACCAGCGTTATCAGAGATGAATCGCTGATTATTTATTGTCCGTAATTCCACTAACGGTACGGGCCATCCGTTTTCATCATCGAGAATTTCGATACTACATGGTTCTGCTGATAATGCAGTTCCCGTAAGAAAAAAGAGACTAAGCATCCATAAAAGAATTGATCGAACCATGAGAAATTGCCTGTGTGATACTCTCAGCCACAGGAGCAGCCACTATCGCAGCACTCCTCACCCTTTGATGAGATTGGCAACGATATTCCTCCTGAAATGACACGACGCACGGGCTCACCCGTATCGGGATGTTGAGTCAAAGCATCATCCGCCATTTTTTGAACGAACTCGAACTGAACTGGCTGTTGGTCTGGTTTCTGCGGAATCGTTTCATAGACATACGTTGGCATAAGATTTTGTACATTTCGAGGAATGAGTGTTAGATTGTGCTGGTTCAGGCAGGCCAAGAAAATGGGTCCAACCCAACGATAAGGTAGCATAGTAGCATGTCTGTCTTTCTGGCGAATCCTTCAGGCTGAAAACGATTGCTGTTTCGCATGAGAATCATAATTCGCGGTATGTTTTTAGGATGCCTTTTATTTCACGTCCATCGTGCTCACAGTAACGATATCCCAGAAGGAAAAATCTACACCTATAAAGCCGAAGCGAGGGCGACACGGCAAATCGAGATTCATTTCCCGAAGAATCATGATGCTTCCACTGAGTCAGTGCCGGGTATCATCATGTTTCATGGCGGAGGCTGGGGTGGTGGAGAGAGAGACCAGTTTCGTTATTTGTGCCATTATTTTGCTAGACGGGGGCTCGTAGCAGCGACCGTGTCGTATCGCTTGGCAACAAAGGAAGATAGAGGCGAGGGTTCTCGAAAGCGTGTTTGTATAACGGACGCCAAAAGTGCGGTTCGTTGGTTCAAACAGCATGCTGATGAATTAGGAATTGATTCGGAACGCATTATTGCAGGGGGGGGGGGTCAGCTGGTGGACACATTAGTTTGCTTGCAACGACGAACCCAGGGCTGAATGATCCAGATGACAATATGGAGTACGACACATCAGTTGTGGCATACCTTTTATTTAATCCAGCTCTTGGAATAGCAGATACGAAGGATCCTGAAGTTGACTTTATCCAGCATCTGCAGCCTGACTTTCCGCCTGCTATCGTATTTTTTGGGAGTGAAGATAAGAAATGGCTAGCAGGATGGAATCGTGCTGATGAAAAAATGAAGTTACTGAAGATCCAGTCAGTTGAGCTTTGGATTGCGAAAAATCAAGAACACTCCTTTTTTAATCAGCAGCCTTGGCAGGACATAACAATACATGCATCAGATGAATTCCTAACAAGTCTTGGCTTCATTGATGGGAAGCCGGCACTGGCGTTACCAGAGACAGAAGCAATGCTGATCAAGCAATCTTCAGATACCCAATAAGATGAGTGGAAGAGCGGAGGAAAGCCAATCTTGCACAAGTCCCGTTAGCACCGACATTGCGTTAGCCATCACTGCTGCAAGTACGAAGGTACTCACGAAATGTGATAAGGATCAGTAGAAGCCCAAATGCTATGAAGAGTAGCCCAATTTGTTGCAGGAGATGTTCCTGTACGGCATAGCTCGACTCTGATCGCGGCAACGAATAACTCCTTACGTTCACAAAGGCTATCGACTGAGCTGACACCGCAAGCACCATGCCACCAATCGTCGCAAGCGTCCCGGTCATAAAGCCCTGTTTGAATTTTAACATGGTCTGTTTCCACTCCCATATGTTCTTCAAGAAAGGAATGATACGACTCAGATGGAGCAGATAAGGCGAGAGCCACAACGTTAGGGTGTTGTGGCTCTCTTACACCAACAAACCGCCACTTAACCGCCAAGTAAAAGCCAGTGCTAATTTCTATGATACATCGCTGAACTTCTAGCACAAATCAAGGGAACCAAAAGTCTGACGTTATTGTGCGGAGAGTATCTCGATTGTGTTTTTTCTCGGGTTTTAGTGCATCCAGGCAAAGCGGCACAGAATCTGACACACATAAATCAATTTGTAGAATCGTTACGCCTCACTTTTTGAAGCGTCATTCTTTCGGAAGGAGCAGCCACCCATCTCCCAATTGCAGAGATGGATCGTTTGCGAATAGTAGTGGAATGCCGTTCGGCAACGGATTTATGACACGAACAGCGAGTTGATCGTTTGCCATTGCGATTGTCGTTTTCCAAAGCATCTCCTCCTTTGGGAGGATGCCGCAAAGGCTCCAATTGGTTTCGATTTGCTTCACAAGATGGCCAGCGCTTGTGAAACGTCCCAATTCAATGTGCCATTCATGATAGAAAGGTGCATTTCCATGATTCTTCACAGCGATCTCTACAACGTCCCGATTGTCTCGTTGTGAAAAAGACACATGAGTAATCTGGAATTCATATCCCATTTTTTGTACATGTTGTTGTGCTCTTCGTATGCGATCAGCCGGCTGTGATTTCTTGAACATGCCGGAATCGAGCAACCAACTGGCGTGAGTCTGTTGAATGCACGCACCAAAATCTTGAGCCTGTGAATGAGAAGGTTGTTTGTCAAATATGTTGCCCCACAACTCTGGTTTGATTTCACCCCCAATGGGATGGTGTTTCCATTTATCCATCGCATTGGCACGCCGCATTCTGGATAAAAAGAACCAGCTTTTACGGTCTTTTTCTTTGTTGATTGTTTCCCAGCAAAATGCATCGTCGTGGTATCCAACGGGCCGGTTGTCATTTCGGGCGTATGCTGCATCATTTTTTCCTGCCGGATACCGAACCAGAACCGGCGTCTTTTTGAAAGCAGATATATACGACTTGAGCACTTCATCTTGCACTGTCTTATCAGCCATTAACTCGGTGCGTGGATAGGTGTGCCATTCACCCCATGTGCCTAAAAGACCAGCGGTGATGAATCCAATTCGTGCATCACCGTCGTATCGCCTGCCGAGCTCTGTGATGAAACGAGTGAGCATCTTTCGGAGGGAAGGGTTTGAATAATCAGGGGTACGAATTTTTTTGGCTGGGACAGAAGCGGCATGTGTATTGGTCCATTCAAAAACCTTTACACCTGCTTCTAGAAGATACTTCGGGATGCCTTTCTCTTTTCCAGGGTATTCCATCCATATTCGAAAAATGGTCTGTTTATGACGACTGGCAATATCATCGAGTAAATATTCGAGTGGTGACCAATCATATTGGTCTTCATCCACAACGATGTCACTTAATGCAAGGTAATTGAATTCCATACTATGAGGGAATCGATCGGGGACAGGTCGTGCGTATGGTACCAAGCCTTTGAGAGGATTGAGTATCGGAGCCGGCGCATACTTTAATGGAGTCTGTGCATACAGGGTCTGTATTGGTTGCTGGCAGATGAAGAACATGCCAGATACCAGAAGTAATACAATGTGCAGGCGAACGGCAGTCATCTTAGGCAGAAGCCTCTCCTTTATTTCTGATCCTATCCTACTCTCACATATGTATGTCCCAGCAATTATTATTTTGCTCATCGTTGAAGGCATGGCAAAGGGGAGCTTTATCTGTATCGCTTTCTGTGACTGCATGACGTGAAAATTGTGAGGTGGGTTCGGCAGAATGGCAAGAAACTTGAAAACATATCCCCAAACGATCAAAGATATTCAAAACTCAAAAAGCTTGAGGTGATTTATGAAGTGGAAAGTCAAAGAAGAAATGTTCTTCTCTCATGCGTCAGATACGTTCGTTGGTCTTCGGCGACAGACTCCAAAGAAAACTACTGCGATCATGGCTCACGTGATCCTGTTCATCGTTGGGCTGACTTATGTGACCCCTCTGTACGCTGAAATAGAGGCGTCCAGTGTGAAGGTCATGTCGTTTAACATTTATCGTGGTGGTGAGATGCGGGGGCAACCTTTATCCCAAACAGCTCTGGCTATTCAGAATGCAAAGGCAGACATTGTTGGCGTACAGGAACTACGTTCTCCGAAAGGGGATAACGGGGAGAAGTTGGCACAGTTACTGGGCTGGAATCATGACAAACAGCAAAAGACTAGCATCATCACGCGATATGAGATTATTGAACGCGTCAGCGGTGGCATCAAAGTGAATGTGTCTTCAGGCCGGCAAGCGTATGTCTTCAACGTACACTTTCCTTCACATCCGTATCAGCCGTACCAGCTTCTGAACATTCGGCCTAAATGGCATAAACATTGGGATACCCCCTTTATCAAGACCGAGGCTGAGGCCATAGCTGCCGCGAAAGAAGCACGCGGAAAAGAACTCTCAAAACTATTGGAGCAGATAGGGTCTCTTTCAGATAAAGATACACCTATTTTTATAGTGGGTGATTTCAACGAGCCTTCACACCTTGACTGGACAGAAGAAGCTGCCAAGTCGGGCCGCCATCCCATCAAAGTGGAGTACCCAACGTCTTTGACCTTAGGAAAGGCTGGCTTTGCTGATGCCTTTCGAACGATTTATCCAAATGCGTTGGAGAACCCGGGGTATACCTGGACTCCCATCATGAAGGCCGATGACCCAGAGACCCACCATGATCGGATTGATTTTGTTTATTACAAAGGAAATGGACTAAAGCTAATCGACGTAAAGATCGTTGGTGAGAATAAAGAGAAAGCAGATATTGTGATTTCACCATATCCATCAGACCACCGTGCTGTCGTTGCCGCGTTCACGTACGAAATGCAAAAGTAGATGATCCCAAGAGAAGAGCATCGGTTGTCGTGCCGCTTGGGCAACAGCGTGGTTAACAACCGGCCAAACATCGTTTTATATGGAATAAAGAACACGTTCAAAAATTTGGCCTGATTCCGCCCGCTATGGCTTGAATATCTCTCAGAAGACTATTGAGGGAGTACATACAGAATCAAAGATCGTTTATTGATTCTGGAAGTGTATTCAGCAGCCTTTTCTTAATGGACGAGGTTCAAAATTCATTTTCCAAAAGAACAATGCCCCATGCATCTAGGTTCTCGATTCCGGACACCTGAATAGTATTACCATTCGCTAGAACGGATAATGGCATGGGTGCGTGTCCTGCTTGGTAGAAAGAAGCTTTGGAATAGTCTGCATTTGCCAGGCTGAGACGAAGACCATTTTGTGCCACAAATTGATGATGATCGTCGTAGTTTGTATTCACGACATGAATAACCATACGCCCTGATGTCGTAGAAGAAGTTCTTGGATAGAGATGCACACCACTGGCAGAACTGGATGCTGTATAGTCAAGACAAGTATTCAAAGCATTTAGGTCGATCGCTCGAGCTTGACCGTCCTCATTATGCGTTACTATTCTGTCGAACTTATCTCCTAACAGGTTCAAGTTGTTTTTTAACGTTGCATTATTGGCAATAAACCAAGTGTATTCGTCCTCTTGCACGAGAACTTTTTTGTAGTGGTTCAGAGTATTGAAAGACACTGGATTTTTAAAATAAGCATCGCCCGCAACGATAATGTCATACGCTACGTTGGCTTCTTCCAAAGCATTAGCAATGCTATTAATGCGATATACATATTTTCTTGTTGCCTCACGAGACACGACCAAAGCGACTTCAGCCTGCGTTTCAGTAAAGTCGTTGAAGAGGTCTTTATTCTCTGAAATCCAATGGTACAGGGACGTGAAATCGATAGTCGGTGTGTAGTTGCCACTATTGATAGTCCATTGCTCCGCCGGTGCGATAAATACAGCACCGTGTGCATACGCTTCTGCAATCCATTGTTTGACCTCTGGTTCACGAGATTTATCTCTGTTGATGCCGTTCCAATCGTTCGGTTCCGCGGTCAAAATAAAATGTGTATCCAAAAACTCTGCAAATTTATACGTAAGCGCGGGCTTATGCGCAAAGTTACTTTCCTCCATGGCTAATTCTTGTTGGTAAAAGTCCAGTTCTTCTAAAAAAGTACTTCGATAAGGATCTCCTAGAGGACTCGACGTGCCTATGTGAATGTCACGAGGATTTGCTTTCTCTTTGGCATAAGTAATCAACTCAGCTGTGAGTTCTCGGATTGCTACATTCTGGAACAATCGGAACTCTTCATAAAGCGGTAATGGCGTCTCATTACTCACATGCTGTTGCACACGGTTCTTATAGTCTGTGTCGGTGTGAACTCCGTGTTGCTTCAAGAACACACGATAATCGAATGTATTAATGTCCGGGATGCCTAAAGCACTTAAATTATTTGTAGTGGATTCTTGTTGAAGCCAGGCAGTAAACGCTGTCATGCTTGCTGTTGAGAAGTCCCCACTACTCCACTGGTCACGACAAGCCAAGGCAGAGGATGTTTGTGCATCCAACATCAATACCTTCAGATCGTCTGCTAATAGCGCTTTATCGATTTGATACTTGAGAAAATCCTTGAACACCGCAGAGTGACTAGAAAGCCAGTACGGTCGTCCACCGTTGTAGGTTCTTCCTGCGAACCATGGGTATTCAAAATTTTGATTATTAACTGACTTGCAGGTGTAATCGGTGTAGTTCAAACCATTTCGTACACAATACTTTATGAACAATTCCCAACTGGCATCAAACTCTATACGGGCATGAAAGGTTCTACCTTCATGAGATACAGTGCTTACATTCTGGGTAAATATGTTGAGGTGATCTTGGTTTGCGATGTCCCAATGCGGTGGGATTGGTAAAACGCCCCAAGCTATTCCCGTAGCGGAATAATCATCTCTGACGCTTTCTGTCTGAGGATAAGAAAGCAAGATGTCCGACTTCTGAAAGAATTGGGCAACACTTGGTTGAGGGCTTATGAGGACGAGAAAGAAACTTAGAAAATGGCTTACCGCATTCTTGACACAGAGCTTCACTTCTTCTTACCTTTCGAATCGTTAATAGTATTTGTCTTCGGCAAGAACGCAGAGAGCCGTTTGATATCTGCTGAGTAAGCTGGATTTTTGGCCATGTTCTTCCATTCGTATTCGTCGTTACTGTGATCGTAGAGTTCTTCGTCACCATTGGAGTAACGTATATAACGCCAGCGCTCGGTTCGGACCGCGTGATTCATGTAACCGTCGGTCGTTATGGCCGCGCTATCCCACCTGGCATCCGGATTCTTCAAGAGACGAATAATGCTCTTTCCTTCAACATGGTCCGGGGTTGTGACGTCAGCCAACTCGCACAGCGTAGGGTAGATACTCATGAAGTCTACAGGCTTGTAACAGACTGTACCGGATTTGGTGATGCCCGGCACGTACCATATCATTGGCGCACGAGTGGCTTCTTCCCAAAGTGTAAACTTGCGCCAACGCTCTTTCTCACCAAGATGCCATCCGTGGTCACCCCAGAGGACGATAATTGTGTTGTCTTTGTATGCACTCTTCTCTAATGCGTCCAGGAGGCGTCCTACACAGACATCCGCATAGGCAATAGTCGCCAGATAGGACTGCACGGCATCCTTCCATCGACCCGATTTGAGGAACTTCACATGGTCGTTCTTGTTGCCAATTCTCTTGCCCGCCTCAGGAATATCATCTAAGTCATTCTTTAAGTGAGGCGGGAGCTCTATCTCGTCTCTCGGAAACATATCGTAGTATTTGCGAGGCACTGCCCAGGGGAGGTGAGGTTTGACTAGGCCGCAGGCGAGAAAAAACGGTTTCTCGTGTTCCTTCTGTAGCTGTTCGACACAGTAACTCACGGAGTGCCAGTCACTGAGATCTTCGTCCTTCATATCGATGGGTAGAGGGTCGAAATAGCCCTGTAATTTTGTTGCGCCGCCACCATAGGGTTTTGCGCTTTTTGGATATTCGTCCCATTCAGAAGCATAGAGCACCT
Source organism: Planctomycetaceae bacterium (assembly GCA_902629495.1). Next base: position 69,488 of record CACORA010000002.1, read on the forward strand.
CCATATGTTTTGTCTCAGACATATGATAGGTTTTGCCTGTGCCCATGACGGTGTAACCCGCATTCTTGAAGGTAGCATTCAGCGAGATGCCTTCTGGAACATATTGCTTCCAATTGTGTATCGCAAAATCTCCATTCTTGTAACAGCCGGTTGTGCTCGGGCGCATGCCTGAAAACAAGGCCGCTCGTGAGGGCCCACATGCCGGTGCCGCGCAATGTGCGTTGGTAAATGACACCCCCATTCTCGAAAGCCGATCGATGTTGGGTGTCCTAGCCTGTTTGTTGCGTCCTGTGTAACTGCACCAGTGGTTGAGATCGTCGACGGGAATAAAGAGTATATTTGGGGACTGAGCATGTGCGGAGGCTCCTCCTCCCAACGATAGGATGCACGCAATAATCATCACTGTGCTGGAGATACGTTTATGTAGACTCATGTCGATCTCTTTTCTTTGGCCTGGTTTATTGTTTACTTAGCACATTGCTTTTTCGTTTTGCGTAGTGAGTTTTATCAGTCTCTTTATGGACAACAAAAAGGTGTCAGTTGCGCTGCTTCACACTGCCTTGGTTGTGACTATCCTGTAGAGACGTGTGCCAGCCTGGATGTTCCTTCTTGTAGGTTTGCCAGGCCTTGTACTCAGTTCGGTCAAGCTGTCCATTTTTGTCGTTGTCGATGTGGTCAAAGAGCCACTTCCATGTGGGTCTCGCCGAATCCCACTCGGACCTCGATGCCATTCCGTCCCCGTCCTTATCGGCACCGGCGAAGAATGCCTTCACTACGTCGTCGGGCGCAAACGTTTTGGGTTTGCCGTGTTTTTCATAGGCCATCGGACCTTCGGGATGCTCAAGTGGAATGCCTAACTCCAGCAAGCGAGCCTGCAGTGATTCGATGTCAATCGCCTGCACTGATTTCCCTGACGTGGCGGCCATTGCCGCGGCGATCCCTGCTACCTCGCCCAGATGCATCCACGTGGGTTCCAATCGTATGGTGCAGAAGGCGACGTGAGTGGCAGAGGCGCACACGGGCACCAATACATTGGAACACTCACCAGCTTTCGGCGTAATGGCGCGATAGGGAATATCAAACCGTGCCCCCTGTTTCCAAATCCGTCCCTCATTAATGATGTGGCCCGAGTCGGAAACGTAGCGTGCCGCGTGGTGGCAGTCGATGAAGTGAGATCCGATATGGATTACATCTTCCTTGTCCACGGCTTTGATCACGTCCGCTTGGGTGAGGACGAGTTCTCCCTGCATCCGCCGGGCCGCGCGGATGTAGAGATAGTAGGGCCAATGGTCGTTGTCGACCCACTCGTCTTTGCAGAGCCCGTACGCTGCCATCTCGTCGCGAATGTGTTTGGGCACCCGAGGATCTGTTTTCAGGAACCAGAGCATGCCGTGGGTATAGTCCCGGTATTGTTGGTGAATCGCTTCCCGCTCTTTGAAACTGGCCTCGGCCCATGAGGTTTGTGCGCCCGGGATGCTCATGGATACGATTGAAAACTGGCGGTTGTTCAGTTCCCGCTTGCTGCTTTCACCCATTGGGTAGATGCCGATAATGGACGAAAGATTTTTGAGCAAGCCGGCCTCGAGCGCGCGTGCCAGCAATTCGTGCTGCATCGGTTCGTAGCTACTCGGTTTCTCGATCGGGACTCTATTGGCCTCATCTGTCGTAATATTCAGGCGGACGTTGTAGCAGATCGGTACCTCGCTGGCAGAGCCGGCTTCCGGCGGCTTGCCTGGCATCACGCCAAAGAGCAGATTGCCCTCGTCATCGAAAGGCGAGATGGCGACCTTGTCGTCGAGGTAGCGAACGCCGGCAATCGATTCGCCATAGTGCTTCGCAGACTCACGCCCAACGGAGTAAGACACTCCGGCCTTCGCCATCAAGTCACCTTCGTAGGTGGCGTCGATGAAGACGTTCGCCCGGTAGATCTCACCGCCTTGCACGCGAAGCTCAGTGATTCGAGTCCCGTCTTTTTTTACTTGATCGAGCAGCTGCTCATATCGCACATCGACTCCGGCTTCCTTCAGCATTTCGATGAAAACCCGCTCGGCGATTCCGGACTGCCAGGTGCGGCTATTGCCCTCCGTCCACCTGCCGTTACTTCGTTTGACGGCCTCTTCAAGAAACTGCTCACAAAGGCCACCCAATGTCTGGCGATCCAAGTGGTTGCACTCATCGCGGTTCAATCCGCTCGTAGTCAGCCCGCCTACGTGTCGGGTCTGCTCCAGAAGCACGACCGAAGCTCCTTCCCTCGCTGCGGAGATTGCGGCTGTGATTCCGCCCGGCGTACCGCCATATACGCAGACGTCGTATTGTTTATGTTCTTTATGCTTAAAGAGTAGATGAATCTCGCTTGCGGCTAACAGGAAGATGCCGGTACCAAATTTCGAGGTGTCTGCTTCCGCAACTTTGCCGGGACCACCGCCGGCGGGCTGACTCCATCCAACCTTGCCGTCGTCGTTGACAACCGAAGCAAGCGCCGTCCACGCCTTCCTTGCAACCGGAAGAAAGCGGTCTTTGTCCAGAATTCCGTTATTGATTCCCCAGGTGATGCCGTAGCAGAAGAACCCGGTTCCACTACTTTCTTTCATTGGATATTGTTCGGGGTCATCAAGGTTGCTTCGCCAGAACCCATCGGCTTGTTGTCGCTTTGCCAATGACTCGGCCATTTGAATAAACAACGATTTGTACTTTCGGTAACTGGGGTGCTCGCTTGGAAGAACCTTCAGGATTCGTGCCAGACCGCCAAATGCCCATCCGTTTCCTCGGGACCACAACACTTTCTTCCCGTTCTTCGTCTTCCGGGGTTTCGAACGCGCGTCACGATAGAACAGGCCCGCATCGTGGTCAAAAATTTCTCCATGCACATCCCAAAAGCAAGCATCCATCCAATCCACGTATTTTTCATCACCCGTCATTTGATATAGCATTGCCAGGGTCGGAGGTGCGGTAAACAGCCCATCCACAAAGCGATGTCCCGTGTTTTCCAAATACCATTTCCCAGGGGCGGACACAGGATTCTCAACCTTTGGATCTTCGAGAAACGCAAGCGTGGGCTGTATCATCAGTTCATCTTTTTTTGCCCGATAACACCCATACCAAATCTGGCCACAAACAAGTGGATAGGCCCCGCTTTCATATGGACCGCCACCCTGTTCGTTAATCTGCCAAGAAACGTTCTTTCCCCATTCCATGCAATCATCGAGATACGCACGATCCAACGTGCTTTCATACATAGCCATCAGCCCTGCATAATACGCCCCTCGAACCCAGTGCTGATTAGGGAATCTGAGAGGCTCACTCTTCACATGCGCGCGGACGCGATCCGCCAATGCTTTGACCGTATGATCCTTCTCTACAACATTGGCAGCCTTGGCTTTGGGAAGCAGCGTCATTGGGTAGTCCAAGTCGAACCTGCTGGAAGGGCCGTTCCTGAATTTGTTGAGTGCGGGGCTATAGGTGGAGACGCTGATCTTGTTGGACTCTGGTATGAAGGTCATGTATCGCAGCCATGATTCTCCCCCGTTGTTCATCCCCTGGTAATCGCACAGAATCTGGTGGACCTGGTTGCCGTGGTCTCCGACGTCGGTGCGAACAGCCTCTCCACTGTGATGTCCGCAAAGAACCATGAAGATGTTCTCATGCTTTTTGACAAACTTCTGCCACGTCTGCTCGCCGGTGTTCCCTTTGGCCTTCACTCCACCCGCGGTGTTTCTTGATTTTTTCGGGTTCAGATAGGCGTGCGTCAGGATAATGACACGGTGGTCAGGGTGCTTCGAGACGATTTTGTTCGCCCAATCCAGCACTTCATCGCGCGGTTTGCATTCGAGGGAAACAATCAGGAATTTCATTCCTGCTGTCTCGAAGTGATACCAGGAATTGTCATGGCGATCCGGATCAAAAGTACCGCCAAACTCACGTCTTTTTGCGAACGTATCGCGAGGAAAGTAGGTGTTGAAATGCGTGGTCCGGTTGACACCGATATTACCGCCATATTTATTGTCCGCTTTCTCAAAACCCATGTCATGGTTTCCCAAGCACATGCAGTAGGGCACTTGCCCGTCTAATACCGACATTGCTTCCTTTGCAATGGACCATTCCTCGGGGGCGTCTGCCTGTACGATATCTCCTTCGTGAACGAGAAAAGTAATATTGAGTCGCTTCTGATTGTCACGTACCCATTTCGTTTGCGCAAAGAAGTAACGCCTTAAGTCGCCATTGCCCCACTTGGCCGATAGCTTGAGTCGGGTGTCGCAGTAGAACTGGGTGTCAGGCAAAACCGCGATGGTAAAAGGCTTCGCTGCCTGGTGCTCCGTTACTTTCTGCGTCTGCGCAGCAAGTGCATCACTCGCTACTAAGAAGAGCAGCGCGCAGCATAGCAAGGATGTAATCATAAGTGACTGGATTCCGCGTTGATGCATGCAAGCTTTCAATTTTAGTGTGGTTTCATGACAAGCCTATGCTGTCTTTCGCGTGAGAACTTTTTAGAGAATGAGATGAAGTTTTGTGGTGGTCTGATCTGGTCTGGTCTGGGAATGCGGATTCTCAGATTCTCAATGGCCTTCTAGGGAAGCGTAACAACGTTTCCGTCAGATCGATTCCCAAAAGATTGATGAATACTTAAGTCCATCGAATTTTGTATTTTACGAACAGAACCGTCACAAAAAACGAAATGAGTTATGCCGGCATGAGCGCTACCGAAAGACCAATCCTCATCATGATTTGATTTTGAGCCAGGATAGTCTTGCAGACAGGGTCGAACAGCTAGCTTGACATAATCCCAATCATACCCTCCAAACATTGTTTCATTATCAGTTGAAATAGCACCATCTAAATAATGGTTGCTATCCAAATGTTTCTCTCCAATAAGATAAGTTTTTGATAATCCGTCTGTTACTTGAGAGGCCGTTCGAGTGCTTGCACCGCATACGATACCATTGCAATTCGACATGTCCGGCCAAGGAAAACCAGGTGCATCAAATTGTGAACTATCTGGGCCTCGGGGACAGTTCCATATAGTGGTTTGCACACTGCCTCCATTAGCTGCGTAGTCACTCCGCGCTCCTGTAGCACTGTAATCTGCATTGTCGGGCTTCCAGTTATTTCTTATTGGATAGGGCTGAGAATCACGTCTTGAAGGACAATTAAAAAAACTAATATTGGATCCAGTCAGTTGAGCAAGGGCGGTTGACTTTGCTGCCCCGGTCAATCCAACACCTATTTGTCTTAACGCAGATTGCTCAATAAAAGGCAAGATGTTGTAAATCCAACTTCCCGGCTGCCCTTTCCCAAAGCCTCTATCTGGATCGCCAATCCAATAGTATCTCCAGCCACCTGCTGGATAACTTTGTTGAGTATCGTGATGAAGATGAATGCCGAGGCCGATTTGCTTGAGGTTATTGCTGCAATACAACATGCGGGCAGATTCCCGAGCAGATTGCACGGCCGGCAGAAGCAGTCCAACCAGAACCCCGATGATTGCAATAACGACCAGTAATTCAATGAGTGTAAAACCTTTTTTGACACACAATGTTTTCATCGATATTCCCCCTCAGCTACCGGCAAGTATTCTTAAGCAGTGTACGACTTAAGAAGAAGAGGCTCAACGTGACACAAAGTGTGTCTTAAAGAGGTGCGTTTGCGATTCGTGGCGGAACAGTGGAGACTATCCGTCGCAGTGATCCAGAAAGCGGTGAAAACGTGCAGGCTCCTCCCATGATTCGATCTGTGTGTGTCTGGCTAACCTTTGCCGGGATGTTTGGCTCTGCTGAAGCGGATTCCAACAATCGATCGAAAGCGATGCCGTTCGGTAAAGGCGGGCAGAAAAAGATGCTCTATGATCGGCGGCAACGACCCCAGGCGGTGTACCTGGATGGCAAGGTGCACTTGGTGTTTAACGGAGGAGGTAAGGATGGCGAAGATCCCAGTTTCAGGACCACTCCCATGGCATCAACGTACGATCCTGAAACACGTTCATTTTCAAAGACGGTCACGTTGGGAAAGCGAAGCAAGGACCATCACTATGGTCCGGTGATTTGGGCAGACGATTCTGGGCATCTTCATGTGCTGTCTGGCTGTCATCGAACACCGGGAACACATTTGATTTCAAAGAGGCCGGCTTCGATCGGCAAGAGCCTCGAGGACTGGCGAGTAGGTGCCCAGATAGGAGAAAGTATTTCCTATCCTGCGGTCTACAATATCGAAGGCGGCAAGGAGATGATCTACTATCGGGTCCTCGGTCATGTTGGCTACTGGACTTACAGCGTGACTGAGGATGGAGGAGAAACCTGGCGAAGGCCTGAAGAGGCTGTGACGGATATGGATGTGGCGGGGCGGTTTGAGTGGTCTTCATACCAGACGAAGTTGTTGAGTCAGGATGGCAAGACGCTGCACGTCGCATTCATCGTTTATGACGACTGTAAATTTGAAGACCCCAACCGGGCCATGTTGGATCGACTCTACAATCCGCGATACCAGGAGAAGACGGGGCAGGATTGGAAATACAATCTTTATTACTTTCAGATTGATTTGGCTTCTGGAAACGTCATGAACTTTGAGGGCGAAACGATGAAGACGCCGATCGACGTGGATTACGCCGATCAGAATTGTCTCATTTGGGACACGGAGTGGCGGGGTTCTGGCGTGCCTCCAAGTATTGTGCTGGATGAGAAAGGTGAGCCGGCTTTTCTCCATGTGTTGTCCGGGGATGATTCCAAGCAGGAAGCTAATTACTTCTATGTATTCCATGATGGAAAGGGGTGGCAAAAGAATTTGATCACCGAATCCACACACCAATGGAACAGCGGTCACCTGAGGAGAGAAGAAGATGGGACTTTGGTCGCCTTCCTGGTGGTGGGGGATGAGTATTTAGAATCCGATGGTCTGATGGACAGTCACGGGGGAGGCCGAATTGAAGAGTGGCGATCTACAGATCAAGGGATGACCTGGCAGCGTGAGAGAGATCTTACGCCAACTGCTTCGGAGTTCTCTGGTTGGCGTTTTAATAATGTCCAACCCGTGACGAAGCCTGGTGGTGAAATTGTTCCAAAGATGCTGCTGTTCTACGGCTGGGGAGATCCCTATTCTCCGCAGGCGAAAGCCTTTCTGATCGATGAGACTCGATAAAGGAATTGGTAGGATTGCTCGTCTTTGAGGTAGAGGTTTTCCTTCGCCTCCTTGTTTCAGGTTAGGAGCACTTCATCCTCTAACTTCATCTTGATCGCTTGGTCTCCGATCTCGGCAGCTCGTTCGGGGGCAAGGGATCTCAATGTCCTTAAGTTGGACTGCGTTTACAGACCAATTAAGGGAGGCTCAACGTGAGACGAAATGGTGTCCTCAAGAGAGGCGTTTGCGATTCGCTGTGGAAGATAGGAGACTATACGTCGCAGTTATCAAAAAAACGGTGGTGATCAAATGATGAAGAATTTATTTGGAGGGTTCATCTTAATAATTGGTGCAAGCGTTATCTTGACCATCTTGGTCCGACAACAGATGGCGTAATGTTTCTTCACGTCGAGGCATAGGAAAAGACCGTTCCAGTTCAATATAAGAAAGTAATCCGTGCATAAAACAGTACCACTAGCATTGCTTATAAGTGCCTTTTGTGTATCAGAACAAACGTTAAGGGCTGTTGAATGTTGGGAGCCATCAGAAACGCATGCTGTCATCATCGGTGTTACAAGATGGGAGGCTGACTTAAGCAAATATTCGAGAAAGCATCGCAAAGACCAAGAACTCCGTGATCTCCTCGTTCAGCTTGGTACACCAACTGAACAGATCTCATTATTGCTCGATGACGAGGCTACACTTCCGAACATTCGTCATGCAATTGAATCTACGCTTGCAGCTACAAATGCTAAGTCAACACTCCTTGTCTATTACGCGGGACATGGCTGGAGGGTTGGTGATGACTTTTGTTTTGCAAATTACGATGCAGTTTTGGGCAAAAAAAATCTTAAAACAATCTGGAAGGTAAGTGAGCTGGCTGAAATGGTGCACAACAAATTCAGTGGCAAGCTAGCGGTCTTCCTTGGTGACTGTTGCCACTCTGGCGGCATGCGTTTAGCAGTTGAGAAATTAGGTGAGAGAAATGTGTCTAGCTTTAGCTTGACTTCTGCAACACAGGCAACTACTTCCACGGGCAATTGGACGTTTACGCAATGTGTTCTCGATGCGTTCTCCGGCCTGCCACTTATGGATACCAATCGTGATGGAACGATAACACTCGGTGAATTAAACACCGAAGTCAGCAATACGATGCTTCACATTGAGGGGCAACAAAGTGATTTTTATGCAAGCGGCACAGGCAGCGACTTTATCATCAGTAACACTGATGAAAGAATAGTGGATTCCAAGGATTTAAAATTCCCAGTGGGAAGTTACGTTCGAGTTAAGAATCGGTTCGGACGAATTGTTGGAGCGTCCGGAGAAGAATCAAAAGAATATGACGTAGCATTTTTCACATACGCCCAAAAAAAAGTTAGAAGATACAATGAATCAGAGATGCGACCCTCAAAAAGAGGATCCAAGCGAAGTGCGTTGGAAAAGCAATCAGACTGCGAGGTAAAGTGGCGGGGGCAATGGTACCCTGCGAGAGTCATTCGTGAAGCCAACGGCCGTTGGTTTATTCATTATGTCAATGACGATGATTCATGGGATGAGTGGGTTGAGGCGAACCGCATACGATTTCCTGACCCGTAAGAGTCTCCGGCAAGGCGGCACAGATTCCGGCACATGCAGTGTCTGTCAGCAGCCATCAGGGGCCGTCACAGGCAACAGAAGCGAAAACCAAAGATCGTGAAGAAGAAAAAGAAAGCCACCAAGAAGAAGACCGCAACACATGGGAGCTGAACGCAAATACCCGCGGCGGTAACGTGAGAGCAGAATTGCCGAATGAGAAAGCATCACAATGATAGACAGTCAACACAGATTTTCGGGTAAACAAGTACTGGCACTTCTGGCGGCTTTGCTGCTCTCGCCGCCGGCTGCACTGAACGCTGATGACACACCTGTTTCCCCAAGCACAGCCGAACGCCCCAACATCGTTTACATCATTGCTGATGATCACGCCTGGACGGACTTTGGCTTCATGGGCAATGAACGCGTCCATACGCCAAACCTCGACAGACTTGCCTCCTGCTCGGCGAGATTCACTAACGGTTATGTGCCCAGCAGCGTCTGTCGTCCGTCGCTGGTCTCGTTGCTGACTGGGTTGTACCCGCATCAGCACGGTGTCCACTTCAATCATGGGCCGCCAGGAAATGCTGGTTACAACCGCATGACCTCGGCGGATGCGTATGTGAAAACGCGGCAGCGCGAATTCAAGCTCATTCGCGGGCAGAAGACACTGCCCGGTATCCTTCAAGCCAGAGCCGAATACCGCTGTCTTCAAACCGGCAAGTTCTGGGAAGGACATTGGCGAAACGGCGGCTTCACCGAAGGGATGACAATCTTCAAAGCCCCCCCGCGAAGTCAGACATTCGGCGGAATCCGGAAGCTCGCTAGCGGTGAGATCGTCGCCCACGGAAACGGTGACGTTGGACTTCAGATTGGCCGAGTCACTATGCAGCCGATCTATGACTTCATCGACGACTGTACGGTATCAGAAACTCCCTGGTTTGTGTGGTATGCACCGTATCTTCCGCATCAGCCTCACGATTCACCGAAACGCTTCTACGATCTGGCCCGGAGCCGCCCGGGTGTGAAAGATCACGAACTCCCGTACTTCGCTTCCATTGCTCAGTTCGATGAGACCGTCGGCCAGTTGATCCAATATGTCAGCAAACAGGGCCAGTTGAAGAACACCGTTTTCGTCTTCGTGTCGGACAACGGATGGCGACCAGATGGGAGCCCACAGCGAAATCGGCCGGAAAAATTCGTACACACTGTTCGCAGCAAACGAGCTCCGTTCGATGACGGCCTCCGCACTCCCATTCTGATCCGATGGGATGGCGTGATCGCCCCCGCGACCTGGGAATCGCCGGTCAGCAGTATCGACCTGATGCCGACCCTTCTGTCGATTGTTGATGTTGTGGAAAACGAACGCCCTCAGCTTCCGGGAGTGGACCTGCTCCCCGTCTGTGGTGGCCAGTTGAAGCCTGATGGCAATCGCCCGATTTTCGGTGAGATTTATCCTGGCGATGCGACCAGTCTTAGCAATCCATCTGGAGACATCGCCTATCGCTGGATTCGTCAGGCAAACCTGAAACTCATCGAGCCTCACAAACAGGCCGACGGCAGCGGACCATGGGGCGACCATCTGCGGACAACAGCCCTGTTCGATGTGAAAGCCGATCCGTTTGAAAGGCATAATCTGTCGAATTTGGCTGAATATAAACAAGATGTCGCAAGACTTCGCACGCAGCTCGATCGATGGTGGAAGCCTGTATCAGAAACGCGACGGTGAACTAACGAATTCTAAAACATAAACAACAAGTAAACACCCATGAAACCAACGCTGATAGTACTGATACTGGTGGCAACCCAAACGCTCTGCGCACAGGATACTCGGTGGCCTGATCCCGTCGCTAACGATGTGCTGCCCTACGCAACTGCCGGGCTCTCGCACGGGCCGCTGCTGGGCGGCGTCACGGACACTTCAGTCACAGTCTGGTTGCGGACGCGGACGGCTACTGACTTCGTCGTCCTTTATGGCGAACAATTACCTCTCACCAACGAGTCTGCGAAAGTCTCAGGCAAAGCATCGAAAGCAAGTGACAATGTGGCCACGGTTGTGTTGCGCGGATTGAAACCCAACACGCGGTACTACTATGCCATTCAGATCGCTGGCGCCCTTGCGGATCTCCGCCCAGAAATCTCAGAGCCATGGCCATCGTTCAATACACTCCCCAACAAAACGTCTTTCATTGATCCTCGCAACAATCCTGATGGCGTGTTCAACGTCACATTTGCCATCGGGCACTGCGCTTCGCAGGATCCTGACAGAAGCGGCGGCATGTATACGAGCACGCCGGCGTATGACATGATTCGTAAGCATCATGCAGACGAAGCAATGTTCGCCATCGTCAACGGCGATGTCATTTACGAAGAACGTCGAGATGGTACGCTCAACGGAGTTCGAGATAACTACAAACTGTATTTCTCCCGAGGACGTTCCTTCTCATCGTTGTTCCGCCGCACGCCGGCCCTGTTCACGTTCGATGACCATGACGTTGGTTGGGATATTCACGGGTGTGGTCAGATCGGCCTGGGAGAGGGACGGCACCTGATTCGCGATTTGGGACTGCGCGGTTACGAAGAGTACCTGTCGTGGGCCAATTATCGCGGTCCTCAAACAGGGCGTGTTTTATTCGGCCAAGGCAAGGTGACCGCCAAACGCGACGTTCTGTTCGATCCGAATGCCGACTTCACTCGGCTGGATCCTGCCACTGTCAGCACCATTCATCTGGGCAACTACACACGCGACGTGAAGCTTGGCAGACGCAACAACGCGCCGAAGAACGCTGGCGTCTATGGATTGACGAAAGTCATCGACGCACATCGCCTGCAGATTCATCCACCCGCAAAGGTCGATGAGACACTGTCCTACAGCATTGGAACGCACCACTACTACGACTGGCAGATTGCAAATTGTCACTTCTTTGCGCTCGATACCCGCGGGGAACGATCCAACCGAAATCCAAATGATCGCTCCGACCCTGGTCTGTTCATCCTTGGACCGGCGCAGGAGAAATGGTTTATCGAAGGCGTGCAGAAGACCGACGCCGAATTTATTTTTGTCATTTCGCCGGATCCATGGATGATCTATCACACTTCCGCACACGTCGGCGGCGACGACAAAGATGATAAAGGCGACGGCTTTCCCTCGTTCCTGCATCAACGCGAGCGGCTCGTCAAGATACTCGACGCGGTCAAGAAACCGGTGCTGATCTTCACTGGCGACGTCCATGCTTCGGCCTCGGTAAAGGTCGCTGACAACATTCACGAAATGATGTGTGGCCCGCTCGGTTCAACCGGCCACCCGCTGGGAACGCTCGGAAATCCGCCCACGGGCGGCAAGTGGAAAAGCATGGGCCGCGAAGTCGAGATCCGATGGGTAACCGGTTTTCCCAACAACCTGCCATACCAGAATATCCGCAACACGTACTACGGCATCGTTCAGGTCAACAATATCCTGAAAGTCGCGTCGCCCAGCGGCGGCTACCAATACGTCGCATACGACGAGCCACAAGTTGTCGTGCGTTGGCACGACGGCTACACGGGACGCCTCGTCTATGCTGAATCTATAACCACATTGGATTCGAAGAAAGATTAGTCGCAATAAATACCAAATAGTTTTTTGGAGAAGGTGCTCATGGCTTTGTCATTTGAAACCAGTCTTCATCAGGGTATTCAGGAACTCTTCATTTCAACATCTTCCTCACATGCACCGAAAATGACAGCCTCACCAAGATTTCAAATGATGAAAACGTTAATGCTTTTAGCTTTCCTTTTTGCTGCTTGCCCCATAGTTTCAGAGGCAGAGTCTGACCGTTTACCGAATATCGTTTTCTTCTTTGCTGATGATATGGGCTACGCAGACTTGGGTTGCTATGGTCATCCCTATGCAGTGACCCCGGCGTTGGACAAACTGGCCTCCGAAGGAACCCGGTTCTCACAGCACTATGCAACAGGTGTGACTTGCAACCCAAGCCGAACCGGATTGATGACCGGACTATTTCCAGCCAGATATCCAAAAAAAAACGGCAGACTTTGGGTTCGGAGAACAGGTGACTATTACCGAGCTTCTGAAGCAACGTGGCTATAAAACGGGGCACTTTGGCAAATGGCACATCGGGCCAAAATCGACTGCAGAGAAAGGAACGTATGGTATCGATGACGTTCAAGTCATCGGCTCTAGCAAAGACAGAGAAGGAGACTTTGAGTTAACTCAAGCGGCAATTGAGTTCATGAAAAAGAATGAGGACCATCCTTTCTATGTCAACATCTGGGGACACAGCACGCATTTTCCGGTTGATGTAATTGATGAACTGTCAGAAAAGTTTTTGAACACCAAAGTGGACCGAAATGACTTTTCAGAAACAATTCAGCACAAGTTTGATGAGAGCCTTGCCCTTGACAAGAATCTTGACGCATCGATGCATCAGTATTTGGGTGATGTCTACTCAATTGACCAGAACGTAGATCGAATATTGAATACCATTGATAAACTCGGTCTACGGGAAAATACGATCTTTGTCTTCTCAAGCGACCATGGTCCTGCACCTGTATCGCTGGGGGCGAAGAAATTAACGAGAGAGTTCTCAAAAAACATGCTCGGATATGCAGGAGAATACCGTGGCGGCAAACATACCCAGTTTGAAGGTGGCACCCGAGTGCCACTTATCATCCGCTGGCCAGGGCATGTAAAGGCAGGTCGTGTTGATACGAAAAATGTCACCTCGTTCATTGATTGGCTGCCAACCTTGTGCGCCATTACAGGAATAGAAAAAATTCCGAAACAATTAGATGGCGAAGACATTTCTGATATCTGGTGTGGCGATGATCGTGAACGGTCCAAGCCGCTCTACTGGAAAACCAGCGCAACGGGTTCATCGCCAGCGATGCGAGAAGGAACCTGGAAGTTACATCTAAATGTTCGTAAAGGAGAAAAGATTCAACTCTACGACCTCTCAAACGATCTATCCGAAAGCAAAAACGTAGCCAAGGAAAATCCCAAAGTCGTGTCCCGAATGAGCGCAAAACTTAATGCCTGGGTTGGAGAATTGCCAAGCGAATATGTTAAGAAAAAAGGTAAGGAGTGAGAGAATCAAAGGTGCCTAGCTGGCATACGTTGCGAGCAACAATAATATTGTTATCCCATTTTCTCCAACGCATTATTATATAGAGTGGATAAACATTTTTAAGTTAGACAGATGGTTGCCACACAAAAATTTGTCAGACAGAGTGACAGTTGAGGCATTCTTCCGCACATGTTCCGCGCAGATGTGCGGAGAACGTGGTTGCACACGTACTATAGGTGAAAACGAGTACCCCTGGCAGTATTCGAACCGGAATTTTTCCATTGTTTGTACGTTGGTCAACCTTGGTCAAACCATAACAAAAACAAACATAATCAATCTGTATCAACCACTCCTGCCCAAACCATACCAAAGATGTCTGTACCCATTTCTCTTACCCGTTACATAGTAAGTGTGGGCTGATGGCAACTAGGCCAGATTCTTTTCTAACTGAAGCACGGTCCCGAAATCCCTGGTGTGGTATGCTGCTGCCCAACCTTGCAAACCAAACATGCTCGTATTGAACAACCTTGAGGTCATATCGTGCACCATAAAATAATCGTATTCGCTACGCTCACGTTCACATGCTGCCAAACCTTCGCGCATGAGGGCCACGAGCACTCAGACGACTATGTTTCTGAGGCAAGCGAAGTCGTTGGGACCTACACTCCGAATATCAAAAGCCACTCAGCGGAAGCAATGGCCGCAGCAGGCAAGGCATTCTTAACGTCGCTCGATGAATCACAACGCCGAACCGTCATGGAGAGACTCACCAGTGGTGAACGAGAGAAATGGACAAATCTGCCTCAGCGTTCCGGTAACGGTGGGCTCGCTCTCGGAAAATGTACCCAAACGCAAGTCAAAGCATTTTGCGATTTGATGGCGACACTTCTAAGCGGCTCTGGATACGAAAAGATGTGCCATGTTATGCTTGCTGACGACCAACTGCTAACTGGTGGAAATCCGCGACCTGGATTCGGTACCGAAGACTTCTTCGTTGTTCTTTTCGGATCTCCCTCCGCCACGGAACCCTGGGGATTTCAATTGGATGGTCACCACCTGGGTTTGAATCTTTCGATTGAAGGCGATCAAATTACCTTAGCGCCAAGTCACACTGGAACGCAGCCTATCAAGTTCAAGATTGGCGACAAGGAAATCCGACCACTGAGGGCGGAAAACGATGTTGCGTTTGAACTCGTTGCGAGCCTTAGTAAGGAACAAAAGCAGTCCGCAATTCTTTCCAGGAGGAAGGGAAACCTAGTAGCAGGCCCAGGCAAGGATCAGATTCCACAACTAAACGGAGTATCGTGCAAATCTTTCTCAGACTCCCAAAAAAACTTGCTGGAAAAGCTCATCTTTGAATGGGTAGGAATACTTCCACAAACACAAGCGAAATTGCGTATGGATGCCTTGAGAAAGGAATTTTCTGAGATGAGATTTGGCTGGCGTGGAGGAACAACAAATGGAGATGCCATCTATTATTCAATCCAAAGTCCAACTCTTTTGATTGAGTATGCAGCGCAAGATCCTGGAGCAAATCACATTCACACCATTTATCGTGATCCGACCAATGCTTATGGCAAACAACTTGAGGGTAAATAAGGCACAGATATGATGCGTTACATAGTGAATAAGACGCTCCCGCAAGACAACTAATAACCTACCTTAGCAGGCTGTTTTATTAGACCTTGCGGCATATCGAAATTATCAAGATGTTTTTATAGTCGATGAGAGTAGTCAGTTTCTGGGTGGCTCTATGCTTGATTGAAAGAAAGCCCCCGCAAAATCTTGTGGAGAATTGCATTTGACCCGTACTACAGGTGAAAACAAATACCTCCGGCAGGAGTCCAAGGCCAAAAACCGCGTCGTTTTTTCATTGGTCAGGAAAGGTCAGCAAAGGTCAAATAGTACGTTTTCACTTGAATAAAACAACAAGTCAGATTTTGACCGAACCTGACCAGTTACAAATCGACACAGTTTTGACACAACTTTTGGGCAAGGGCAGGAAACCAATGGCTACATATTATTGCTATCACCGGCAAGTTTTTGACCGTTGACGATTGAACTGAACCAGCCAAATATCGCCAGAACAGATACACCGTAGGCCATTGCGATGATAGCGACCCCAATGTCGTAGGGCTTGGGGGTTGAAAGTGAGACTCGTAGCAAAACGGTAGAGATCACGAAGCCAGCGTTTCGAAAGATATATTCGTACCGATCGTAGTAGGCGAGTGAGACAATCAGAATGAACACGTCAGTAAAAATCATGAATTCAAAAAAGAGTGGGAAAAAAAATAGGTCGATATTTTCTGGTATTTGCGCCAGTCCCAAGAGCGACACGGGCAATACACGAAGCCACACTGCAAGATTCAGAAGAGCAAGGCTAGAGAGTACGGCCAGTAACAAAACGGCCACAGCTTTTTTTAGCTCAATGAAACCAACTAAGTCTCGTTGAATAGCCACTTTTGGAACAGTACGACGGAGTAACGTAAACACTGTGACGAGGACAAACATAAGCACAGCGCCACCCATGTCAGTTAGCACGGCTTTCACAGCTTCGGTCTCTGTTAACCAATGCTCAAAACTTTCAAAACTACCGATATCTTTGAAGACTCTTCGGATGACGATTAGTGAGACGATCTGGTACTGCTTTGCAACCTCGCCGGTATGAGAGTCCGCTAGGGCGAAGACTAGTTGGATTACCTCGTAAAAAAGGATAATACTAAACGGTGTGTAAACTGCGTGGAGAAAGCTTCGGTCGAGGCCTTCGAAAATTGTCTGTGGGACCTCCGGCATCATGTTGACTACCGCCACCAGAAGCAGGTGACAGAGAAATCCTATTGCTGCCAGACTGACAACGCATGAGTCGAGTAAATTTTTCCGAGGTGAATTATTGAGGCAGTCAAACAGTGCTGCCAAGCGTCGGCGTGCTGCATAAATCATGATAAACCTCGGACTGACTGTGACCGGTTGGATGTTTTTACTATGCGGCTAAAAAGTATTTAATGGAATCGTGTAGTGATCGAATGCACTACTCATGTCTGTCATTATCAAGTTGAGCGAGTTCGTCTCGCAAAATTTCAATTTGCCCTAAGAGGAAATCCTTCATTCCGATTTTCCCTAATACTCTAGTCTTAAATCCCTTTTGTTCATCAACTTGTAACCAAAGTGTTCTGTCCAATGCGTCGAGTTCTTTTTCAGCTTCCTTAATTGCCGACAGTAAGTCTCGGTGAGTTTTTTTGCTTACTGATTCATTCATGCGATTCAATTCGACGAAGTTTAGAGCGACCTCCTTCAAATGAAGAGGAAGTCAGAAAAAAATATTAGGTGAACGGGCTAATCTCTACACAATTGATACTAAAATCGTTTCATTGGTTTTCGCTTTGGTCAGTCGCGAACATCTTTAGAAGTAATGTTTCTATCAATTGTTGATTGAAGGGATCCTCGAATGCAAATGATCGGTGAATCTAAAAACTTTTTGTTTTTTAGTAATGATTTTTGCCTGTATCGCTTAAGTGTGTCTTGCAAAGAACCATGAATTACAACAATACGATTTTCTGAATATTCGCTGTTTTGCATGTTTAAGTCACTAATTTTCTAGCTTCGCTCTGAAGAAAGACGGTTGTCTGGTAGAGAAGAAATTTTTCGGGCTTACAAAGATTTCACACAATATTTGCGACTACCGACTTTTGTCTCTCACTAATTTGATGCAAGTAGTCATTTATTTCTTTCTACTTTTGTTTCTTAACCGTTTTTCAAGACTAACAATAACTGAGATTCACCCGTAAGACTGTAATTCCAGCTGTTTTGTGTGCTCTCTGCAACAGTACGAATGGTTTAGATGCCTCGGATAACGTTAGGGGGTGAAAAAAAGTGACGGAAAATGCATAAGTTCGCTGAGCCAAAATTACGGTTGTCTGTTATTGGGAAGGGCGTTGGCTGAGTAAACAAATACCCAAACTGTCACGTTGCAGGAATCACCAAAAGATACTTCTGACAAAACCGTTTCAGCAAGAATTTTTATTCTGGTTTAGTTTTGGATAATTGTCGTTGTACGACTGATTGGATATTTGGGGATTCTGCTCTTCCCAAATCAAGGTGGTAGAAAACGACGGCATCGCATTTCATTCAGGCTCTTTTGATTCCTGCTACTTGCTGCTGAAAATAAAAGACTATTTGTCAAAGTTATCCAGAAAGCGGTGGAGACTATAACCTGTCACATTGAGTACCGTTGTGACGTCGAAATCACCACTTGATTGACTATCGAGAAGGTATGTCGACACAATTGTGTCGACATGGCAAAAAACACTTATATGTATGAAATCCAAGTACACCCGGCAGTATTCGAAGCTTAATTTTTTCGATGTTTTTACTTTGGTCACGTCTGGTCGTCGCTGGGCAGCGTTGGGCACTTAGCTCTTTAAAACCTTGGTTATGACTCAGCGAGAACCACTCCTGCCCAAACCATACAAACGATGCCCGTACCCTTTTTCGTACCCGTTTACTATTCGTGGTCTGGTATTGATTAGTTGGTAATGGAAGAGGGAGTTCTCATAGAGCAATTGATCACATCTATCTCTTTTTTAAATAGATTTTACGTGAATCAGATTGTGTGATTTTTTTACTATTGTCCGAGCAATAGCAACCAACAGACAAAGCTAGATCATGAGTCTATGCTAATTTCGCACAGCCCATGGATTCAGATGAACATCACACGCACGGTGTTAAACTATGGACATTGTTTTCCTGTGACACGGTTTGTCGTGTGGAATCATTCAATGTAAAGCAGAGATTTTACAGGAATTCACGTTTAGCGTAGCAAGGAACGCAATGGCTTAAACATACGTAAAGAAAACATTACTTGGCTTGCTCCATATCTGTAATCTTCAGGGAGTCCAGTAGTAAATCCTGGGCCGGTTAAACCATTAACTTGATACCATCTGTAACTGACGTCAAAAGTAACTTGATCGGTCACTTCATAGAACAGTCCACCGCCAGCTTGCCACGCAAGTGAGGAGGATTTGTCTAATGTATTCGGTGCTGGAAGACCATTAACTTCTCCCACAACTGTAAGTCCCCCACCACCAATTCCACCACCACCATAGCAGCCAATCCGTTCTGTAATCATAAAGTCTCGCCATACATTTGCTAATACAGACCAGTTCTCAGTAGCTACGATAGAAATAGTTTGGGGGCTAAAGGGATTTGGTATGTTACCTCTATAAAAATCTCGTTGGAGCCATTCTGCTTCTAACCGTAACCTGCCTCGCTCACGTTCCAGTGCGACCCCACCCGCAATGCCGGCAGTGAAAATGTTTGCTGAAGTGTTTCTATCAGGGGGACCTACTCCTACACTGGGTCCTAGGTCATCTAGTGTTGCAGCAGAGACGCCCCACAGCCCAGTGATATAAAAGCGTCTGCAATTCCGGCTGTTTGAGTACCCTACATTTTCAATAGGTACGTCACAGGCATCAATAATTGATGGAATGTCTTGAAAACTTGTGAGATCAATTTCTGAAAAAGAATTGTCTGCTTTTGCTAAACCAGTAACTGCCAGCACGCCTAAGATCAGTCCGCCTGTTTTTCTCACAGTTGCTCCCCACTTAGAACGATTTTAAGTGACTGGAGAAATAATCGAATTCTTGAATCTTCAACTACTTGAATATTGTTGGAGGCACATTGATTGGCATAATCGTTAATGCCTGGCGTGCTTTTCCAAATTCCCTACTGGTTTGCTGCTCCATATATTCAGGAGAAAACGCGATTCATAATCCTTAAACCGGATCAACTTGTGCGGTTTGGGCACAGTTGATGTTGGGCTGCGTACCCAACCTCGTACCCAAAAGGGTACGAATCATAAAAAACGCCTATACGTTCGGAAACTGAATACCCCCGGCAGGATTCGCACCTACTTTTTCACTATTTTTATTTGGTAGTCAATGGTGGTCATCATTGGGCATCGTTAGGCAAAGGATCTAAAAAACAAACCAGATCATTC
The DNA here is from genome assembly GCA_902629495.1 of Planctomycetaceae bacterium. Next base: position 89,225 of record CACORA010000002.1, read on the forward strand.
TGTAACAACCATCGATGCCTAAACCATACCGCCAATGCCTGTATCCATTTCGTATCCATGAAATTTCAAGCACGAGATTTTATTACTTCTTAATGCCGATCATAAACCGGTAAATGCAGTCAGCGAGACACAATATCACGGTCCCATACTTTCTTGAAACTGCTTGATTACCGCTTTGTTCGCCTCAGTAATATGCTGCACTACATTTTTATATACCGTCTGATCTTCTCGAATTAAACCCTGCTTCAAGATACCACGTTCTTTCTCAAAACGATCAATATACTGGCACCTTTGATACCCAATAATATAAGGCTTACTAAATGCAGCCTTCACATATTGTTCATAGGCCTGACCAGCAGCCTCTTCACTTTCCATCTGCTCCCACATTGTCTTGGGATAGGCCGGTGTCGGAAAACTACTCTGATGATCACATAGTATGATTGGCTTCTTAAATTTTTGATGAAGTTCATCAAAGTACGAAGTTTGAAACTTTGCTCCACCTGGCTGGATTGAGAGTACATCGATATACGGCAGAGCCTCTTCGACGACACAGTCCGGATGGTCGCCTGCTAGATAGCGCTCCCCGAAGATCAGTGAACGCGGAGCACAACGTTTTGTCTCTTCGCCAAGGATTTTATATAGTTCCCGTGCAATAAGCCGGAGGAATTCATAGTCCTCCACTCCGCCCTCAGCAAGGAACTTTTTATATCGTTGTATTCCTGGTGCTGAATTCGGTAGATCACGGATAGTGGACACCCAATTCGTTCTGCGTTTTGTACTAGATCGTGTCAGATCCCACTGCGGTGTATCTGTCCAGTAGTAGCCAATGAGGTTGGGGTTCCCTTCCTGTTTACTGATATTAAACCGAATTCTCTCACGAATTTTTTCCTGTATGGCTGGATCAAAAATATCTGGATAGAAAAATTGCGTGTCTGATAAATAGTTTGAATTTTTTGTCAAATACATCGGAGACAAGTAAGGTATCATTTGTGTCAGCGAATTCGGTGCGCCGTAACCTGCTGTATTAAAACCCCACGCTCTCAAGTTGTCATATGCTTTTTTACATGCCTGCTGGCTGTTATCAGAAAAATCTCCCTGCAACACATTCTGAATATGATTAATTCCCAGTGAAAAAAATGGCTTTCCAGTTGGATCAATAAGGCAGTCTCGCCCATTGACTCTACTCAGGCAAAATACGTCTTCTGCCAAGCAGTTCACCGAAGCAAGCAACATCGGTAAAAAAAATACAATAAAAAATTTCATTATTAACCACTGATCATACTGTAAGAAAATGCATTTTTAATTCAAGAAATTTGGTGTCTCTGTATCCAGTGGAAAAGGCTCTAAAATTCTACAACGGTTTTCAAAAGAAAATTGTACATAATTAGTTAGGCATCACAGTATCGATGAACAGAAGAGAAGTTATTCAAAAGATAGCGCTATCCGGCTTGGCCTTCTCAGTGTTTTCGTGTGCTGGCAGTGCAAAAACAGCACAATCATTTTTCAGAATCAAAAAGAATGGAAACAGATGGTGGCTGGTAGATCCACAGGGCCGATTATTTTGGTCAATTGGTGTAAATCATGTTGATCCTGCCGGACTTCGAAATCCTGATTCGAAGGGGATATGGCACAGAAAATTTGATAACAGCATGCAAAAGTGGCTTCGGGAAGTACGAAAGGATTTGTTGGAATGGGATTTTAATACGTTGGGCTGGAATCAAGAGGTTGTGACCATCAATGACCAGAACCACAAGCACTCTCGTTCATTTACCTTTGAAGAATACCAGTGGCTGGATATGCCCTACTGCCATATGTTGCCCTTCATTGAATCTCATCAGTGGGAAATTGAGACCCGGTTGCCAGATGTGCGAAGTAAAGGATTTGCCGAATGGGCAGAGTATGTTGCGCGGACACATTGTGACAGGTTCAAAGATGATCCAAATCTTATCGGATACTTTTATGTCGACTGCCCGGTGTGGATTCACAATAGGCCTAGAACAGAATGGAAAGGAACGCTCATTGATCCCGAGTTATTGAAGAGTGACTCAGGGCGGAAAGAAGCTAGGGATATCGCTACTACATATTACAAGGTTTTGCATGACGCTATCAGGAAATTTGATAGAAATCATTTAATCCTTGGTGATAGGTATGAGGCCAGGCATCCAATTGCCCATGAAGTAATTGATGCTGCAGCACCTTATATAGATGTGTATAGCTTTCAGTGTTTTGGCGGGCCCGATACGGTGAAAGAAAAGTTAGGTTATTGGGCAAATTACACTAAAAGGCCTGTGTTGCTTGCAGATAGTGCGGTGATTCAAAAACCTTACACCAAAGGTTGGCCCGCCCCGAATACCCGTCATCAGGATACTAATGCGTATCGTGAAATTCATGAGGTGCTAAAAGCAATTCCTGAATGTGTTGGATTTCACCTCTGCGGCGCATATATAGAAAACAATGTGCGGCACGTTGGTTTAAAAACTCAGTTGGATGAAAAAGATATGAATACTGATCAAATTGCGGCACAGAATAGGGCTATGCAACAATGGGTGGATTCCATGAGGAAGTAGTTTCTCTTATCGGTATGAACACAATCCCAAAGGTATTCAAATATTTTTTTGGGGAGATTGGAGACACTTTTTGTCTACCAGAGTGACAGTTGAGGCATTCTTCCACACAGATGTGTGGAAAACGTGGTTTCACCCGTACTAAAGGCAAAACCAAGTACCCCCGGCAGGATTCGCACCTACTTTTTCACTATTTTTATTCGGTAGTCAATGGTGGTCATCATTGGGCATCGGTGGGCAAAGGATCTAAAAAACAAACCAAATCATTCTGTAACAACTATCTATGCCCAAACCATACCGCCAATGCCTGTATCCATTTCGTATCCACTAGAGATTAATTGTGGGCTTTCAATGATGTGATTTTATTAGTGGGTATTTTTATAAAACAGAATACTTTGTGGTTTAGTGGTATGAAAGTCGCTGGTGGTGCAGAAGAAGGAGTCAGACCCAATTCATTTACGTTCATTTTATGAGCATATTGGGTAATGAAAATAATTAACGGTTGAATCTACGCTAATTATTTACTTTTGATTTAGCAAAATGACCAAGTGATAAGAAAGAAAGTAATCCTCGCTATTCATAGTACTTACTCATAACATCAGCATTTTATTCTTTCTAATCCTAATGGTGCTGTTGTGGGTTACGCGTTGGCTCCAAAGATGAACGGTGAAAACCAATCCCATACACGGCTATAAAGCCATTTAAGTGATAGATAATCGCAGAGCCGGGGGCAGGGCGGTAAGTGCCGACATGCCCACCACGCAAAGGCACAACGAAAGACACCTGGGTTAGGCCCGAATTGTGCTATGTCAACCTCTTATAGCTTGGTGCAACTACTGCTTGCTGAACTTGGGCACTCTTTGTCGCCAGTCCACCTCGAGCTTTCCCGCCAAAGTCCGCAACCGCAGCACTCTGTCGACCAACTCGACGGACGAAGATTTCATTACCGCTCTGGCGTTGATGAAATCGTTGTCGATCGGAACCTCGGCGCCGTTGACAGTGATGTCTGCCCGAACTAGGACCCGCTCCCCTTCGGGGACGTCGTATTTCGGCGGGTTCCACGTCGCCGTGAGGGTGTCGTCCTTCACATTTGTGTATGTCACGGAGAGCTGATCCCAGTCCACGATGAGCGGGTTCTGACTCACTGCTGCCTGGAACGCCTGGAACGTGGCGAACTCGCCCTTCGTCGCGATGTCGAAGACAAAGCCAGTCTGCGCGAAGGCGCTGCGAACCACGTTGAACTCTTCAATAGCCTGCGAATGGACGGCGTCTTCAATAGCCTGCGAATAGTTGGCGTCTATCGTGTAGGGCTTCAGCGGACGGATGGCGATGTAGACGTCGCCTTCCCGCAAGAAAATCCAGCCGTTCGCCTCGGTCTTCTGATCGATCGACTTCGGAAAGCTCAAGAGCGCTTCCTGGATCAGATTGTTGGAGTGGTCATCGCGGAGAGCCTGCCAGTCTCCTCTGGGTCTTCCCAGGCCGGCCCACGGGTCGTCGGTTGGGATGTTGAAGAGGGCGATCGCTGTGCCCTTATGCTGTGCCCACTGCTGAAACGGCGAATTCAACCCCCGCCAAGAGCGGTCATTGCTTCTCCAGTAGGGATGGTAGCACTCAAGGAAGTTGTATAGGTCGGGGCTCTTATAGATAAGGCGAAACGCAGTGTAGTAAACGTAGTAACCGCGCGGAGCATATCGGAAGAACCCACTCCCCATGGCGTAGAGTTCGTTGCGGTAGACATAGCGCATGCAATTCGCCGGTGCGCCCCCTCCCCAAAAGCCAAAAGCAGAAGCCGCTCCGGTTAACTCATAGGGGACTGTCTTCCCCCTAGCAAGGCAATCGATGGCGGCGGGGGGCCTCCAACTGGTAACAGCCGAGTAAGTGATGCGGATATCATTTGATCTGCTAGGTTTGGACGACGCCATCCAGTTCTGCGCGTCGGCCCAGTAGAGCCAGTGTATCCAGGATGTGTTCAGGTTCTTACTTTCTTTGCTCGTGTTTGTGTTCTCGATTCTTGATGGCTTATCGCGGTCCACGGGGGGGATTGTCGTGCCCTCGAAGTGGTTGGCCGCTATGTTGGCGAGGTGGAAGTGGAGCGCCGCGTCGGCCGCAGCTTTCATCTCAGGATCCGTGGCGCATTCGTAGAGGGCGTAGTAGGGAGCCAGATGAACCGGCGCGTAGGTCGGCGAGAGGTCCTCCGCATATCCCTTATCGTAGAGACTGCGCATCACCGCCAGCATTTGATCGCGTGCCGTCTCCATGACTTCCGCACTTGTTTTCTCGCCCCTCACCCAACCACTTTCGTCGGGCCAATACTGGGCGAAGAGATAGGCGGCAGCGCCCTTCATGATGGCGTGGTTTTCGGTCCCGTGCCCCAGAAGATCGCTGAAGCCTTTGATCCTGGACTTCAGGTGATCGCGTTGTGCCGGGGTAAACTTATCCCAGTACTTGCCCAGCACCCAGGCCACGCCGTAGTAGGTAAACTGCTCGCCGTTTTTCACGGCGGGTAATTCATCATAGTAGTGGGTGATCCTGTCGATCACATGGGCGTCGTCAGGGTTCAGCGCGAGACGCGCCAAGGCCACCGCAGGCCCGTGCTTTGCGTTGGGTTTTATGCTTTCGCCACGGCACTGTTCGATCAACCAGGCGGCGCGCTCCTCCATGGTTGGCAGGTTTTGTGCGGCGGCGAAGCTCGACAGCAGACTGGCGATGATGGCGAAAGCCCACAAAAATACTGGCGTCTTGCGAAGAAACTGATATTGGTTTTGCATGGTGATCATGCTCCTTTGAAATGTCGTCATGATTTCTAAGTCTAACTCCTGAATGGGCACCCGCTTCAATGCCCTCACCGTTGAACAAAGGATTGTCACTCATTAGGATGCCTGGGGATTGGGCTAGTCAGTTGAGCGGTTCTGTATCCATATCTGTATCCAGCGGATACAAATCGCAAAAAACCGCTATACCTCTTGAGAAGGTAATACCCCCGGCAGGATTCGAACCTGCGACACCCGCTTTAGGAAAGCGGTGCTCTATCCCCTGAGCTACGAGGGCAAAAAAAGAGGCAGATTCCGAATGCACCTCTTTCCCGGAAAATCATACGTTCTTATGAGTCCGCGGTCATACCCCTGCCCAACAGGGTCGGTCGCAGCGGTCCTGACGAACACATATTCCGATTGTAACGAGCGCACCCCCTCGGTGAATGTGCGGCAACTCCGTTGTTGACGCTGTCCTCTGCGCTGCGCTCGAATGACCTGCTACAGTTCGAACATGAGCCAGCCTGAACCTGTCGACAACCCGCTTACCATCTGGATCGTCAACCCTCTTGACGATATCCCAGGCGAGCACTTTCCTGCCCAACGCACATGGTCACTTGCTCGGCTGATGGCATCGCGTGGCCATGACGTGACATGGTGGTCCGCCAACTGGAGCCACCGAAAGAAAACATCGCGTACAGCACCTCTTGGTGTGCGTAATGATGAAGGATTTTCCGTTCGGTTGGTGGCTGTCAGAGGCTATGAACAGGATATGGCGAGAGCCCGATTCATGAGCCATCGTGACTTTGGTCGAACGTTTGAACGACTCGCAAATGAGTCTGTCGCTGCCGGGCATCTCACGCGGCCTGACATTATTCTTGCGACGCTCCCTCCCATTGATGGTCCAGAAGCAGCCGCACGCCTTGCAGCACGGCTCAATTCAACGCTTGTCATCGATGCTCTGAACAGCTGGCCAGAGTCTCTCGAAGGGTTGGTCCCAGGTCCCACATTATTTCGACCGTTTATCAAACGATTTCTTCTTGGACGAATGACGAACCGTCGAAATAATGTTCTTCGTGCAGCTGATGCAATTGCAGCAGCTTCTCCAGAGTGTATTCCATCAAGCCCAATGGTCGTGCCGGACGATGTTCCACGATTCATCGCACCACTAGGCGGGTACCCTCAGCAGTTTGATCGACCTCCTCGTTCAATCGATCATGTGGCTCTTGCACCAGGCATCCAACTGGTCCAACGAACAGCGGAACAGAATACGGACACACTGGAATGTGTACATGCCGGACAACTCAGTGCGGCCGAGGACATCGATACACTCTTGGCTGCAGTACGACACCTGTCACAGCATCGTGTGCATGCGACGATCCATTTCACGGGTCAAGGAAAATTCGAGCAGAACGTCCGGAATGCTGCTGCGGCGACCAATGGATCATGTCGACTGGTTGTTCATGGATTGCTCGATCAGAAAACATATGCAGATCTTCTGGCTCGATGTGACGTGGGTCTCGTACTGACCAGACCGGAATCTGTGTCAGCCATGCCGTCTGAAACATTTGACTATGCATCAGCTGGGTTGGCCATGGTTGGTGGACTGAAGGATCTCATGCAACCGATTCTGGATGAACCACGCGCTGGCTTGCACTACACCTCAGGTGAACCTGACTCACTCTCACAAGCCATTCGCACGCTGGCAGAGGATCGATCTGCTTTGGCAATGTGTAGGCAACGTGCTCGCATGCTGGCCGAACAAGCGTTTAATCGAGAAAAAATTACGAGCCTGTATGCAGATTGGCTTGAAGGTCTGCGCACTCTTTAGGAGAGTGATGGTTATCGATTTTGAATGAGTGCTGGCCACCACGAACATAAATACCAGGCACGAGGAGTGGTCCACTCAGCGAGCGCCTCCAATGCAGTTGTCTGACGTGCTCCAACGGAATTTCCGCCAATCAAGTCATCGAGTATTCCTTTTGGACGGGAGTATTTTACCACTCGAGTCGAGGCTTCAGTCAGTCCTGCAAGCTCCATCGCCCGCTCGATGGCGTCTTCGATAAAGCCGATCTTATCAACGAGGCCAGCTTGCTTTGCCTGGTCAGCTGTGAAGATCTGACCCGTTGTGACCAAACTCAATTGCTCGTCATCGAGTTTCGGCCGACCGTCTTTGACAATTGCCTTGAAACGACCAAACATTTCATCAACAAGTGATTGAAGAATTTTTCGCTCTTTTTCAGCGAGTTCTGGCGTTCGATCTTTTGTAGGGCTCAGCATTTCTTTGAGCACACCGCTCGAAATGGAATCATCTTCAATATCAAATTTCTTAATGAGTTTTGAAAAATCAAAATGAGGAATAATCACACCAATGGAACCAGTGATGGTGGCAGGTTCTGCAAAAATGACATCATCGGCTCCCCCATTGGCCATGGCGATGTAGTACCCACCACTGGCGGCCATGCTGCCCATACTGACAACCACTGGAAGGTTTCGTTCGCTTGCAAGTTCACCTATTCGGTAATGGATTTCATCACTGCCGCTGACCGTTCCACCAGGAGAATCGATTCGAAGAACAATGGCCTTTACATCTGGGTCATCGGCAATCCGATCAAGCTGCCAACGAGCGAAACCGTTTCCTCCCATGATGGTTCCAGCAATTTCCACTACCGCTACTTTTTGCAAGGCATTCTTGGACAGAGAGTGGTACTCTTCAAGCACCTTGGTGCCTTTCTGGAAATACTGAGAATGGGCCCCACTACTGGCCAAGGCTGAGAGAACTGCAAAACCCGTAATGATCCACGCTACGCGTGCCCCCCATCGGCTCCAGACGGATCCCTGTTCGAGGATGACTCGGGTTGGGGGCTGTTGGGATTCGTAGTTCATGAAAGACTCCTTGAGGAAAGCGAGTTTCTTATTCTACGCAGAGAATCCTCAGTTGTGTCCAGTTCTCTGAAAAGGAATGCAGTAGTAGTTTTTGCCGAGTATCGCTACCTTTTGGCTGTAGCCAGAGTTGGCAGAAACGACATGGAGCGAATCCGAGAGGAGAGTGACTGAGTGTTTGTGTGCGTGAGTACAGAGTGTTTTCCCGATATGCCTTTGGATAAGGCAATGGAACGCCTCGCGGAATTGGAGTTTACAGCCGTTGAAATAGACGTGCACGAACAAGGGGGTCACCTTCAGCCATCGCAGGTAGCAGCGGATCCGGATGCGGCGATTGCCGCCTGTAGCGACCTGCAGCGGCTGCGACCAGTTGCCGTATCATTTTCAGCATCAGATTCACCAGCGTATTACGATCTCTTTTCTGCAACATGCAAACTCGCCAAAACACTAGGTGTTGTCACGATGGTGGTGGATGCCTCAGAACTCGGGACGCCCTTCAATGGAGAAATTGAACGTCTTAGAAAGTTAGTGGCCATTGCACATGATCTTGGTGAAGTTGTGGCGGTCCGAACCATGGCTGGGCGAATGACTCAGGATGCTGAGACCACAGCATCCTTGTGTCGAAATGTTCCCGGGCTTGGCGTCACACTCGATCCAAGTCAGTTTATTTTTGGTGCGAAAAAAGCAGTATCATGGGAGCCAATCATTAAGTATGTTGCCCATGTGCATCTCAGAGATACCAAGCCCGAGGTGGAGCAGGTGCGAATAGGCCAGGGCAATGTTGAGTACGGCAAAATTGTCAATCAGCTCAACCGAGTTGGCTACACTCGCGCCCTGTGTGCGCATATGCCACCGATGGACGATGTTGATCAAGTCGGTGAACTTCGAAAAATGCGACTGCTACTAGAGAGCCTGCTGTAGCGTTCACGGGAAAACGTTGAGAATCATTACTTTCGAATACTGCCGGTAGCTTCAGCACGGGATGCAAGATCAGCAAAGCTTTGTGCCTGTGCGTCGTCACCCTCTTCGGCATACATGGTCGAAAGGTTGCCATAGGCGACTGCCAATGCCTGCTCGTCGAGTTGTTCGCTGGCGACAGCCTCTACCATCAACTCAACACCCTTCCGGTTGATCGCAAGGGCATCTTCGCGGCGGTCGATTTGCCAGTATGAGATTGCCATGCTGACAAGCGACTCACCCAGTTGACCGATTTCTCCCTCTCCTCGAAATGTTTGATTACTTTCCCACATGGGAAGAGCCTTATCAAACCACGTCACTGCTGTCGCGTGGTCACCTTTTTGAAGGCTGTACAGAATACCGATCTGAAACAAAAGACTTCCGAATTTTTTCCGATCGCTATTTGTCAGCTGCCGAAACTCAGATCCTCGTTCAAGATAGGCTGCAGTGAGTGTTGTATTCTCAAGCATGTCTGATGCATCACCTCGCTTTTGAGTTGCAACAAGTGCATCAGAAAGACCCTCACCAACTTCCCAGTCAATCTGACGACGTCGCCACGGATCAGACACGGAGTCATCAAGTTTGCTTCGAACCTGCAGGAGGCGTTTCACCCATGGAAGAGGATCAAACGTCTCTGTCGAACCTGCAGCGACAGACAGTGCGCCTCGACACATTTGGAGCTCCAAGGTGTGCTTTTCCAAATCATCAGTAATCTGTGCTTCGTTGATGATTTTTTCAGTGCGACTAATCCACTTGGGAATCACGCGGCTCTTTTGCTGCCAGGTCCCCTTGGCAATAGCGAGCGCTGTGCCAAGATGGGCATCAAGAAGGACGTCACGGGCAGCGTTTCTGGCTGGAATGGATTTTATGGTGAGCAGACCACTGGCTGTACGAATGGCTTCTGAAAAATGTTGCACGACATCCTGATAGTCAGGCTCTGGAGATACCAGTTCAATACGGGCGAGCATCCGTTCTGCCTGCGCGAAAACGAGTGGAGATGTTTTTGGTTGATCACGAACAGCCTCCACCTTTTCTTTTGCCGCTTCTGTCTGTTCAAGTGCCATTAAAACACTGGCATGCTTGAGACGTGTCCAGATGTCATCGGGATCAATAGCCTCAGCCTGAGTCGCCAGCGTCAGAGCGTCATCCCATTTTCCCTGTTCGCATCGCAGAGCCAGCAGCAGGCGCAAGGCTCTTAAGTGTGTGCTATCGATCTTAATGGCGTATTGAAGATCAGCTGTTGCAAACGCGGAGTTTGACGAAAGCTCACCTTCAGCTCGCAGAACAAATGATTCTGGATCGAGAGGTTCCAGGATGACTGCTTGGGCCAACTGGGATTCAGGATCGATACTAAAAATAACCCCTCGTTCGGGATAAACCTCTCCAATAGAATTCCCTGCCTCATCGAGCACGGATACTGTTCGAATGTCACTGATTTCCAGTGATTCTGCCAGTTGAGCTGTTTCTGTTGGTTCAGCCAGCTTTATGAGGATGGACCCTACGGACTCTCCGTCGATGACAACCTCAATGCCTTCAAAAGGCTCAATATTCCATAACAGTCCTGTGGATCCATCATCACGTGTAAATGGTTCACCTTTTCCCCATGAGGCCTCTAATTCCTCACGAGTACTTTTGCCAGGGTATATGCCACGAAAACTTGCTGGATCAATGGCAAGTGTCGGAGTCTGGTCAGGGGGTTCCGCGACTGGTCGAGCGAGTGCGGGAACATCGCTTGATGGTGGAATTTCCCTCGGCGGATTATCAGTAGCAACACTTGTTTCAGTGGGAGTTTCTTCTCCAACGTCTGGTGATGTCAGGTTTTCGTTCGAGGATGCGATTGAAGCGTCTTCTTCAGAAGAGTCTTCTATCATGTTTTCAGAGCCGTCAGCTGTTTCAGAAGGCGTGACAGGGACCTGTTCTGCAACACTCGAAGTATCAGGAGTGTCTTCTGGCTTCTCTTCTGAGGGGATCGTTTCTCCAGCCAGATTGTTTTCAGGATCTGCTGTGATTTCTGATTCTGGGTTGGTTGGTGGTTGGCTCAATACGATTTCAGGATCAACGGTACTGTTATCTTCTGCACTGATCTCCTGCTGAGGAGATGGCTTTGCTGGAAGATACAACGGTTCTCCGATATCAGCCTGTTGAGCCCATGAAGCAATCGGTGCCGATTCTTCAGATGTTGTAGTGTTCGACAGATCAGATGTCTCTATCTCTGACATTGGACTGGGCTCAGAATCAGCTTGGGCGACCTCGGTGAACGTAGAATTTTCAGATTGCAGTTGTTCTTCTTGTAGAGACGTCGATACTTGTTGAGGGGTGGTTTCGGTTGATTCAGGGAATTTGGCATCAGGAGATGTATCCTCTGAACTCACTGTTTGCTGAGATTCAGACACGGCATTTATTTCAGGCTCATCTTCTGTTGAGTTCGTAGTGAGTTCACCCTCACTCGTGTCATTCTTCATAGACTGAGTGTCAACGGATTCTTCTTCGACAGTCTTTTCCTCAGTACGATCAACGCTGGTCAGGGACTCAGCAGAAGCTGTCTGATCATTCGAAAGCATGTCACTTGTACTTTCGGCTGCAGCGGTTCCAGATGCGAGGACACTGTCTTCAGGACCAAGTTTTTCCTGTTTGGACACGGTTGGATGATCAACATCAATATCTGGCTTTGGTCCAGCGGATTCTCCCGGCACAAGATCTGCCCATCCGGCGGTAAGCAGTGCATGAGAATCAAGCGTTGAGGTGTCTCGAGAACGCACTAACGCTCGACCAGGTTTGCCTTCAGCAGTGGCAGGCGGTGTGTCGGGAATGTCTAGGTCTGTTGCGTTATGAGAAACTTCGAGTGGTGAAGCTTGAGGATCCGTTACCAACGTGGCTGGAGCTTGAGGAGCCACGGGTGCGTCTCCTGATACCCGAGGTTTGGTCACTGGTTGAGACTGTTTTGTACTTTTCTTCCCATACGACTGCAGCCAGCTTGGCTGCCGCATCAACTGCGATGATTTGAGGGCCGGGGTTGTTTGTTTTTTTGAATTTGAGCGCGAGCATCCAGATGAGCCAAATCCGATTACAATTGCCTGCAGGACGATACCAATGACTACCACCCTTGAGTACTGCTGCATGGCCACGACAACTTCTCCTTCCGTCTGCGGACAAAGGGTAATCGCTTACGGTCTACCCCGATATGAAGCGGACACTAGGCTTCCTTGCCTCAGCGATCTAGATCAAATTCATTCGAGATATCTGGCTTCGCTTCCTTACCTAAACTTCCAAGAGACCCACAACACACGTTCTTAGGCATGCAGAAAACATCAAAATACCATGTGGCGATTTTGGGTGGCGGTCTTGCTGGACTTTCTTCCGCAGAGGACTTGCTACGACGTGCTGGTGATCAGGTCACAGTGACAGTCATCGATGCTGGCAAGCAACCAGGGGGGGTGATTCGTACGAAGTATCATGATGGTTGGGTCACCGAAGGTTCCGCGGACAGTTTTCTTGCAGTTCGCCCAGAAGGAATCGAGTTGGTGAAGCGCCTTGGGTTGGAAGATGACATTATCAGTGTTGCAGATCCAGTACGACGAGCCCTTATTCTTCACAAGGGCCAACTCATTCCGATTCCAGCAGGGTTTCGTCTGCTCGCCCCAGGTCAGATTCGAAGTATCCTCCGTACACCAGCCCTCTCCCTTGCTGGCAAGCTCAGAGTGTTGTGTGAACCCTTGATATCAAAAAGCAACGGTGATGATGAATCACTTGAGCATTTTGCGACCCGTAGGCTGGGTCGAGAAGCATTTGAACAACTTGTCCAACCACTTGTTGCCGGTATCTGGACAGCGGATCCAATGCGTTTGAGTATGGCAGCCGCCTGCCCGGACTTTCTCGCAATGGAGCAGGAGCACGGCAGTTTGTTTATGGGTGAACGCGCTCGTTTGAAACAATCTCCTCGTGGACAGGCTGCCAGTGGTGCACGGTATGGTCAGTTTGTCAGTTTGTCCAAAGGTATGGAGACGCTTCCCTTAAGACTGACAGAGTATGTGCAAGCATCTGGAGCAGAATTTATTCAGGAACAAATCACAAATCTCCAGTATTCGCGCGGCAGATGGCAGGTTGTATTGGATCGCCATTCACCGCTGGAAGCTGATGCAGTTATTGTGGCATTGCCTGCACCCAAGGCAGCACAGATATTGAGAAGTGCATGCCCTGCAGTAGCGTCTGACCTCGACGAAATTGAATATGCAGGGTCAGCCGTTGTATCGCTCGGTTATGAGAAAACATGTATTGCTCACCCTCTTAATGCAGCAGGCCTTGTGATACCACGATCTGAAGGTCGCAGCATTCTTGCCATCAGTTTTCTGAGTTCCAAGTTTCCCGGTCGTGCACCGGATGGCCATGCACTGATCCGAGTGTTTGTGGGCGGAGCACTTGACCCTGAAGCATCCACGCTTGACGACAGTGTTCTTCTTGAACGTGTGCAACGGGAAGCAGCAGACATTCTTGGTATTCAGGGTGTACCAAAACTGTCACAGATTAATCGGTGGCACACGTCCATGCCACAATATCACGTTGGGCATGTGGAACGAGTGAGGTCTCTCTTTTCCAGGGTGTCTGCAATTTCGCATTTTGCCTTGGCCGGGGCAGCCTATAGCGGTGTGGGTATACCACAAGTGATTGCATCTGGACAGCAAGCCGCACGAGACGTGCTCGAATCAAAGAACAAAGAAAGCTAAGAAATAGTTATTTCTTTTCACCATCAGCTGAGTCGTCAGCCTTGGCCTTCTTCTTTTTCTTCATCGACATTTTGAAGACTCGAACCTTTGGTAGACCGATAGGGCTTTGGCCATCCTGCCAGCGTTCCAATTCTTTGAGTTTGGTTATCCGCTCTGCACGTGACAGAACACCACGGGCACCACTTGAACCTTTGCGAATACGAAGACTTTTGTCCATCGTCATGGAAACATACCTCAGGTCATCCAAAACATAATCTCTCAACAAGTACACACATTACGATGCTTCGTCGCTTGCTTCAAGGGAGCCTTGTTATCACGCTTCGACGGAGGCGATCATTTGTAGAAAAGCCTCAGTAGAAGGGGGGCGATCTGCTGGATCCGGTTCCAAACAGGCCATAATGGCACAAGCCAGTTTTTCTGGAATATCCGGACATCCTTCACGAATGTCCAGCGGGGGAGAATCGTGTGAAAGGGCTGCTCGCCCCGTATTTCCTCGAGGCCACGGTAGCCCCAACGTACAGATTTCAAATGCCGAGATGCCAAAAGAAAAAATATCAATACGTTTATCAAAGTGTCGTCTGCGGACAACTTCTGGAGCCATATAGTTTGGAGTGCCCGTGCGATTACCAGGCTGCAGGAATGCAGGCTTGTCAGGTACCGAAAGTCCAAAGTCAAATATCTTAAGAGTGTCTTCTGGTGTGACAAGGAAGTTGCGTGGACAAATATCCCGGTGAACGAAACCAGCAGCATGAACAGTATCAATGGCTTCTGCTGCTTGTCGAATGAAACGAAGGCGCTTTGACGCTTCAATTTGTTTCTTTGAAGAAATCATGACATGAAGGAGCCGGCCTTCAATAAACTCTTCAACAATAAATAAACCTCCATCACGAGTTGTGCCCCAATCAAGTGTCTGGACAACATGAGTGCCCTTAATGGCGAGGCCAATGTCACCCTCATTGGGCTTTCCAAGTTGCTGATACCTGCGTTCGATTGGGCCAGCCTTGGCCATATCGACTACTTTGAGTCCAACAATATCGTTAGTTTGACGATCTCGTACCTTGTAGAAAGTAGACATGGTGCCGGACGTGTTTTCGTGGATTTTTTCATAACGTCTCCACAAGTCGACTTTCGACTTTCGGCTTCCAAAAAAATTGAACAGGTCAGCAAATCCCATCTCAAGGCTTCTTTAGATTTGCCAGCTCGGCATGAGCTGCCGCCAACGCTTGCTCAAGTCGTGGAACTTCAGCTGGATCGTCGGGTTGTTTTTTGGCCCCAGCTAACTGCTGCTGCAGTTTTGAAATCTTCTGGTGCAGCACATCCATGCGTTTTTTATCTTTTTTTCCCATAATGTCATTTGATGATCGAGATGATCAAGGTTTGAGATAGTGGCGTTACTCAGGAGTCGGTTCTGCGTTCGTTTCCTCTGGTGTTGATTCTAATGGAGCGTCTGCTTCTTTAACGTCATCCGTATCGGCACCAGGGAGAATCAGTTCTTGTTCTTGATTACGAAAACTTGAGCCCGCTTCTCCATCTTGGTATCGAGCCGGGGGTGCTTCGTCACGGTTGTCGGTTTCATCCATGGAAACGCCGCCATCATCTGGAATGACGTTTGGACCAGTGTGAAGCTGTCGCATACATCCTGAGATGATCACAATACCAATGGCCATTCCAAGTGTTATCGTAAGCCAGGTTGATCGATTGTCTCGGATCCACTGTGTGCCATGGCTGCGCCCCATAAGACCACTCGAAAAATAGAAGACACCCATGGCAAGCAGAAACTTTACGCCAAAGAGTGCGTGATAGCTGGTTTGCTGCATCCATGTTCCACCGGCCCAGCCTTGTTCTTTTACAAGCCTGTTGAAAAGAAGAAAATTGGCCAGTCCGCTCACCAGCAAAAGAGTAATCGACAGAATCACCAACGGTAGCCATCGTCGACGAATCGATTCATGAATGCGTGCTCGAGTTTCTTCATCAAAGTCAGCAAGCGCTGGAAGGAGGCCGAAGCGAGCAAAAGCAAGTCCGCCGATAGCTAGAACGGCGCCAACGAGGTGAGCCCATCGAAGAAGGAGTGATATTGGATCCATCGAAAAAGTCCCAAAATGAGGATAATTCTACGAGATGATACTCAATGAATCCATCCTGCCCAAGTGAATCAACTCCACGTTGTGAAGAATGTGGGGTAGAGTGGTGACATGAATTACCAATTTTCTGAACAAGAGCCTCCCGAGCTCGAGGAAACGTTTTTTGGCCAGCAGACCCACGATCGGTGGATGCGGCTTGCGATTGAGGAGGCTCGGGTAGCTGCTGAAGCTGATGAAGTTCCAGTTGGTGCGGTTGTGGTATCAGCTGGCAGAATTGTTGCGAGTGCACATAACCAACGCGAACAGTTGGCGGATCCAACCGCTCACGCTGAGATGATAGCTCTCACGCAGGCAGCTGCTCATCTTGGGAGTTGGCGGCTTGAAGGATGCACTCTGTATGTCACGCTGGAGCCATGCCCAATGTGTGCCGGAGCCATTCTTCAGGCACGTGTTCCAAATGTCGTATGGGGGGCAGCTGACCCCAAGGCTGGTGCTGTTGCATCACTCTACAAGCTTTTTGATGATGAACGTCTCAATCATCGAGTTCATCACATTGGTGGAGTGTTGGCTGAAGAATGCAGCAGAATGCTTACGGAATTTTTTCAGTCAAAACGTCAACAGCAAAAACGCTGACGGTCGTTGACTATGTTCTGTCAGCGATGGGTACAAACTCACGGAGTGTTTCACCTGTGTACACTTGCCGAGGTCGGCAGATTTTCTTGGTAGGTGAATGGTGCATCTCAATCCAATGGGCGATCCAACCAGCTAAGCGACCCATGGTAAAGAGCACTGTGAACATCTGCACAGGGATTCCCATTGCTCGGTAGATCACACCAGAGTAGAAATCCACATTTGGATACAACTTGCGTTCAATAAAATACTCGTCAGCTAAGGCAACTTCTTCAAGTTGCTGAGCAATGTCAAAGATTGGATCTCGTCTCGACAGTTTTTCAAGAAGTCGGTCGCATGTGGCCTTAATGAGTTTGGCACGAGGGTCATAATTTTTGTACACACGGTGCCCAAAACCCATTAAGCGAAAACCAGAATCTTTTCGTTTTGCGAGATCAACATATTTCTTTACGTTTCCGCCATCCGCAACGATTTGTTCGAGCATTTCTACGCATGCTTGATTGGCACCACCGTGAAGTGGACCCCATAAGGCAGAAATTCCGGCTGAGATACTAGCGAAAAGGTTTGCATCACTGGAGCCGACCATACGCACCGTTGATGTGGAGCAATTCTGTTCATGATCAGCATGAACAATGAGTAACATATCAAGTGCTTTTGCAAAATCAGGATCTACTTGATACTCCTCACATGGTACGGCAAACATCATCTGCAAAAAGTTTTCGCAATAGCCAAGATCATTTCGGGGATACATAAGTGGCTGACCAACAGACTTTTTATAGCTGTAGGCAGCAATTGTCGGAAGTTTTGCAAGGAGCCTGTGCACGCCGACTTCAACCTGCTGAGGATCGCGAGGATCAAGAGAGTCTTGGTAAAAGGTTGAAAGAGCTCCGACAACACTCCCTACAATCGCCATTGGATGAGCATCTCGAGGGAAGCCATTATAAAAACTGCGCATCTCCTCATGGATCATGGTGTGAAGCGATAACGAATTACGAAAATCTTCAATTTCATCTGCAGTTGGAAGTTTTCCGTAAATCAAAAGGTACGCAACCTCGACATAGTCTGCCTTCGAGGCAAGGTCTTCGATGGGATATCCACGGTAGCGGAGGATTCCCTGCTCACCATCGAGATAGGTAATGGCACTCGTGGTTGAACCCGTGTTTACATATCCCTCATCAAGCGTAATTGTGTTCGTTGAAGAACGCAGTCGTGAAATATCGAGCGCCCGCTCGCCTTCGGTTCCCTCAATGATAGGGACCTCTGATACTTCGCCATCGACCTCGAGACGAGCCGTACCATCAGACTTGGTGCCTGGCCAAGGAGGCGTCGCCGTCTGTTTGGTTGTTGGGGCACTCATGCACAGTTCCTTGAAATTGTGGTCAAATCAGACCGAAGAAAGCCCAGTCTAGCCATCGGAGAAGCCATCGGCAACGATGAAGCGTCATGAGCGGGCTGGTAGTTCTTCTTCTCGTTGCAGTGACGTCAGGCGACGCGTCTTCGTCCCTGCCTTGTAGCGCAGGGTGGACCGCAACCAGACACATTTCTTCACCCCACGCAACGCAGGCGGCAGCAGCGGATACTGGGCATGTCTATGCCATTTCAAATACAACGATAGCGAAATACAACAGGGAGTCCGGTCAACTGGTCTCCACGGCAACAACAGACGACACGCAGCATCTCAATAGTGGTTTTTTCCATGATGGAAAGTTGTGGTGTGCTCATTCTAATTACCCTGCAATGCCACACGAGTCAGATATCCGGGTATATGATCCTGAGGAAAATACACTCAGCGTGTACCATGTGTTTTCTGAACCTCCAGGAAGTCTGGTGTGGTGCATTGTCAAAGAGGGGCGGTGGTGGTGCTGCTTTGCGCATTACGGCGACGACAATCATCACACAGTACTAATAGAATACGAGGCCGATGGTTTTGATCGTGAACGACAACGTTTTACATTTCCAGATGCGGTTATTGCAGATTGGGATGGCATGAGTGGCTCTGGTGGTATTTGGGATGGTGACTCACTGCTCGTGTCACATCATCATTTTCGAGTGCTCTATCGACTTCAAATTCCTGAGAAAGGAAGTACGTTGAGATTTATAGAGGCGCTTCACTGTCCTTTTCCAGGCCAAGGATTTGCACGTGATCCTGTGACGGATGGGCTCGTTGGTATCGATCGCTACCGTCGAGCAATTGTGTACGCTGAAAAGTAGAAAACTATTTCAGAGACGTGGGTCGGCTTGCCGTAACTTCCTTAGATTCGTCCTCATCAAAGATCGTCCAAACCGGTGTACGGTCCCTGAGTCTCTGAAGGTAGGAACTCATTTCATTATTCCTTTGTTCCGCAAGGAGTTTTCCACGAATGCCAACCTGCGCGTCAATAAAAGGCGTCCGACCGGCTTCGGTGCGTTCCGTAACTCGAATAATATGAAGTGTGTCTCCATCCTCAAGAATGGAACTCAGCTGACCAATGGGCAACTCAAAGAGTGCTTCATCCAGTTTTGTAGAGACCAATGATCCTTTCGATGTCCAATCAAATACGCCGCCATTCGAAGCTGTAGCACCATCTGATTTTTCACGAGCCACTTCGTTGAATGGTCGGCCATTGAACACCTCATTTCCCATGCTCGCTAATTTATTCCACGCCTGATCACGTGATTCGGAGGCCGTAATCTTCACTGACAACTGCTCAAATTTTGCCTTTGCCGGAAACTCATATTCTTCCAAATGGTTTTCATACCATGCGATCATATCGGCATGAGGAATTTCAGTATTCAATTCTACTTGTGTAGAGAGCCATTGCTGAGCAAGTGCCCGCTCAAAAAACATTTTGCGTAAGCGATCAAGTGATTGTCCTTGCGAACGAAGAATCTGATCATACTCACGCATGCTACTCGCTCCAGCTTCTTGCATCATCATTTGGAGCTGGTCTTCATCAAACGCTTCACAAACTCGCGTTTCAATTTCTGGGAGTCGTTCTTCTGGGATGGTACGACACGCATCAACAAATAC
>CACORA010000003.1 GCA_902629495.1 Planctomycetaceae bacterium
CTGCCAGCATCTGTGATGAACGTACCCGGTGATACATGTTTATCAATACGATCCAACAGATCTGGGATCGTGCTTACGTTTGTTGCAAGAATCACAAGATCAGCTTCAGCAACGGCACGTTCAAGATTAAGCGAAGTCTCAGTAATGGTCTTTGATTTTTTTGCGAGGGAAAGAGATCTGTTTGATCGCCCAACCCCAATAACTCGATTGGATATTTTTCGGCTTTGTAGGGAAAGGCCGATAGACCCACCGATCAAGCCTACCCCCACAATTGTTACGGTAGGCCAGTCGCGAGTTCTTTTTGTAGAGGGCTTTGGCTTCATAATTTGAACTTCTTGTACCAGATGACCGCCAAAATTGTGAGTAGATGCTAGAATATTCTGCATGCTTAGGCGACGAATGCCAGATGGGGATGTGTCGGAACTTCTCAATAGGATTTCCATTGCCACGTCTGCTGGTATCGATATGCGAAAGGCATGGGCAAATGAGGCAATTCATGCCACTAACCGCTGGCGTCCTGCTATTTCAGCAGTATCACACTCTCTTGCTCGTGGCAGGACACTTAGGGAGTCAATATTAGCTGCTGGCGGCACGTTTTCACCAACTGTGCAAGGAATGCTTGCTGCTGCTGAAAAGGCAGGTTGTGAGCCGGATGTTTGTCGTGAGTTGGCGATTCAATTGCGCCGCGCATCCCTTCTTGCACAATCTTTGAGGCGATCCCTTATAAAGCCTACAATGCAAGCACTTGTTGCGATAGGAGCCATTGCAGTCTTGATTTTATTTGCAGGAAAATCTTTTGATATGGTCGGTTTAGGTCTTTTTGGTTTTGAGGGTGTATGTATTTTCCTTTCAAGTGTTATAGCCCTTGTACTTGTTGGCTACTTCTTGTTTTTGTGTGCAATGGCTAGTTGGCGGCGTCAAGGGGCTATGCATCACTTTGTAAAAAAAGTACCAGTGTTAGGCAAAGCGATTGAGGATATGGAACTTTCGGCATGGTGCCGCGCTGGATCCCTTGCAACTGGCGTTGGCTTAGATATTCGTCGTATGATTGAATTGACCTCAACGGTGTCACCAAGTTTGGCAATAGACCCCTTTCATGCCCTCAATCGTCTTCAAACGGGATTAACTCTTTCGGAGATGTTAAGGGAGACTGGTCTTTTCCCACGCGCTGTGATCGAAGCTGTCGGTGTTGGCGAACTAACGGGTGGAACGGCTGAAGCACTTGATCGAATGGCCAATAAATACGATGACTCTGCTGCACGAGGGTTTACCATGGCAGCCAACGGAGTTGGAATGGCATCTTGGGTAGTTGTTGCATTGGTCGTAGCCGCCATTATCTTCCAGGTTTTTTCAAAATACGTTGGAATTCTACAGGATGTCATAAAAGGTTTTTGACGATAAGTATTCCATGAAACTTTTTATTTACGCAATGGTTGTGTGCTTCTTGATCGGCTTACAAGCTTCCGTAACCGCCGAAGAAGTTCCTGCATCAAGTGGTCGTGAAACCCATCAGGAATGGATGGCCAAAATGGGATATCAGCGGCACAGTGGAGGGTGGAGGACGATTCAAGAAATTGAGATTATCGAACGGAATAAAAAAAAGAATTTGGCAGAAAAACAATGGATAAAGCAATTAGAACGTTTCAGAATAGATCTTTCGAAGAATGACTCTGCAGAGGTCCGGAGACGGATTACAGAGATTTCTGATCCCTACGCAGTTCCGGCTCTTGCATCAGCATTGGTAAACGAGCCAAACAGACGCGTGCGACTTTTGTACATTGACGCTCTCTCTCGAATTGAATCTCCGGAAGCTCGAACAACCTTGGTCTTCGCGGCAATTGATCATCCTGATCAAGAGACTCGCATTGATGCGATCGATCGATTGATTGAATCGGACCCTCAATCGGTAGCACCATTTCTTACGGCTGCTCTTTCGGGTCAAGATAATGCCCGTATTAATCGAGCGGCTGCTTCATTGGGTCGACTTGGAGTAACAACTGTTGTCCCTCAACTCATAAATGTTTTAGAAACGCAGCACATGACAACCGTTGGAAATGGCACACCAGAAGGATCAACAACGGCAACATTTACACCAAACGGCAATGCTGGACTTTCAATGGGGAGCAACCGGAGACAGATCAATGTTCCAATGAGAAACCGTGATGTCTTGGAGGCATTGGTTTTGCTGACGGGTGAAAATTTTGGTTGGGATCTTCTTGCATGGCGAGCCTGGTTAGCTCGTCAGCGCGTTCCGATGCCCCTTGACCTCCGCCGCGGTGAGTTATGTGGTCTCTCCCGATGATTGCCGACGGCGCGGAAACCAATTGGCATCTAAAACAAGAAGAGCAACGCGATTTTCTAGATTCGGCCGAAAGATTACTAGGAGCAACATCGGTAGAAACCAAGCCATGAAGAGCCCTCCATCATGAGCTTTCCAAAACTGACTTCCAACAAGGACAGCCGCCGTACAGCTCATCAATGTGCCAAGATTCTTTGGTGATGGCCATATGGCAAGTGTTGCCATCATAGCAATAAAAGCAGCCAAGACTGGCAAGCGAAATACGGCATCATTTCCTGGCAATGCCCAGAAACCTTCCAGGGAGACATCATTTGGGAAAATCCAACCAAACATCTGTCTTAATTGGTCAATAAACGTTCCATTATCAGGTGAGGTAAACCAGAGTGCGATCACAAGAACAAGAAGAGCCGAGACAACGCCAAGAGTGAATCGACGAATGCCTCGCTCCCAATAGAACGCACACCAGAGTGGAAGAAGAAAAATAGGGTAATAAATGGCTCCAATGGCTAATCCAATAAGTGATCCAGCAGTGAAAGGTCGTCGGTATGTGACAACGGCCCATGTGATCAATGCACCAGGAAGTACATGATCAACACGACCGGTCATAATGGCGGTATACGGTAGAAGGAGGTACAGGACTGCTGCAGCAATACCTAGGCGAATGTTATCAAAATGCCACCAACCGATCAGGACCATGCCACTTACAATTGCCAGCTGTGAGAGGATAGCCATGATACGAGCTGTTGTTTCGTGAACCGCCCGACGAGTGCTCGCAGCGGTCTCAGCACGAGATGGATCTGGTTCCGGCGTAAAAATTCTTTGCGTTGATATCTGCGGTAATAAAAACAGAAGAGGATAGCCAGGACCTAGCCGTGTGAGTTGGTCGGCATCGACATGCCCTTCTCCTGCTTCTAGTTTGGTTGCTGTGGCAGCAGCAGCAAGATCTTCACTTTGAGGACGAGTTGTTACAACATTCGCAAGCAAGAAAACCAATAGAGAAATACCTAGGAATGTTAGACCACCCACAGAAAGATTTGGTTCTAACATTGGTCGTCGAACCATATTCGAATCAAAAAGTAATCGCAACAAAAATATGCCAGAAACGGTGAAGATCCAAATAAAACCAAGTTGTTGAGCAGCCATACTTGCTTTGTAGCCACCGTATTCAACTGCGAGTAAGCCTGGGGCGAGAAGAATAAGGCCAACAAGATCCAGGTTTCGCACGCTCAATACTCGGTTAAATTTAAAGAACAGAGCAATGGAAAGAAGTGAGGCCAAATAAAACCATGTTGTTGGATTTACCCGGTAGTAATGAAAAAGAATATCACTCATAAAGACTGAGAGTACGTCCATTACGACGACATTGAAAGTCGACTGCTAGAATTATTGTATTGGCTGGGTCCATTTGAAATGAAAAGGGACGTGGCATGGCTAAAAAGGCCATATCAGTGGGGCTAAAAGCACTGTTACAATCATCACGATGAGGTTGAGTGGACCTCCAAAACGAGTGTAGTCTGTGAATTTGTATCCCCCTGGTCCGTAAATCATGAGGTTGGTTTGATAACCCATAGGCGTTGCGAATCCACAACTGGCTGCCACAGTTACGGCCATTGCAAAGGGCATTGGATTGACCTGAAGGTTAGTAGCCGTTTGCCAAGCGATGGGAAACATCAGAACAGCTGCGGCATTATTACTCATCAATTCTGTGGCAAACATGGTAATGAGGTAGACTGTTCCAAGAACAAGCAGGGGACTGCTTCCTACGGCACCGATTGCAGATTCAGCAATTAGCCCATCAAGTCCTGTTTTTTCGACCGCCTGTGCCAAGCCAAAACTTGCTGCAATAAGAAGCAGTCCTTCCCATGCAATAGATCGGCGAGCGTCAGTCGCCGAAATACATTTTGTTGCCAGCATCGCTGCTGCTGCAGCAAGAGCTGAAGCAACCATTGGAATCAAACCGAGAGTCACGGCAAGAATCATGCCGACCACTACTGTGATAGCTATCCAAGCACGATCATGACGTGGAGGCACAAAATCAGCTATTTGACTTACGAGATAAAAATGTCGGTTTGAACGTTGAAGATCGAGAAATTGAGGGCTTGCTTCTAAAAGCAAAGTATCACCAGGTTCCAGTTCAATGCTTCCGACTTTCTTGCGAAGCCGTTCACCATCTCTTGCCACGGCTATGATGACGGCATCATAGGTTGATCGAAATCGGCCCTCCTTAATGCTACGGCCAACGAGTGGGCAACTCGTTGAAACCACGGCCTCTACCAGAATACGTTCACTTCGAGGGTCATCAAGTTTAAATACCTGATCGGTTGCAGGGCGGAGTCCACGAATTTTTTGAAGTTCGAGGACAGAGTCAACAACACCTACAAATACCAGACGATCACCAGACTCCAAACGTTCTGTTGGGGCAACAGCCGCCATAACGTGTCCATTGCGATCAATCTCCATGAGAAAAAGACCATGGAGACCTCGGAGGCCTGCCTGTTCAATGGTCTTTCCAACGAGAGGACTCCCATGTTCAACAAGCATCTCTAGAGAGTATTGACGTGGATCATCACTCGCACTCATCGCTGGTCGACGGTCCTTGAGTAAAACCTTGCTTGCCAAAATGAGATAAACAAGCCCGATTATAAAAAGCGGAAAGCCAAGCCAGGATATCTCAAACATATTGAGGGCTTTTCCAGTGCGCTGGGCCATCAATCCACTCACAACTACAGTGGTACTAGTGCCAATGAGAGTACAAAGTCCTCCAAGGACAACGGCACAGTTCATTGGCATAAGTAACTTCGAAATACTGAGACCATGCTTTCTTGCCCAACTACGAAGAGCAGGCACCATGAGGGCAACAACAGGCGTGTTATTCATGAATGCGGATAAGATGCCAGGGCCGATCATGGTGCGAATTTGAGCGGTTGCAAGCGAATTGGGCCTTCCCAGGAGACGACCAATGATTGTTTGCAGTGCACCTGTTCGTTCAACAGCCGCAGCGACAACAAAAAGCGCGGCAACAGTGATCATCCCTTGATTGCTCATGCCCTCGAGTGCTTCACTTGGGGAAAGAATTCCAGTGAACAAGAGAACGATGACGGCGCCCATCATCACCATGTCAGGAGCTCTACGCCCGGAAAAAAGGAGTCCGAGTGTCACAAGTGCAACGATAGAAGTGAGAGTTGGCTGCCAGTTCTGATGAAGCCAGTCAATAGAAAACCAATCCATACTGATTTAGGAATCCTTTATTCGGGAATTCACATAGCTCAGAAGCATTAGAGCCTGAATTATGCTGCTCTACTACACTCCATTTTTCAGAATGAAGTTCGCCTGTTGAGGCTCAACCTGCAAGGGCAATCAGTCAAACAAGGCATAAATTTCCGATGATTTAGGTTTTATTAGGGTTTTAGACTATCTAGACGCATAAAGACCATGACCCAGCACGGGCAACCGCGCTGGGTCAATGGTTCGTCGTAGACCTTCCGACAGGAAGGTATGTCGTAATGGTTTGTAAAATTCAGAAATGATTAGTCGGTCGTAGTACCCTCCTTTTGTATGGTTTGAGGAATCATAGCTCCTACCAAACTACAGTTCTGAGGGGTGCACTTCCCATGCCAATGGGGTAATGATTCCGAGTGATTCAAAAATGAGTGATATTTCCAGCAATTGATTCAGCATAAGAACTGCACGATGTTACGTACTTAAATATTTTTGTGCCTGCCTAGGCAGCAGATATTGCGCAGAGAGTCAGCAGAGGTAGACTGACGCACATGCACCTTTTCCCATGTGATCGATTCAGGCTTCCCTTGCCGGTTGGCCATCGTTTTCCAATTGATAAATATAAAAAACTTCGTGAACGGCTTCAGAAGTATGCTTTGATGGGAGTGCATTTTGAGTTCATTGAGCCTCATGCAGCTACCGACGCTGAACTGTTGAGGGTGCATCACAAGGACTATATTGGCCGAGTGATGGCCGGGACATTATCGAAGGAAGAGATACGAAGAATTGGATTTCCATGGAGCCAAGAGCTTGTGCAGCGATCACTGCGAAGTACGGGGGCTGCAGTCGATGCCGCCCTCGCGGCCTTGAGGGATGGTGTTGCTGCCAGTCTTGCAGGTGGCACGCATCATGCAGGAACCAATTGGGGAGAAGGATATTGTGTTTTTAACGATGTTGCCGTGGCCACCCGTGCGGTACAAACGTATGAAGACGTTCATCACGTACTTATAATTGATTGTGATGTCCATCAGGGGAATGGCACAGCTGAGATTTTTCATAATGATGACTCAGTTTTTACAATGTCAATCCACGGTGCACGTAATTTTCCAATACGGAAGTATCCAAGTTCTTTCGATGTGCCACTCGAGGACGGTGTGCGAGATGAGCAATACCTTGAGCTTCTAGAGTCAGCATTGCAACACTCTTTTCATCATTTTCAAGCAGATCTTGTCATGTATATTGCAGGAGCAGACCCGTTTGAAGGAGACAGGTTAGGAAGGCTCCGTCTTTCAAAAAGCGGATTACTTGCACGCGATCGTCTTATCCTTAATGCTGTGAACAGAACTGGAGTACCACTTGCAATTGTCTGTGGCGGAGGCTATTGCAAAGACATTTCTTCAATTGTGGATATTCATGCAGCTACGATGCTACTGGCCGCTGGTGCGGATCATTTCTTAAGTGAGGTTGTTTTGTGAATAAGGTGGTTGCTCACAATTGTTTTCTGAGGAGCCTGTTTCCTCTATAAACAGTTGGTTGTGACTTTACGGTGAACAATGGTTTTCCAGATAAGCCAAAATCTGTTCTCACACTCCTTTTTTAGGGATAATGTTGAGTGATGTTTGACTTTGTTTCATGACGGTAGCCTAGAATAGAGCTACATGAATAAATGTTTCTATGTATTCGTGGGCAAGTTAGACATGCCTACTGGTGGACACTGCTGAATTTGTGGAAAAGATGCAATGGAGCACGCGATTACCTTCATTCATACTGCTGACTGGCACCTTGGAAAACCATTTGCAGGGATTCACGATTCAGCCAAGCGATCTCGTGTGCAACAAGAGAGATTTGAGTCGGTTCGTCGAATACAACAAACAGTTCGTGAGAGAAATGCTCAATTCGTTGTAATAGCTGGAGATTTATTCGATTCAGTAACACCAACACACGCAACAATTTCATCAGGGTTGAGTGCAATTTCGGAACTCGAAGTGCCTGTGTTTGTGATTCCGGGAAACCATGACTATGGAGGCCCCGGGTCCTTGTGGGAGCAACCATTTTTTAGGCGGGAACAACAGAGAATAGCACCGAATTTTGTACTCTTGGCGGATCGCACTCATGCGAATATTCGTGTTCAAGATCAGGCAGGCCAAGAGACAGATGTGGCTTTATTTCCATGCCCTCTCTTAAGACGGCACGAATCTGATGATCCGACTGCTTGGTTGCGCGAGTATAACTTTTCAAAGGTGGGCAACAATCCTCGTATTGTGATTGCTCACGGAAGCACGATCGATTTTTCAAACGGTTTTTCCCAAGATGATGATGAAGATCTTTTGAGGCCATCAAATACCATTGCACTGGAACGTTTGCCAGAAGAAGAAATTGATTATATCGCCTTGGGTGACTTTCATGGGTGTATGAAAGTCGGTGGTAAAGCTTGGTATTCAGGTGCGCCAGAGATAGATCGTTTTCCTAAAATGGATCAACAGCCTGGGCATGTTATAAGTGCATCGATCATTCGTGGTGAGCAACCTCGTGCAACGATGATTCCTACGGGTGGATTTCGCTGGATATCACTCAATATTTCACTTGATGATACTTCTTCAGTTGAAGGTGAAAAGCATCTAGGAGCAGCCTATCTTGAACAAGTCTTGATGCAGGCGACGTGTTCCAGGGCAGAAGATAAGTCAGGATTCAATAGCTGCTTGGTAAACGCAACACTGACTGGGACGGTGTCTTTGGAAGGTAGAAGAGAACTTGATCAGATTATTGAGTCGTGGGAGGCCCGACTCCTAAGGCTCAAGCTTGCAGATACGGTGATGGTTGCACCAACACAAGAAGAAATACATGTCCTTACAACACGTTCTCAGGATCCGATTATTGCTCGAGTAGCCTCTGAGTTGTTAGCACGTCTTCAGAGTGGTGACCACGCGCAAGAACGAGAAGTGATTCGGCAGGCTATATCGATCCTCTATTCAATGTCTCATTCCTCAAATACGAATGAGGTTCTTGATCCAGCAGCGGTACCCCCATGAAGCTGATTTCTGTCACGATTCATAATTACAAGGTGCATGAGCACTTACACATAGATTTTGATGCGGCACGAAATGTACTCGGGGCACCAAATGAGTCGGGTAAAAGTACGGTTGTGGAGGCTATTCACCATGCATTCTTTTTGCGCAGCCGAGTGACAGGGGTTGTTCAAAAGTCAATGCTTTCTGAGATGTATCCAGGGCAACCGACTGTTGAGCTACGATTCCAAAGCAAACAGAGGGAATACACGATCACAAAGATATTCAGTGGTAGCCAATCTGCCAGTACGACATTACAGCAACATAGCTCCGAAGGTCGCACGCTGAGAAACGAAGAAGCAGAGGAAATGATCCATGACCTTCTTCAAGCCGAAGAGATTGGAGGTGGCCGCAATCTTGACGCACGGCTTCGCATGCAGTGGGCGCATTTGTGGATATGGCAGGGGACAGCTACAGATAATCCGCTTGAGCACGCGAATGTCGATCAGCATGCCGCAAGCCTGAGAAATCGGCTCGCTCAGACAGAAGGTGGCGGTGTTCTCGAGTCGACACTGGATGCAACAGTTTCTGGAGCCATCAAACAACGTTGTCATTCAACCTTTACGGAAAAGGGAAGGCCGCGTTCTGGATCGAGTCTGGATCGTGCTCATAAGGATCTTCAGGCCGCTGTGCTCGATCACGATCAAGCTAAAAAAACCTTTAATCTTCTTGAAGACTCACTTGAGACGATACGTTGTTCGGAACAAACGATAGCCTCTTGTGCGACTCAACAAGAGTCGTTGATTCAAGAGCTGGAAGATATTTCACGCAGACAACGAAATGCTTCAGATCTGAAGGTGCGCATTGCTGAGGAACAGGCTGCTCTTAGTCATTCCCAGGACTTGCATGCGGAGGCTCTTCGGTCAGATAAAGCAATTACCGACTGCGAAAAAGAGATTCATCTGGCTGAAGAAAGAGTTGGGCCTCATGTATCAACACTGGACAATCTAAAAGCCTGTGAAAAGGAGCATGAAATTCGATTAGGCCAGACAACACATAAACTTTCAGAGGCTGGACAGCGTCAAGTTACTGCCAATTCGGAGTTGGCGATTTATGATGTGTGTGAAAAATATGAGAGGTTACGTGCTGAGAGAAAGGCGCTTTCTCACCGTTGTGATCAGATTGCTCATCAACGAAAACACTTACAAAAACTTCATGATGAGCAGGATTGTGTTCCTGAATTATCAAAAAAGGACTTGTCAGAGTTATTGCAGCGTGAGCGAGATTATGAACTTGCTGAGGCCACGCTCGACGCCATCGCAACCAAAATTGAGTTAATTCAGACATCGGAGAGCGTACTGCTCAAGGGTGAAGTGTTGACTATACGGGCGCCTGTAACAATTTCTTCGGAGGCGGAGCTTGTTATTGAGCACGGCGGAGGCACTGTTACCAAGATGCGAGTTTCTCCAGGAGGGGGACGTTCTCTGGCTGAAGCAATGCAGAGATCTCAAGATGCAAAAATAGCGTTAGAAGCTGCACTTATGGACGCTGGCTTTGATTCACTCAATGCTGCAAGAAAAGCATATGTTCGTCATCAGTCACTCGATGCGGATATTCATGCAATTCGTTTGACGATTGATGGCTTAGGGGGAGCCGAGGCGGAGGCAGATCTGAGGCACATCGATGCGAAAATCAGAAAAACGACAACAGATCTATCTCACCGTGTTGCAGAAGGATTCATCCAGCCGAAAAATTTGGGTGCGGCTCAGGAAAAGCAACGTGCGGCAGAAATGGTTCTTATAGCTGCTCGTGAAGCTGTTGCAAAAACGTCTGAGGAAGTCGATGCACTAAGAAATGAACTCAGCGCCATCGTTCAGCAACGTATGTCGACAGAAGGAAAACTCCACGAAGAGAAGGCAGAGTTGGCTTCTCTAAATGCACGACTGCAAATCATGAAAGAACGATTTGGATCTGATCGACGGTCGCATATTCAAGAGCTTGCTCATCAAGTACATCAATGTGCGGAAAAGCTTGAGGCATCCCAGAGAAAACTATCGAAGATGTTACCTGAAGATCTAGAGCGTGATAAACAAAGAATTGAGAGAACGCTCTCACTCCTTACATCCAAAAAACAGGATGCTGAGACAGCAAAACAGGTTGCGCGTGCGCGACTCGATTTTGGAGGCACTACTGATCCGAGGGCTGATCTTGCTCGGGCAGTTGTTCATCATGAACTTGTTCTCAAAGAGCATGCGCGTGCTGTGCGTGAAGCAGAGGCCGTGAAACTTCTTGCAGGACTTTTTTCAGAAAAAAAGCAAGAAGTAGAAAGTCAATTTGTTGCACCATTGACAGATCGTGTACGTGATTATTTGGTGCGGCTGTATGGTGAAGGTACTGATGTGGGGGTAGATTATGATGGAGGTTGCTTTCATCGGCTCTCTCTCTCTCGCCAGGCAGGCGTCACAGCGACATTTGAGTTCTCTCAACTCAGTTCGGGTGCGAAGGAACAGGTTTCCGCAGCATTTCGTTTAGCGATGGCTGAAGTACTTGCGCAAGATCATGATGGCTGTCTGCCAATTATCTTTGATGATGCCTTTGTGAATGCAGACATGGATCGACAACGTGCTATCCAGCGCCTTCTTGACCTTGCTGCCAGCCGAGGACTTCAGGTAATCGTACTGTCGTGTCGTCCTGATAACTATGTAAATTTGGGAGCAAAACAGATCACCCTCGAGGCTAATCCTTTTGCCAAAGTATGGGTGTAAGTGATTTTGGCTTTGGTAAATAAATGTGAGAGGTTGTCGTTTCTGAGTCATCGAAATGACATCTTTGTGTAAAATCATCGGTTTACCGGAGTGGCTGAAGGCAGCAACCTATGACGCGTCAATGGATGATAATTGAGGAAAGGGTCCCAGGGCCGGATGCTGCGATCAGTCGACATTCCGTTTTGAGACAACATGCTTCCGATTGCTCGCCGTTCATTCAGTCGATCATCGATATATTGTTGACCGAGCCAAATGTGCCGACGTGGCTTGTTGCACCAAATCGTCGAGTTGCCCATCAATGGATGGATAGGGTAGCTTTCTCTGGACACCCTGTTTTCAATGTTCATGCCACGACACCGAATGCTCTTTGTTTTGACCTTGCAGCTCCGACGATCTCTGATATTGGTTGCACAGTTGCGTCAAAACAAGCCTCATTGGTGTTGCTCGAAAAGGTCATAAGAAAAGCGGATCAAGAAAAAAAACTACGCTATTTTGTGTCTCCCCGCTCGTATAGCCAGCTTGCTGAACTGATGCTCAAGAGTCTTTCTGCTATCAGAATGGCGGGACTTTCGGCTGATGCTGTTCGTGGCACTGAGGTATTTGGACAAACTCACAAAGGCGCTGACATAGCCCTTCTTCTTGATGACTATGCGGCGATTCTTCGGGAAGAAAAGCTCCTTGATTCTTCTGACATCACTACGATAGCAAAAAAAATTGTTCAAAACGGACAATTGCCAGCAAACATTGGAAGGATTCTTAGGCCTTCAAATCTACAAATCACTTCCCTGCAAGCGGATGTCTTTGCGGGCCTTGGACAATCTGTTCAGTTGCTCGCAAGCGATTCTCAACCTGCTTCGACGGTGATTTCGTCGACGGGCCCGTCACAAACGTTTTTTCGAGCCGTTGGTGAAGTAAACGAGATCCGAAGTGTACTTCGCAGATGTCTGGCCAATGGTTTTCCGCTTGATACGGTCGAGATTGTACATGTGGACGCTGCAACGTATCCACCTCTGATTCAAGAGGTGGTGTCAGTACTTGAAGGCGTTGACGATCAAAACATACTGAATAATCAATTACCTGTGACATTCTCTGAAGGACTTCCCATTCGTGAATCAAAGCCTGCAAGGGCTTTGACAGCATGGCTGACTTGGCGGGAGGAGTACCATCCTCAATGGCGACTGGTTCGAATGATTCGGGACGGTTTGCTCGATTGGGAAAGAGGTCTTGAACAGTCGGGAAGTAACGAACATCACAAAAGAAAATATCATGATGCGATACACAATCGTGAGGGGAATCCGTGTGTCTCCTCGTCAAGCCTGCTCTATGAACTACTTAGGCTCAAACTTGGCTTCGAATTGTCAGATGCTTTGGAGAAAGTAAAAAAAGCAAAAGAGAGTATAGAAAAGTTATCGTTGACCGCATTTCGAAAAACCACAAAAGATTCAGGTGAAGAAGAGTTCGATGAGGAATATGCGATTCAACAGAAAAAGCAACGTGTCTCATCGCTCAGAGTATTAGAAAATCTTTTTTGCAGTCTTATCTCTATCGAATGTCGTGTAGATGCAACTGCTTTGGACATCATCTCTCAGTCAAAATTATTTCTAGAAAATCTTGCTTCATCACAAAATCAGTTTGATAATAATTCGAAAAATCGCCTGTTAGTAGAAATTAGTGAGCTGGAGGCATGGCTCGAGAGGCATCCCGTTACTGATCCGAATGAAGTATTTGAATCTCTTAGAAAACTTGTTGATTCACTTGTGGTCATGGGGAGTGGGCCTCGTCCTGGTTGTCTCCATGTTGCTCCGATGACAACAGGAGGGCATTCGGGTCGGCTTCATACATTTATTGTCGGTCTGGATGAAAAGAGATTTCCTGGTTCCGGGAATACGGACCCAATTCTTAACGACGCAGATCGAAGAACGCTTGATCGTTCGCTTGAGACAAACAATGACTCAGTAAATCGCGAGGTACAGGATTTTGAAGAGTTGTTAGCCCGTCTTCGTGGTGATGTTTACCTTTCGTACTCCTGTCGAGATCTCGCTCAGCAAACAGAAGTATTTCCAAGTCCAACATTGATTGATATTTTTCGACGAACAAACAGCGCTCCGAACACAACTCTAGCAGATTTCCTTGATGATGTTGTTGATGACACAGAGTCATTCGTTCCAAAGAATTCGCAAGAAGCGCTTAATGAAGCCGAGTGGTGGATGGTTGAGTTGGGTGAGAATCCCACATTAGAGTCAGTGGGAAGGGCAGTGGCCTGCCATAGCACCGCGTTAGAACGAGGTTGGAAAGCGGAGGAAGCGAGGCGATCAAATTGCTTTACGCCATGGGATGGATATCTCGAAAATGGTCACCTGACACTCAATCCGACACATTCTGAGTCACGTGTGGCATCTGCACATAGCCTCGAGACGTTGGGCACATGTCCAAGACGTTTTTTTTTCAAGTACGGATTAGATATCAAACCACTTAGGCTGCTTGAACCAGAAGAAGACCGCTGGCTGGATGATATGGAGCATGGAAGTATTCTTCATACAGTCCTGGAGCGGTTCATGTCACGCTTTCTATTCTCGGGTTCCGGGGATGTCGCTGATTCGATTTACCCGACGTTTCAAGATCATGAAAAAGACATTCTGCTCACGCTGGATAATGTTCTTGAAGAAAAACGGCTAGAAAAACCAACCACAGATGAGGCTGCCGTTGCTGCGGGGCGCCGAGAGTTAGCAGATGCTCTCCGAACATTCCTGAAGGCAGAGGAGACATACTGCCGGCAGACAGGTGCGCGACCTGTTGCCCTTGAGGCATCCATTGGTTTTCAAAGGGAAGAAAAGCAGACGCGGTTTGATACCGTTGCTCCTGTCAGCGTACCGCTAAAGGGAAGTCGCTCGGTTCGATTGCGAGGCTTTGTTGATCGAATTGATATTCAATCAGGTAAGGA
This sequence comes from Planctomycetaceae bacterium, assembly GCA_902629495.1. Next base: position 14,230 of record CACORA010000003.1, read on the forward strand.
GCCAGAGCATCATACATATTCCATAATCGATTACAAAAAAGGACGGTCAACTCGTTTTAAGAAAACTGGAAAAGATGAGTTTGCTGTATTCGATAAGGGCCGTCGTCTTCAGCACGGCCTGTATGTTCTTATGGTTCAACACGTGGTTCAAGAAACCATTGGTGACGATGGTCGAGTCACCCAATTCTCATATTTGTTTCCAGGTGAACACGCGCGTGGTGAACGCGTTGACTGGACGGCTGAAGAACTTGCGGGTCTCACAGAGATACTCGTGCGACTTTGTGATATTGCGAGTGCTGGGGCCTTTTTACCCACGACATCGGCAGAAGATTGTCGGTTCTGTGAATACCTAGATGTGTGTGGGGATGCAAAACAAACAGTTGCTCTGTCTCAAAGGAAACTCTGCCATGATGACAAGCACTATGGGGAAAATAATCAAACACTTGCTGAATTATTTTGTGGAATTCAGAAGGTGCGCAGTCCATCGAACCAGACGTCAATTCATGCTCCTCACCCAGAGCCGTTTGATGTAAGAGAAACGATAGCAACACCACGCGTAAGTGATGATGGGGTCCGGGCGACTATTCGTTCTGATCTGCAGAGCAGTTTTTTTGTTGAAGCATCCGCCGGGACAGGAAAGACAACGTGCATCATTGACCGAATGACTGCGCTTGTGCGAACGGGTGTCGTGACTGTCAATCAGATTACGGCGATCACCTTCACAAACAAGGCAGCATCAGAGTTGGCACGACGATTTCGTCAAAGGCTTGAAAAAGATTCTGTTGACACATCGCGAACGGATGTCGAAAGACAGCATCTTCAAAAGGCGCTTGCTGAAATCGATTCAGCAAATATCGAAACCGTACATGCTTTTTGTGGCCGTCTTCTTCGTGAGCGGCCAATTGAGGCGGGAATTGATCCTTCAGTTAAGACGCTGGACGCTGCTTCTGAGCAGGTTTTCATTAGCCGAGCGTGGCGAGTGTTTTGTGAGAGTGTTCCCAACGATCCTGCGTTATCACGTGCGCGAGCATGTCTGGAAGAAACAGGAATTGACCTGAGAGATCTTCGTTCTTCATTTGAGACAATGAGTGCGCATGGAGATGTAAAGAGTTGGCCATACCAGACAATAGAAGCACCAGATATTCGTCCACTGATGGCTCGCATTGATTCGGAGATTCAGGAGAGACTCCAGGCTGTACGGGTGCCATGGCGTCAGCGGGGTATGGATGAACTCATGAACAAGCTTGAGGTTGTTCAACGGGCCTATCGAATGCGCTTCAATGATAGCCCGTCATCACTTTTCAAAGCTGCAGAAATGCTGCAAGGTGATTGTCCAAGGATTACTCAAAGCCTTTGGCTTCCTGGAAAGCGATCCAAAGAGCATCAGCAGCGGCAGCGTGCTCATAAACAGGAACTTGAGAACTGGTGGAATGCCATTGTCAATGAGGTGACAGAACCATTGGAACAGTGGTATGCCTATCGATATCAGTTTGTGGTTCCACTTCTTCAAGCAGCTCGAGACTGTTATCAGCAACTAAGGGTGGATGAAGGCGTACTGTCTTTTCATGATCTCCTCGAGCGAACAGCACAACTCCTGCGTCGCCGACCAGATGTCCGAAGTGTGTTTGCCAAAAAACATCCTGTTATTTTAGTAGACGAATTTCAGGACACAGATCCTCTTCAGGCAGAAATAGTTCTTCTTTTGACAGCGGATAACCCAAAAGAAACCAATTGGCGATTGTGCCAAATCATTCCAGGAAGTCTCTTTGTTGTTGGTGATCCCAAACAATCAATTTATCGATTTCGTCGTGCTGATATTGGTACATTTAATTTTGTAAAAGAACGAATCAAGTGTTCTGGCGGAAGGATTTTGCAACTTCATTCAAACTTTCGTAGCAACCCAGAACTTGTTGAGTGGATCAATGAACACTTTGCAGGCCTATTTGAAGGCCAGCAGGTTGAAATGTCTGAGCAGTATGGGCCGGGATTCACGGCAAGTCAGGCCAGCCGGAGTGTAAGTATCCCTGGTGTCCTTACCGGCATGCGGCAGCTGCGCGTGCGTTCGCGAAATGTTCGTGCTGAGGCAGAGGCTATTGCAACGTTTATTCGTCGAGCTATGGACAGGAGACTGACTGTTTCTCGATCATCAAAAGATGAAGATCCAGCGTGTCGCCCATCAGACTTCATGCTTGTAACATGGGATACAGGACAACTATCGACATATGCAGATGCATTGTATGCAGAAGGAATACCTTGTGATGTGACAGGGCGTAAAGGTACAGACAGTAAAAATGATTTGTGGTTGCTTCACTTATGTCTTCGTGTTGGAGCGGACAGTGATGATACGATAGCGGCCTTGGCTGTATTACGAGGTCCTTTGTTCGGATTTAGCGACCCAGATCTTGAGGCCTTTCACCGTGCAGGAGGATGTATAGATGGTCGATTGCGTGTGCCAGATGGTTTGAAGGATAAAATATTGACGCATCGATTTGAGCATGCCTCTAAGACCTTTCATCGTTGGCGACGATTGTTGGGTGCCCTTCCTCCCGTGGCAGCCATCGAGCGTATTATTAATGAATCGGGGCTGCTTTTAGTAGCGTCATCAGCCAATGGAGAAGCAGGTCGGCGTGGTCGGGCGGCCATTGGTGCTATTGCAACACTCGTGGAACGACTTCGGGCAGAGAGGAATACTTTCACATCTATCCATGATGTTATCGATTGGATGGACGATCTTGTTGCAAATGAGTTTCCAAGACGAGATTTTGACTCTTTATCGATTGACGCAGAAGCAGGGAATGCTGTTCGTGTGATGAATCTCCATAAGGCCAAAGGATTGGAAGCACCAGTTGTGTTCTTGTGTGATGAGGGAAGTTCACATCGTCGTCGATCTCCTTCCTGGCATATTTCTCGAACCGAAGATGGAGCAAAAGGATACCTGAAGATCTCTCGGGAGGGTTTGTTTGGTAGAGATGGAAAGACAGTTGCGACACCACTTCAATGGTCAGAAATTGAATCAGAAGAACAGCGGTATCTCGATGCAGAGTCCCTTCGGCTTCTCTACGTTGCTGGTACGCGTCCAGGTTCCTGTGTCGTTGCATCAGTTTTTGAAAGTAAAGACGGAGAAGTTTCTGGTGGCTGGCATGAGCTCTTCTCTGATCGGGAAAACATTGCTGACCTTCCTGAACTGGAAGCTCAAAGCGACACGGATGAGGTTCTCCAAGCATGTTGTTCAAATAATTTTGGAGGACAGTTTTCTGATCGTTTTGCTGCACTTCATACAGAGACGTTCTCTTCAATGACCCCTCGAGATTTCCTCAACGAACACTCGGAAAGCATTCGGCACACCGGGCAAGGCTTGGGGCAGGAGTTTGGGACAGTCATCCATAGTCTTCTCGAGATGGAATTAGTACACGTCAAAAAGTCTCATCAAAAACCAGATTTGCGTGCAGCAGCGGACAATGCTATTCGAGAAACAAATCTGAGTGAGAAAGGTATTGGTCATGAAGAACTTGTTAATCGTGCTCTCCAGCTTGTGAAGGACATCCAATCCTCTTCAACATGGAAGAGAATTTGCCAAAGTCAAAACCAGTATGTAGAAGTGCCCTTTACTATTGTGGTTGCCCGCGATGAAGTTCCTGATGATGTTGATATTGATAGTGGGTGTCAGAAATCACGAGTGCCTATAACTGCCCCAGTATTGATTCATGGTCAGATCGATGCTGTTTTTAAGGATGAATCTACAAAACCACCGCCAGGCATGTCTGAGTGGATTATTGTGGATTGGAAGACAGTATCAGTGGCTGATTGTGATCGTGATGCCCTTGCAACACACTATCAACCGCAGATTCAGTTGTATGCGTACTGTTGGTCGATTGGACTCTACAGCCAGTAGTTTGTTCGAATAAGCGTATGATCTCTAGAGATACTTTACGAAAAGCATGCCTGTGATAATCATTCCGGCACCCATGGCTCTGCCCAGTGTAATAGAATGTTGTGGTATGCCTAAGACACCAAAGTGATCAAGACCGAGAGAGCAGATAACCTGACCAGTAACAACTGCTGTGATGAAGACAGCAGATCCCAAGCGTGGTGTGAGAAAAGCACCAGATAAAACAATGGAGGCGCCAAGCGGTCCGCCGATCCAGTTCCACCAAGGAGTTGCCCTCATTAAAGCGACTGAAGGAAAAGGTGGTCGAAAAACACAGATTGCAAACAGTGCTGTAAGCATTGTTCCACAGATTGAAAAGAAAGCAGCATAACGAGCATCACCAAGATTAACCTTTAAAGACCCATTTGCTGCTGCTTGGGTTGCGATTGCAGCGCCGGCTAAGGCAGCCAGCAACATCCAAAGTATTGACATAAAAGACTTTCAAAAAAAGAGAAAATTTTAGAAGGCGTCAAGTGTAGTTTTTACGACCAATGCGGTCACGACAAGGATAAAAACAATGCGAATCAATTGTGATCCGTGGCGTAAAGCGAGCCGAGTACCTAGGTGACTTCCAATAATATTTGCAACAGCCATTGGTATGACATATTGCCACCAAACATTCCCCGTGAATGAAAAAACAATAAGAGAGGCTACATTTGTTGTCATATTCAGTATTTTTGCATTGGCCACTGCATGAAGAAAGTCAAAACCAAGCACCCGAACAAAGAAGAAAATAAAGAAACTGCCGGTGCCTGGCCCGAAGAACCCATCGTAAAGGCCCAGTGCGCCAGCGATCAATGTAGCGAGAAGTGTTTCAACGAACTTGTTGTATCGAGGAGCATGAACTTCACCAAGTTGAGGCGATGCAATCGTGTAGATGAGTACAAGGATTAGCATGCCGGGTACAAGGCGTCGTAACCATTCCGGTGACACAAGCGTCACGCACCACGACCCAAAAAGACTTCCAACGATTGCAGATATAATTGCAGGAGTCAGCAACCTATACGAAAATCTCACATGTCGCGCGAATGATTGGGCTGACCATGCGGTACCCCACACCATTGCGCCCTTGTTGGTGCCAAGTATTTCTGCCGGTAAAGCTGATGGAAAAATTGTGAACAAGCAAGGGAGTGAGATAAGTCCACCTCCTCCAGCCATGGCATTGATGAAACCGGCAAAAAGAGAGCAGAGCGAGGCGAGTATCAAAGTGGTATCAAGCATGTCATTATTTCATCAATAAGAAACACAGGCCTTTAGGTCATACGTTTCCCCTGAATAACCTTATCGATAATGCTTAGCTTCTTTACCATTTGGAATAACATGACGATTACGGAAGATCTTTGGTTTTCGTAAATCAAGTTTTTTTCGGCAAAAGGGAGTTGTACCCATAAGTGAGGGAATCTAGTAGGGCTCGTTGTATCTGGTGCGTCTTGGAAGACTGCGGTTGCCGAAAAAATAACTGTGGTTCTTCTTGTGTGCGTGGAGAGAGAATATGTTGGCTAAAAATGTCGTGGTTTGCAGCATTCTGGCGTTGCTTGGGGCATTAATAATGGCCGATACCTCCGTTGCCTGGCCGTTTGGTCGTATATGGGAAAAGCGAAAGGCAGAATTGTACTCACAGCTTTCACGAGATGTATCACGACGTGTTCATTCTCGAGTTGATGTTGCTAGGCAAGAGCTTGAAAGCTCACTTGACAGGCAATTTGAACATGAGGCAAATCTTCTCAGGGAAAAATTAGCGATTGGCTCGCAGGAACTGAATGAAAAGTTTCGCGGTGAGGTAGATTCGCTCAATGCGGCTTTCAAGAACGAATCACATGCGCTAAAAAATCGTTTTCAGAAACAATTGTTTGCACTCAAGCAACAAATTGACTCTGAGTTGGCCCTCGCGAGTGATAGGGCTGCTTCTTCTGCGGTTGCAGAAGCAAGGAAAGCGGTAGAGCGAGCAGATGCTTCGAGTCGAGAGCTGCAGCAGAAGACTGCTGCAAAACTGACGAAAATCGAAGATACGACTGTTGCTGAACTTGAAAAAGTAATCGTTGCAACAGAAAAGAAAATCGATGGAGAAGTTGCGAAAATGAAGGTGGGTCTTCAACAGCGGGTTGCAGCGATCTCAAAGCGCCTTCAGCAGGAGCAGGCTCTCGCACTGAAAGCATTTGCAGAAAACGCACGTAACGAAAAAACCAAGCAGGCAGTAAGCCATCCCAAGTCCTCAGATGAGCATCCTCGCAAAAAACCAGTGACCACTGCGGTCTTACCCCCGTCAAAGATTAAGAAAGCCAACACTCAAAATACCTCAAAGTAGTGTTTCTCTGAGACGGCACGGAAAAGTAATATAGACGTTGGTTTACTTATCTGCTGTGCGATGTGCCGTGCCTGAAGATGTTTATGCATTTCGCTCTTTAAAGAGGTTTGATCGCATGCGAAAAGAGAAGATCACTGTTTGATGTGGATCCGTACACATTGTTTGGATCCGTGAGGAGCATCAAGAGGAGTGTTTCTGGTTGTAATGAGTCATTGTTCATATGATTTGTTGCGTAGGAGGCTGTGTGATGAGGAAAAAAATTATTCAATGTAGATGGATTTTCATGTTATGCGTGGGTGCGGTCTGCATCTATTGTTTTCCAAGATTGATTTTTAGTCAGCCCCCTAAGAATGTTGATGGGATGTTCAAGTCATGGGATAAAAATAATGACGGTGTGCTTATTCGGGAGGAGGTGCCATTTGGCCCTCGTCAACAGTTTGATCGTATCGATAGGAATCGTGATGGACGGATAACGCTTGAAGAACATCTGGCTCATAGACCACCACAGGTGGATATGCGGGAACGCCCGAAGCTGCCAGAGAGCGTGGCCCGGCACGTTATTCAACAGACGTGGCCCCAAGAACCTGATGGTTTTGATCGTGAATACTTCGTAAGGCTGCCAGCGCATGGCAACCGATTTCCCATTGTGATTTTACTTCACGGAAATGGTGGCATGGCAAAGTCGATGATTGGAAACTGGTCGAATCAATTTCCTCAGCATTGCATTGTCTCGCCACAGGGCTATGCAAAAAGTTGGAATATTTCAAACGAACGATCAAAAGCTCCGGACGTAGCTTTTGTTATTTCTGTTTTGAACGACATGGCTCATCGATATCCATCCGCCAATCAAAATGATATTTCGCTCATTGGATTTTCAAATGGTGCAGGGCTAGTTTATCGACTGTTAATTGAGGGGGGAGACATACGGGGAATCCAAAATGCGATTGCGTTTGTTTCTTCGATGACATCAGGGCAGTATCGAGAGGGGAGTTTCTGGAAGCGATCCAATGAATCAGGTGATATGTATGACACTGCTGTGATACCAGTTGGTCAAAAAAACATCCTTACCATTCATGGTACAGCAGATACCGTTGTACCGTATTATGGTGGTCGTGGACCGGGTGGGACACACCTTTCAGCACAAGATACTGCCTATGTATGGGCATTGGCGCAAGGCTTTGAAGGGAGCCGTATTCCAGACAACGAAGGAGTATCGTGTGGACAAGGGTTGGTGCGGTATGAGTATGCTTCAGCACGTGTCAGCCATATCAAAATTGTTGGTGGTCGCCATGGCCTCGGTCAGGAACGAAACACCATTGAAACAATAATAAGACAGATGTTGAATGCAAAAGAATAGTTCGGGGAACTTTCTAAAGCAGCACTCCTTTGAGATAGTGGGCCTAGACTCTGTCTGACATGTTGCCATCCGTTCCTCTGAGTTCGAGATATTTTTGATTTATGATGATTCGCTGTGCGTGATGGGGAACTCATCAAACAAGAGAACTAGCAGAAAAGATCTGAAGCGATGTTTCGATGCAGATGAAAATATCTAACTCAGATACGATATCTGTCGCTCTATCAACAAATGGGACAATGATGCATTATCCAGGAGAAATGCTGTCCTTACAGTGTGAAATCACTCTGGCCTATCGCGATATACCAAATGTTTTAAGTTAAAATGCTTCAGGAGGAAGCAACGTGTCTATTGCGTGAATGATCCCATCTGAGCAAGTGATATCTGCATCAAGAATCATGGCATCGTTTACTTGCGTACTATTGCCATCTTGAGTGATGTTGACGAAACCTCCTTTTACCATCTTGAGTCTCTTTGCCTGAATCGCTTTTTCTTTGTCAAACGAGCCTGGAGCAACATGGTAAGGAAGGAGGGCAATTAGTTTTTGTCGACTCTCTGGCTTCAACAGTTCAGCCAGAAGCTCATCTGGAAGTTTGGCGAATGCGTCATTGGTAGGAGCGAACACCGTAAGCGGATTATCCTATTGAAAAAATACTGTGAGCTTTGCAGCATCGAGTGCCCGCTTGAAGACTGTAAAGCGACCATCAGCAACTGCTGTAGCAATGATTCGCTGAGGTTGGTGCGGCATGGAATTTGTTACAGATAACGAACCTTCATCAGGACGTTGCTGCACGTTCGTTTTACCTTGAGCTTTACCGTAGGTGCGAATCCATTCAATTTCTAAGTCAAATGGCCCAGATTTTTTATCAGCAAGGAGAATCCAGATCCGTTTGATTTTTGAGGCATCAAGTTTTGCATCTGGGAATTGACGACCTCTCCAACTTCCCTTGAAATTGGAAAAAGGAACTTTTACTTGAGTCCACTTCTCAGCTTTGGTTTGAAACTTTCCTGAGAATGATATTGGGTTGCCTCGATACGCAGCCGTTGAATCGAGTCGTGCTTCATACGTTCTTCCATCTCCCTTAACTTTCAAGAGAAGCCCAAGATCATCGCTGAGATCAAGATTGACGGACTGGCTACGAGCAGTTGAAAAGCCGCCATTATTCTCAAGAGAAAGATTTCCCCAAAACCGCATGGTGTTGTTAGGAGTGTACTCAACATTTCCCTTTGATCGTCCTCCCATCACTCCATCATTTACGATTTGCCAGGCTAGTTTTTCATTTTCATTTGGACTGAACTCGGTGATGGATTGTCCTCGCCACGTAGCCTCGGAATCAGCATGGGCAGGAGTGTGCAAAAGGGCAACACAAAAAAGAAACAATAGAGTCAATAAAAAGGGGAAAGATATTCTCTGTTTCAACGTAGTACTCACGGGAAGGCTCCTTTTTCGTTGTGTACTGTGATGCCATATAAGGAAAGATAGACAAAGCAAAATATATATGGTTCTATGCAAAAAAGCGTGAGGGGGGAGTCAAACGCGTGGTTCACTGTTCTGTCTAAACACTAAGACCATTTCAAATGTTTCTTGGCGTTGGTGTGATCAGGAATCATGATGGCAGCACCAACACCAAATGCTGTAGGAATGATGTATCACACGTCTTTTGCTTTTCTCTCCACGTTTATCGTTGTTTCCATCTCAAATGCGTTATTTCACCATTTCTGCTGGCTGCGGAAAGGTCCCGTGCTATTTAAGCGGCATAAAAGGCATATAGAACGCTGGTGAATTATTTGGCAGTTACGTTGAATAAAACCACGTTTTCGGTTACAACCGTGACAAGGGTTTTTGAGGTTTTCGAGCCTCTCCAGGGATTTTTTTACTTATTGCTTATTGGACTTATCATGAAAAATCTAAAAATGAGAAAGGCCTTCACGCTTGTTGAATTGCTGGTTGTGATCGCCATTATTGGAGTGCTTATCGGATTACTCCTTCCTGCTGTTCAGTCAGCGCGTGAGGCCGCTCGTCGTAGTGCCTGTACAAATAAAGCAAAACAGCTTCAGTTAGCTGTCCTAAATTATGAAAGTAGTACTGGAAGGTTTCCCCCATCGAGCCATTCACCAGATCTTCGAGAAATGACGAACAGTTCCCAGTCATGGGCCCGGTGGGGGTGGCGCATGCACATTCTTCCATTCATGGAAGAAACAAATGTGCATCAAGCTATCATTTCGGGCATTGAAACGAATGTGGGAAAGGGAATGAGGCCATGGAATACCAATGCCAAGAATTCATTCAACATGGCAGAGTTGTCAGGATTCCATTGTCCTTCTGATCCAAATTCGACCAAAGCAAATCCCAATGATCTTGCAAAGTCGAATTACAATATTTGTCGTGGTGATATCTTGATTCATTGGAATCAGATAGGAAAACGAGGCTTTGGGGTGAGGGGTTGGTCTTCTAATCGGCCACAGCTCATTGCCATGGCTGATATCAAGGACGGTACATCCAATACCATTGCCTTAGGTGAATGCACCATTGGTGACTTGAGTGGTCTTGTAAATGGTGGTGGGCAAGGTATCGGTGGGAGTATTAGCGACACTGCCAAGCCTTCCGCATGTCAGGCACTTGTCGGTGCTGATGGGCGTTACACAACAGCAGCGTCAAGCCTTGGCAATGCAAAACGTGTCATTGGAGGTCGTCTGTACGATGCGAAGGATGGTTTCTCAGGGTTTTTCACTGCAGCTCCTCCGAATTACCCTCGTTGTTCCAATTCTCAAGAAGATTGGCACACGAAGCCATTGAGTAGCTATCATCCAGGTGGTGCCACCATCGCAAATATCGATGGTTCCACCCGATTTGTAAATAATAACATTGATTGTGACCCAACAGTGGCGAGTCCTGGTAAGGCGTACTCAGGACAAGCTGTGGGTGGTGTGTTGAATCAGTTGGGATCTATCTACGGTAAGGAAACCGGAAAGCTTCCTTAGTGTTTTGTATTTTCTGGCAATGCGGTGGCATATTCTGTTGCCGCATTGCTGGACTGCAAAGTATCTGGAAAGTTTCTGCCTTATACAAATCCATATATAGAGGAGTCTCTCTTGTCTGCTACTTTTGCCATATTCAAGTATTCTTTTTTTCAAAAGTCTTCCGTTGTGTGTGCCGTTCTTGGCACTTCATTCATCGTATTTCTGACTGGATGTGGCTCGGGAGGACCTTCTGTAACACCTGTTACAGGGGTAGTAACTTTGGACGGGAAGCCTCTTGGAGATGCTGTTGTCACATTTTCTCCAACGGATGAGTCTGGTGTAGGTGCTGCTGGGAAAACCCAGGCCGATGGAACGTTTGTTCTTAATGCAACAGGAGCAGCACCAGGTTCAGGGACAGCGGTTGGAAGCTATGCTGTCACAGTTGACAAGGTTATTCTTCCAGAGATTCCTGTCATATCCGAAGATGATCCGCGATATGGTACAGAAGAAGAAGAGGAGTTGGTTGAGAAGGCGATGAAAGCAGGTCCAGAATACGTTGTACCGAAAGCGTATGGCCACAGAAAAACCTCAGGCCTGACGGCAACTGTCGGTTCTGGGGAAAACAATTTCACATTTGCTTTGGAATCATCATTTGGAGAGAAGTAACTTTCTCTCGTGTGTTGGCTGACGTTCTTGCTCCATTCGTAGATTGGACACCATCGGTGGCCTCGTTCGTATTGTGTTGGGGTCCGTCCAGCGATGTCAGTGAATCCTGAGTCGTAGTAAAGGCGTATGCGGCAGGAGCATACACGCCTCTAAGTTATTGGTGCGGTTACGCTGATTCCTCACCTAGCATAACCGTGCCATCACTGTGGCGGTATCAATCCTGACGCTGAAAGCTATCCTTGAAAAACTGATCGGCGTTGTCCACCATCTGGTCAAACCAGATCTGCTTCCCAAGAAAGCCGTGCGGAGCGTTCTTGATGACAGTGAGCCCTGAAGCTACGCCGTGTCTTTTCATCTGGTCACGAAACACGTCGGCATGAGTGCTCGGATCATCGTCTTCACCAGCGATAAACCAGCATGGAGGATCTGCCTGATCAAGATGTGTCAGTGGAGAAGCGGCTGCGTACACGGCACGACATTCTTCCTGTGTGCCACCAAGGAACTGTTGCCAGATGAGCCCTTTTTGTTCAGATGCGGAGACCGTTCGAGTACGTTCTGAGAGAAAGTCTGTTTGGGCACCCATGGGCATGGCCGCCTGGATAATACTGCTTTCCTGTGAATTGCCACCACTACCCTCAAGTGCTGCGACACCACCGGATGTTGCAAGCAACGCCGTGAGGTGACCTCCCGCAGAAAGACCAATGGCACCAATAGAGTCTGCGTCAATGCCATAGTCATCTGCATGCGCTCGTAGAAACCGAACCGCAGCTTTGCAGTCATGGATCTGCGCGGGAAACGCAGCTTCACCACTCAGCCGATAGGAGATCGTTGCAGCAACATATCCCCGATTTGCGATTGCCTGAGCTATTGTTCCATGACTCTCGCGGTTTCCCTTTGCCCAGCCGCCTCCATGAATGCAGATGATTGCAGGCAACCGACCCCAAGCATCTTGCGGTCGGTAGATATCCATCTCAAGTGTACGCTCACCATACTGTGCATAGGTGACACCGCGAATAGCATTGAGACTGTCACGTATCGATTTTGAAATGGTTGTATTTTCATTGGTAGCCGGCTTGTTCACGGCACCTGCCGGTCGGGCATCAGTTCGCATTTCTTCCTGAAACAGAATGGCCATTCCGCGGAGCTTGCGTGCAATGTCGGCATTCCGAACAGGCGTTCTCTCTCCCGGATCACTGGCGAGGTCGTAAAGCTGCAATGACGGAGAGAGGTGGAGCTTCCATTTCCTCCATCGCACAGCAGCAAGTTCACCCTCACTGCCATGATAAAAGAATGCATCGTTGTACTCATGCCTTTTGATCAGTGGAGACCATTCTTTAGGTGGCTCCCATCGTCTGCGCAAGGGTACGGCTGCATTCAATGTTTTTCTTAGCCCCGCAGCTGGGACGAACGACGTATCACCCGTGAGCAGGGACGTAATATCCCGGCCATCGATGACGTGGCCTTCTGGAACAGAGATGCCAGCAAGCGTTGCAAGGGTCGGATACCAGTCCATTGCTCGAACAACCGCAGCTGAACGCTTTCCCGCTTGGAGGCCAACACCTGGCCCCCAAGCAATAGCCGGAACTCGAATCCCACATTCATAGGTCGAAAGCTTTCGTCCTTGCATCTTCTGTTCAGGCGTTCGACCTGGCCCGCGACCATTATCAGAGGCGTACACAACAATTGTCTTGTCATCAATCTCAAGTCTTTTGAGTGCATCAAAGATGCGGCCAACATTGGCATCGAGTTCCTGAATGGCATCCCCATACTCTCCCCAATTTGAACTTCCTCGAAATGGCTCACTCACAGCGAGTGGTTTATGAAGCATCGTGTGCGGAAGATAGAGAAAGAATGGGTGATCTTTATTCTTTTCAATAAACGTAATTGCTTCATCGGTATACCCCTGTGTCAACTCTGATGGATCGACCGGCTGTTTGACAATCGTATTATTTCGTAAGAGTGGTACGCCTTGGTCACCGAAGTAGACCACTTCAACCGGATCTAGGTTGTGAAGCAGCCCAAAGTATTCATCAAAGCCCTGGTTCGTTGGAAGAAATGGATCGGCAAAACCGAGGTGCCATTTTCCAATACACGCAGTGGCATAACCATTTTCCTGAAAGAGTTCCGCAAGCGTCAGTTCGTCGGGATGAATGCCGGTGGTTGAATCAGCGCGATGCACCCAGATGTGGTTCCCAACACGACGGGGATAACAACCCGTCAGTAAGCCGGCTCGTGAAGGACTGCATATCGGCGCCGCTGCGTAGTAATCGGTCAACAGTATGCCTTCACGTGCCATGGCATCGATCCGAGGTGTTTTGACTTCTGTCGCGCCATAACAGCCAAGGTCATAATATCCTTGATCATCAACAAACAAAATAATGACATTCGGTGACTCAGAGGCAGAGGCTGCTGTGATGACAGGTGCAACGTTATGTACGCAGGCAAAAAGAACAAAGGCATTACAAAGAGAACGAACCATCGTATCAATCCTGTTTTCCATTTGATCGGAGGCCCCGTGGTATGCAATGACTGTAATATTCCATGAGGAACAACTTCATTATGCAACCAGCATCAATAGTTCCAAGAAAATACTCCCGACAGGGATCGAACCTGTAACCTTCAGCTCCGGAGGCTGACGCTCTATCCAATTGAGCTACGGGAGCAGAGATTTGATTCTAACAAGCGTGTGTGAGCGTTGCAGGCGTCAGTGCATCTTTATGCTGATCGTCGAAGAAGCTTGGAAGTATCACGGGAAATGGGAGTCGATGTTTGCTTTGATGGATTGAGAAGATCGTGTGGCCTATCAAAACGAATCGTGTCTTTATCAGTGTGTTCTGTCATGGACATGAAAAATTTCAATTGTTCATGCCGTTGTCGATAGGAACCAAATTGAAGAAGTCCCACTAACCGACCTGTAATTGCTGGAATGGAGCCAAGAGGCGCTCGACACAAGGTGTGACGAAGTATTTCATATGCATGCATCGGTAAGTCACTCAGGAGCGATCCTCCAGCAAGTGAACGCCAGAAGAGGCGTTCCGAATGCAAGCCTGACAAAAAAGCATTTGATCGCTTTTGTGATTTTATACATTCCACGTGTGAGGAAAATTCCACTTCGACAGGGCACTGCATGCGGTTGAGGGAGACTGCCATGTCGGCGTCTGCATATTCATCACCGCATGCTACCGTAAATCCACGCCCAACCTTTTCAAGAATATCTGCTCTCCAAAAACCGACCTCCAGGTGTGGAGACATTGGTTTCACAGCATGAAGTTGCCTGCGCCCACCAGCTCCAAAACGTATGCCTGTTGAAATAAATTCTTTTTTGCTTTTGACGACCGGTGCAATGGCACCAACCCGTCCAGATGCGAGTCGAGTGATGGGCTTGTCGGACCAACCTGGAGTGGCCCGCCAACCGGCTGAAAGAACATGAATCAAGGGTGACTCGCTCGCGGCAATTCCAACATTGATACAGGAAACATGTGATGCATCAGATGGGGCTTGTACAAATCGAACCTCGTCACGAATATTCCATGGATCAGAGTATGGTTTTGATAAGACGACGATAATTTCAGAATGTTCGGGTCGATTCTCTAAGACACTGACCAGAGTGTCTTCAAGATGAGAGGAATCAACTGTCACCGGAATGACAATTGAGAGTTGAGGTATTGTATGAACGGCGATTGTCATCAGCGCGCTCCCCTAGCGCATGATCCTTAGAATAATGTCCCACCCGAATAGTTTTGATTCACTAGGCAGCAGCTCGATGAGGCTGGAGTTCAGTGAATAGATTGACGGTTTGAAGCATATCTCCATCAGCATCATAGAACTGCAGGACACCAACATCGATAAGCCACATAGCAAACATCTCAGTAACCCGATAGCAACGAGCTACGCATCGACCCTGATCGATACGAATATTCTCTTGAACATCGGCTACATCAATCGCATCTGCCCCGAGATCGATAAAATGTCGGGTGACTAAATCGCGAACATCCTCAGCGTGCATGTGCATACGCATGGCAGGCAACCTCCTGTTGCATCGAACGAACGACTTCCTGTCGAACGGGGCAGAAACGTACCGACGATTTGCCTTTCGCGAAAGGCTGTTTTGTCAGAATATTTCTGACGCCCCATCCGTCCGCCAAAAAGGAGAATCGACCAGAAAGAAATGATCGAATCACGTTGATATTGGTAATCTCTCCTACCCATACTGCCGGTATTGTTTCGCCATTTTGCCTTGTCTTCGCAGGCTGCATGTTTGCAAGGCATTTCCCTAAAGACGGTAAATCCACGACGGGTTTGCATACCGATTTTTTACAAGCTGTGAAACTTCATGGCGTGGGAACTTTGTTGCCATGTGATCCACCTCAAATGCTTCTTGAAGTGCATCAATTAAGGTACCTCGTCCTATGTCGAGATTACTCAAGAAGGCTTGGTGGGAGCGATGTTTGCGATAGTCAGGCTCACGAGGAGGGTGTCTTAAGACTCTTGAAATAAGTGAGATGTCAAATGTATCTAGGAGTGTGCCATGGTACAGCACGCTGTGTTTTCGTACTCGGAGTGAATTTCCCGAAACCTTTCGTTCGCCCTCGGAAGCATGAATCGCCAAGTCACTCAAACCGCGGCGTATTACCGGATGTCGTGAGCGTTTTGATAGAGCTCTCGAAAGTGGATCGAGTATTGATGAGTGGATTTCCTTGATTCCGGGGGTCGTGAGGGGATGGTGTGTGACAACAGACCACATCAAACAGCCAGGGCCGATGACAACAGTTGCTCCACCACTGGGCCTTCGAAGAATGCGTGTCCCAGTATCTTCGCAGGCTTGGCTATCCACTTCCTCTTCCAGACAACTCGAAGATCCTAGGATGACAGCTGGTTCTGTTGGCATCCACGCTCGAACCATGACCCCTTGGAAATGGCCAGTATGGCTTTGATCAAGGAGCACTTCGTCGAGGGCGAGTTGTTCTTCAGTCGTAGGAAGTTGGACATTCAGCCAGACAGTTTCTTTTTTTGGCATGGTGAATAAGAGATAAACCCAATGTGCATTCTGTGATCGTTGACTCAAACCTACGGCATTCTACACTTCTTGGTATGAATACAGAGATGCCACAAAATGAAAATCTTCCACCAGTTGAGCCACCGAGTGCTGGATTCCTCGTCCAATTGTTTCTGGTTCCAGCCATCATTGTATCTATCATTGTATGTGTTTGGTTAGCATTCCATTGGCTTGCTCATCTTGGAAATGATCCCCAGTCGTATGTTCGTACACTCCGTAGAAGTAATGAGGGCCGTTGGCAGGCTGCTTTGAACCTTGCCAATGAACTTCGTGGTCCCCGTGGAACGAGTCTCAAAAATGATGAGTCATTGGCATTGGAATTAGGGAACATACTTTCAGAAGAGGTTGAAAGTGGGCGGTCAGGCGAACAATCCCAGACGCTAAGGCTGTACCTCTGCCGAGCGCTCGGTGAGTTTGTTATTCCAAGTG
This sequence comes from Planctomycetaceae bacterium, assembly GCA_902629495.1. The sequence continues at coordinate 30,929 of CACORA010000003.1, forward strand.
CTGCTTCACCTCTTGTCACACAAGCGCAACGCATCAGTGATCCAGAGACAGCCCGAGCAGCGGTTGAGGCACTTGCGGTTCTTGATGCGAATCTCAAAAAGACGGATGAAGAAATCGATGTCCATGCAGACATCGTAAGTGCTGTTATTGAGTCTTCACTGTCAGAGAATGATGCTCTGCGGGGTGCTTGTGCTTTTACGTTGGGCGTCGTAGGTGGCGAAACGGCAGAGGAACGACTGATACAGCTCAATACAGATGACAACGATGACGTCCGATTCAATGCAGCATTGGGTCTCGCCCGGTTGGGCCGAGATGAATCGCTCGACACTCTGGCTGACATGTTATCTCTAAAGAATACGTCCTCATCACGTCAGCCCGATAATCCTGTTGCTCAGTCTGAGAAATATAAGCGAGCGCTTGTCGTGATCAATGCCCTCAGAGGTTTAGCCATGTTGGTCGATAGTGTTCAATCACCTCTCCCACGAGAAATTATCGAACAAATTAGAGTGCTTCAAACTGATGACGTGAATGAGGTGCGAGCCAGTGCAGTCGCACTTCTCAAAAAAATAGAACGGATAGAAAAAGCTGCCTAATCTACTTTGTTTTTTAGGCATCAAGAAATTCATCAAGTGCTTCTCGAAGCATATCGATATCTGGTAAAAGGTTCGTCCATGTCTGGAAATCTATAGCAGTCTTCTCAGCATAGATTTCAAGACCATTCACAATACACGCGCCTGCCTCTATGCCCATGCTTAGAAGTGAAGATGCATCAGTACTCAAGGCAGTGTCCGCCACGACAAGCTCTTTTCGAAGGCCCTTTACCTCATCATCAAAAGCCTCTGATGAAAGAGTGGATATCACGATGTTAACGTCGTCTGGGATTTCAATAGCAGATTCCCACTCAAGAGCACATGCATGATTGTCGCCTAATTCATTTAGCGACGTCACAATAGAATTAATATGTTCACTTTTAGAATCACACATTAAGACCTTAGGGCAACCGGCCAGGATAAGTTCCAAAGCAGTGGCTTTGGCTATCGTATCACTTCCAAAAATGAGAAGATTCTGACTTGCTGGGTCAACATGGTGCCGTAGTGCTTCAATAATCCCACGACCTTCTGTCATATGACCAATAAGACCGTCGGGGGAGAGCGTGATATTACTGATGCCTCCAGAAAAACGTGCAGACGGAGTAATGTTTTCAATGCATTGAAGTGCTGCTTCTTGTAATGGTGGTGCAAGCAAACAGCCGCGAAAACCAAGTGCGCTGATACCAGTGATCGCATCACTCAATCGAGAGCGTTCAACATCAAGTGTCAGAAACCTCCAGTCAAGATCAACCGAATTGAGTGCTCTTTCAAAAAGATATTGTGCAGGGTTACCAGCTGCTGGGTTTCCTAGAAGAGCTACTATTTCCTGAAGAGCCGAACTTGTCATGTGGTGGCCTCAGGTAGTCTTTTGCATGAACAAGCTATGTTGAAATGTGGGTAGCTGCTTGGAAACGCGGGTCCTTGCGAATCGGGTCAAAGTCCGGCTCAATTTGAGTGAGGTTACGAAAGCGATCATCAAGAACGATTGCCTGTGTAAGATGTTCGATAGCAGCATTTACATTTCCATCAAGCGAGTGATAACACGCCAAATTGTAAAACAAAATTGGTTGTTTCGGCGAGGCCATCAAGCCCTTTTTTAAGAATTGTATGGCATCGTGAAGGCGTCCCATTCTCTTAAGGCACCACCCTATTCCCAGCCACGCCTCAATCTGTTTTGGCTGTACTTGAATAACGGTGGTATAGGACACGAGGGCATCTTCAAAACGGCCGAGACAACGCAAAGCTTCTCCATAGAGAAGCTGGGCATTTGGGCGCGATCGGGATGATTCAGGCAGTTTTTCAAGTGCAGACAGGCCCCGGTGGAGAAGTTTTTTCGCATGTCGAGGGACCGGTTCATCCGGGCGCACGAGTAACTCTCCGAGTTCTATATACCCGGAAGCTTCTCGAAAAATTGCCCGTCTACGATAGCTCGACATTGTTTGCATCATTTTGTCCACACTGAGGTGCTCTCCCTTTAACTTATACGCACTCCATAGAATTTGGGTCAAAAACACGTTTTTTCTAAAAATGGACTGTTTTTTTCTACGAAAATTAAGTTTTTAGGCCACTAATGAGATGAGACACCGTGATGTTTCATTCAGCGTTACAATTGACACTCATTTTTCTTGACAGCCATGCGACTTACCCTCCGCACACTACTGGCCCATCGTGATGGCATTCTTCCAACGGCATTTCGTAAGGACATTGAGAAACAAATAGAGGAAAATGCAGCAGCAGACGATCTCGAAAAGAGAGTTCGTCATGTTATCGCTCGAGCCGGTATGTCTTCGCCAAAGATTGATGGACGTGGTCTTGGTAATGACCCAAATTCTGTTGCGGAGTTTCTGGATAACACTCTGAGGACAGATCAGATTGAAAATTTTGAGAGAATTTGCTTGCAGTCAGATCTTCATCTTTCCGAGGTAGCAGCATGCCATGAAATTCTGGCTCAGATCCTCCGACATGCAGATGCGGTAGAAGGATTAGAAAAAAGCGAATATGAACAACTTAAGCAGCATGTTCATCATGAGTTTGCATCTGAGTTTAGCAGGCAAGAAAAAGAAGAGGCGAAAAAAAATGCGGCTATTGTCCAAGCGGCAATTGCATCAGCCCCACGCCTACCCACGTCCATTCATGGAGCGGTTCCACTGCAGCAGAACAAGTTAAAAAAGAGCCAGAAACGCCTGCCCACGTGGTCATTCGTATGTATTGCCTTTCTGTTGCTTATTTGTTCAGGAGGAGCCCTTGTCTGGAAAGTTTTGGGTGAGAGAGGGCGTTTTGTTGTTGAGGAAAATGTTCTAGGACAATCCGTAGCAGACCTCGAAAAGGTTGTTGGTGCGGGAGACATGATACGTGACGCAGAAGCCACAGCTGTTCCGAAGAGAGTCGCTCCGATTGCAGAAAACGACGGGAGGGCTGCTCGCAAGGAGGACGTAGCAGTCGTATTATCGGAGGAAGGAAAACAAGAGCGTGTAAATCTGGAGGTACAAAGTCCTTTATCAGATTCAATGCCGACGGATATGCCAATGGATACACTCCCAAAACCAACGCCCAGGCAGAACTCGTATCAGCAAGTGCCTCAGGGTCATGCACTTGCTATTGCGTCAAAGCAAACAGAAATGGGCATGGTCGAAAGTGAGCCGACGGGCTCAATCAATGTACCGGCAGTAAAAGATACGAATCTTGGTGAGGTAGCAAATAAAGGTGTTCTGTTGCATCGCATTTTCATTCTTGGCCGTCCGTCGTGGGTTTACTTTTCACCGGGTGAACTTCTTGCAAAAGAAGAGGATCTCCTCGTTCCACCAGGAAGTGATGCAGAAATCAATCTTGATGGGATGGCTCTCAAATTACTCGGTGGCACTCAGGCTCGCCTAACAGTAGATGGCGATGGTACGAGGCGAATAACAGTCATTCTTGGGAAAACCGTTATCCATTCTGTTTCAACAGACAACCAGGTTGGGATTTCAGCAGGGCGTTTGCATGGGGTCATTACAGCGGGACTGGATCACCCAATTGCAGCCTGTGTTGATTTTAGTCGACAGCCTGGAGATGATCCAACAAAAACACCATCTCGTATGGAATCTAAAATCATTTCAACCGTTGGTGGTATTAGTTGGCGTCAAATCCCGACAGCAGATTTATCAGATTCATCCACTGCAATATTTCTAAGTGGAATAGCAGAAGAGGGCATGTTACCTGCACATACTGCTCTTGTATGGGATAGCAATAACCCTGACATAGCGAGAACAATGCCGGAATCAGGTGTCCTTTGGCTGAGTGACGCATTCGTCGCAAATCCGAATACTCGTCGAGCTTCAGAATTCTTAAGAAGAATACTGCAAGGTGGTGATTCTTTTGACCAAGCATTATCGCAGATGTCAAACAGTCATCGCATCGAAAATCGTATTCTTTCCGTTGCAACCTATGCGTTACTTGGAAACTATGATGAGTTAGTGATTTTGCTTTCTAATGACGCTCCCGGTCAGAAGTTAGAAGCAATGCAATGGCTTGAAGTTGAAGAATCCACGGTGCCACTTGCGATGGCACGTGGACATAACTCAGCAATAAAACTCAGACAAGCATTTATTGAACATATGCCATCACAAAAAGGCAGCTGGCTTTTTCAGATGGCATGTGGTTTTGATAACAGGCAACTGGAATCTGGTGCAGATAAGAAGCTCGTAGAGTCATTAGGAGATGACGAACTTGTAGTGCGTCGCTATGCTAAAAAAAATCTTTTTGAGATTCTGAAACCTCAGCCCATTGATCGGGTTCGCTATCGCCCGGATGGCCCCAATGAGATCCGGGAAAAGGGAATGAAGTGGTGGAGAGCACGTCTGGACGATCAGGCCGTGAGGTGGACCGTGCCCCGTTGAAAGCGTGTTGCCCGCGATTTGCAGCGTCCATCTATAAAAGCCGCCCACGTGGTGCTATGATTCTTTGGAATGATTTTCTTGCAGCACAAAAAGCATTAGAAAATTGTTTAGTGGGCTTTATGGAAAGGATCATCTGTGCAAATTAATGTTTCCGCTCGTCATGGTCACCTGAGTCCAGCTTCGCAATCGAAGATCTCATCAAAGGTTTCACGGCTTCAACGGTATTTTGATCGCCTGACTGCTTTAGATGTGACCGTTGATTTGGAAAATACTCAACTTCCAATGGTTGAGATTATTGCAAAAGCGGAGCACTTCCATGACATGGTGAGTCATGAAACGTCTCCTCAGTTGTGGCGAAGTGTTGATGGTGCGGTACAGAAATTAGAGCAACAACTGCGAAAGCACAAAGAAAAGGTTCGTAGCCATAAAAATGCTGAAACAGCACGGCGTTCTTAAAGTTTTCTCTTAACGGTTTATTGCACGCATGAAATTTTCAGATTTTGTCACCCTTGATGCCATTCGTTCGCATGTTGACGCCACCAACAAGGAAGGTGTCGTTCGAGAAATGGTAAAAGCGCTTGTCGATGCAGAACGCATCGAGGCTAACGAGATGGAGGGAATAGTCAAAGCGATCATGAAACGTGAGGAGCTTGGAAGCACAGGTATTGGCCGTGGTGTTGCCGTGCCGCATACTAAGCATCCCAGCGTCAATCGACTTGTTGGAACGGTGGCAGTCAGTCCTGAAGGCATCGATTTTGACAGTCTCGACGGAGATCCAGTCCACTTGTTTTTTCTTCTCGTTTCGCCCCCCGATCGTCCAGGGGATCACTTGAGGGCATTAGAAAACATTTCACGACAACTGCGTGATGAAACGTTCTGTAAATATCTGAAAGCCTCAAAAAGTCCGGAAGATATCCAGCAACTTTTGGAAGAAGCAGATAGTCATGGGATCGTTTCCTGACGTGTAACGGAGTGTGGGTGAGATAATCAATATGACATTTAGCCAAACCGTTTCACGAGAAGTCATAGTAGGTATTCCGCAAGGGCTTCATGCGCGTCCGGCGGATCTTCTTGCGCGGGAAGCACAGCGGTGGCAGTCTCGAATTGAGGTTGTTGCGTCAGCTCATCGCGTAGATGGAAAAAGTATTTTAGATTTGCTTACGTTAGCTGCTGAAGCTGGAACCAGATTAGTGGTTGAAGCAACTGGCCCTGATGCTGATGAAGCAGTGGCAGCTATTAGTTTGCTCTTCGATAGCAATTTTGATGATTCATTACAAAACAACGAATAGTAATTTGATTTTGAAAGAACAACTTTTTTTATAGGAGCCGCTACGACCCGCCAGGCGCAATTCTTTTGAAGATCACCGATCGCTGCAATACGCCGCGGGGTGATTTCATTAGGCATATTGCAGCCGGCGCGCGGAATGCGCCCCATGCTTAAACTTCAAGGTATTGCTGTTTCCCAAGGTGTCACCATTGGTGAAGCGCTCGTATTAGATAGCGAGGGCTTTCGTATTCCTCGGCGTTTTGTTGCCCGTAGCGCTGTTGATACAGAACTTGCAAGGCTTGAAAGTGCCATCACTCAGACGTCACGCAAGATAAAGCGAGACCGAGATGCAATTAAGTCTGAGCTGGGGGGGCAGTACGCGGCCATCTTTGATGCACATTTAGCAATGCTGAATGATCAAAAGATGAGGACAGAACTGACTGCAGCTGTTCGAGATCGTAATTGGTGGCCTGAATATGCTGTGAGTCGAACGCTTCGCCGCTATGCAAAAGTTTTTCAGAGTCTCGATAACCATATCTCTCAACGAGCTCATGACATCTACGATATAGAAAAAAGCTTGCTGCGCAATCTCCTTGGTCAGCGAGGCGAGACGCTAGCTGCTGTTTCGCAGCCTGTTATTGTCCTGGCACACAATCTAACTCCTAGTGAGACAGCAAATCTCGACAGGCGCTTTGTTCAAGGTTTTGCGACAGAGCTAGGTGGTCCTGGTAGTCATACGGCGATTGTTGCTGAGGGCTTGGAGATTCCAGCAGTTGTTGGGATCGGGCCCTTCTTGTCAGATGTCTCCGGTGGTGAACCGGTCATTTTAGATGGTAATCAAGGGTTGGTGATTCTTCAGCCTGACGAGGAGACAATCGCGCGATATCGTCAGGAGGTTGAGGCAGCTGAGTCGGCGCAAGCAAAACTTGAAGGCCTACGGGATTTACCTGCTGAAACAAACGATGGTGTACTAATTCAGATCATGGGAAACATTGAGTTTCCTAGTGAAGTGGAGCAATGTATCAGTCGTGGTTCTGATGGTATTGGGCTTTATCGAACAGAGTTTCTCTATCTTACGAGTCGGCTAGAGCCAACTGAAGAAGACCACTTCATGGCGTATAGCAGTGTTGTGAAATCCCTCTCTGGCAAGCCGGTCGTTATTCGCACCCTCGATCTAGGCGCAGACAAGATGCTTACTGAGTCGACGCCAGAGGAAGAAAGAAATCCATGTCTTGGCCTAAGAAGCATCCGTCTTTCACTCAGGCAACTGCCAATGTTTCGAACACAGCTTCGAGCGATTCTCCGTGCAAGTGCGCAAGGTGATGTTCGGGTTATGTTTCCCTTGATTTCAACAATTACTGAACTCCGTCAGGCCCGAATGGTGTTGGCGGATGTGATGGAGGATCTTGCGGAACATAATATTCCGTTCAACAGGAATATGCCGGTGGGAATCATGGTGGAGACCCCTGCTGCTGTAGTCATGCTTGATGCATTTATCAAGGAAGTTGATTTCATTTCAATTGGTACAAATGATCTCATTCAATATACGCTGGCGGTTGATCGTGGGAATAAAGAGGTTGCTGACCTCTACAACGCATGTGATCCAGCAGTGTTACGACTCTTGAGGCGTTCTTTAGAGTCGGCACGAGAGGCCGGTGTGCCAGCAACGGTATGTGGACAGATGAGTGGCAGCGTGGTGTACACGCAGCTTCTTCTTGGATTAGGGCTTAGGCATCTAAGTGTGCCAGCGAGTGCGATTCCTGAAGTCAAGCAGGTATGCCGAAGTGTTTCGGTTGCTGAATGCCGGAGGGTTGCCGAGCGGGTGCTCGCAATGGATGGAGCGCGTGAGGTAAAAGCTTTTTTGAAAGACCAGCTACGTCGCCTGCTTACTGACCAAACAGTCTAGGCGAGGCGCAGCTTTATTAATGTCATAAAAATATTAAGGAAGACACATGAAACAGGAAATGCTCATAAATGTATCCCAACCAGAAGAATGTCGCATTGCGATAATGGAAGATGGTCTGCTGGAAGAGCTCTATGTAGAGCGAACGAGCGCCGATAATTACGTTGGTAATATTTACAAAGGACGAGTCGTCAATATTGAGCCATCTATTCAGGCAGCATTTGTTGACTTTGGCGTTGGCCGTAATGGTTTTTTGCATATTAGCGACATTGAGCCACAATATTATCGGCAGGGAGGACTTGATCCTGACAAGGCGTTTGAGTTGACAGATTCATCCGGACGAAGCCCGAGTAATGATAGCGAGCAGGATGGTGGCCGACGAGGTTCTCGAAAGCCCAGGATAGGAGATCGTCCCCGAGTAAAGCCTCCAATCCAGGATATTCTCCGTCGCGGTGATGAAGTGCTCGTGCAGGTTATTAAGGAAGGCTTTGGAACAAAAGGGCCAACTCTTTCAACATATATCTCAATCCCGGGCCGTTATCTGGTACTGATGCCTCCTCTTGGCCGAGTTGGGGTATCAAAAAAGATCAATGACGAAAGAGAGCGGAGGCTTCTTCGAGATATTATGGTGGACCTTCAGCCTCCCAAGGGTGTTGGTTTTGTTGTGCGAACTGCGGGAACTGAACGAACCAAGTCAGAAATGGCTCGTGATATGGCCTATTTGCTCAACCTGTGGAAAAGCATTGTTCGTCGTATGCGCAAGTATTCAGCACCAATAGATATCTATCAAGAAAGCGACATGATCATCCGAACAATTCGAGATATGTTTACGGAGGATGTCGGAAGAATATTGATTGATGAACCGGCGGCTTACGAGCGAGCAAGAGACTTTCTTGAGTTAGTAATGCCAAAGTACGTTTCAAGGCTTCAGCTTTATGATGGTAAAGAGCCACTTTTTCATCGATACGGTCTTGAGGAAGAAATTGGACGTATGTATCAACGAAAGGTTCCGCTCAAGGGAGGTGGGTCGATTGTTATCGATACGACGGAGGCGCTTGTAGCAATTGATGTAAATTCTGGTTCATTTCGGACAGAAAAAAGCGCGGAGGAAAATGCGTATCAGATGAACTTAATTGCAGCAAAAGAAATTGCTCGTCAATTACGACTTCGTGATTTAGGCGGAGTTATTGTAAATGACTTTATCGATATGCGACGGGAAAAATATCGACGGAATGTTGAGAAGGCACTTCATGATGCGCTCAAACGAGATCGGGCGAGAACAAAAGTCCTGCGAACGAGTCCATTCGGACTGATCGAAATGACAAGGCAGCGTATTCGTCCTTCACTCAGAAAAAGTATCTTCCAGAATTGCCCCACATGTAGTGGGAGTGGAACTGTCAAAACCGCAGAAAGTATGGCAATAGAGGTTATGAGGACTCTTCAGCTTTCAGCGACAAAAGATGTTGTCGCTCGGCTTGATATTACAGTTCACGATGAAGTTGCAACGTGGATCAATAACAGGAAGCGACGCGAGATGGCTCATTTTGAGGAAAAAACACAAATACAACTCCATGTCGTTGGAGAAGACGGAGTGGCACCGGAGCATCTTATTTTTGAGGCCTGTGATAATGAAGGAAGATCAGTTCGATTTCCATGATTGTTCCTTAGTAGAGAACCAAAAACGAGTGCATTATCAGAGCCACTCGACCTTGGTTCTCTGTGTTGTTATCTTCTAAGAAGCTCATTGATTCTTATATAGAGGAAAGTTCTTATGTCGACTGCCGCCCCAACTCACTCCACGCCTATGTCGGGTGTTCGTCAACGTTACGCTGTTATCAAGGATGGAGGAAGGCAATATCGAGTCATGGAAGGACAGGAATTAGATGTTGATTTCCGTCACTTGCCAGCAGGCGCGGAAATGATTTTTGAGGAAGTTCTCGCTTATAGCAATGAAGGTGAACTTGAAATTGGAGCACCGCTGCTCAAGAAAGTTGCAGTCAAGGCTGAAGTTGTTGGGCCTGTGCAAGGAGGGAAAATCTACGTTCAGAAATTTGCACGGAGAAAAAATTATCGACGCCGTATTGGACATCGGTCGTTATCTACAAAGGTTCGGATTACTTCAATCTCCTAGTCATTTCTTAAGATGTGGGACAGTGGCCCACCAGTAGCACACATTTCGTTGACGCGCATTGTTGTCTCAGGGTCTTCTACTAGAGGTGGAGCGTGGTGAGGCTTTAGGCGAGCATCGATAACGAGGGGTCCACCGCATCCCCAGTGTTTTTGGCGAACAAAAGAGTCAACGCCATAAACATCAGCAGCAGGGTTGGAACGTGTAAATGCAATCCAAAGGAAATTCTCAAGTGAGTGACTACTGAATGCAGTGTCATCAACGATAACGAGCAGGGGCCACGCTCGGAGGGGATGATCAGCGGTTATTGCATGACAAAGTTTCTGAATGTCCTCAGCCCAAGGAGAGTCCTCTGCATGTGTCCAGATTGATTGGTCAGTAGGTGTTTCTAGTTTTGGTTCAGGAGTAATTTTCGGACCCTGTATCAAAAGAACACCTGGCATGCACAGGCGAAGATCAGAATAGCCATCAGGAAGAGACGCCTGTGATGGTGGCGTATCAGGTAAAGAACGAATAGCAGGACCACGTGCTGCAATGACAAGTTTTGATCCGGTATTGAGACCGCTTCCAGAGTAATCGAGTGTGTCAATCGTGGTCTCTGTGTGAAAATGACAGTCTCTTTGCCATAGAACTCGCTCAAGCAGGTGCCTGAAGAATGGAAGTATCTCAGAAGCATTGAGGCCAGGGGCATCATGTTCGTCAACAATAAAAAGGTATTTTGCTAATGAAAGTTGGCCTTGGCCAAGAATGGCAGATGCTTGCGTAAGTAATTCAGCCGGTCGATCACAGGATTTCCATGGTTGGTAGCGTTCACTACCAACAGCTAAAAGCAAAGGATGGACTCCTGATGCATCGACGGCATGAACACTCTTAATGCCTGGTAAGACTGATGGAATAATTGGACCGGTGAGTTCATGTACAAGCCAACCGAAAAGAGTGTCCTCTTGAGGTGGACGCCCCACAACCGTCATGGGCCAGATGGCGTCATGCCTGTGCCAGACGTGATTGACTTGCATGACAGGAAAATCATGTTGCCGTGCATAGTATCCAAGATGATCGCCAAATGGGCCCTCCGGTTTCATTGCTCCGGGAAATACAGTTCCCTCTATTACAAAATCAGCTTCTGCATAAATAGCCGGTCTGTTATGTCGTCGAATCATAGGGATTCTGTGACCGGACAGAACGCCTGCGAAAGTGATTTCTGAAAGGCCTTCCGGCAGTGGCATGACGGCTGAAGGAGCCATGCTAGGAGCCCCGCCTACAAAAACAGCAACGTTTAGCGGCTCACCTCGATGAAGCGCTGCTTTGTGATGAATTCCAATACCTCGATGAAGTTGATAATGCAGTCCAACCTCTTGATTTGATTTATAGTTATTTCCAGAAAGTTGAACGCGATACATGCCAAGATTTGCATGGTGGGGGCCACTTCGGCCTGGGGCCTCTGTGTACACAGCAGGTAGCGTAATGAAGGCGCCTCCATCACTCGGCCAATTCGTGACTTTTGGCAGACACGACAGTGGTACTTCATGTTCACATATCGAACCTGTTCGTACCATTTTTGGAAGCATTGATAGCGCGTCATACGGACTCCGCCAATATCTCCAAGGTTTTTTTAATGCCTCAGTCGGATCGATTTTGAGCTCAACGAGACGTCGGACACGTTCCAGTGAGTCTGAAAAAATTCTTTCAATCCGAGATTGTGTCCCGTAAAGATTGATAAGAATCGGAAAACCAGAGTTTTTCGGCTGCGTGAAGAGAATAGCTGGACCACCAGACCGAAAGAGCCGTCTCTGAATTTCAGCTATTTCTAAGTGTGGGTCGACCGGATAATCGATCCTAACAACGTGCCCTTCATTGTGAAGAGTGTCAACACATGAGCGGAGAGTGCGAAATCCCATGGCAAAATTCAAAAGGTGTAAATTCGGATAAAAGTGTCTAAAAAGTTATAGGATCTAAAGAGTGTTTTGGTGTTTTTTATCCGTATAAGCAGGTAGATCTATGGTAGAAGTCAGTTCATTTTATGATGGTGGTTTGCGTTGCAGGGTGGTTCATCAGCCGTCGGGAGTTGAAATCATTACCGATGCCCCGAAGGATAATCATGGGAAAGGTGAGAGTTTTTCACCAACTGATCTCGTTGCCTCGGCTCTTGGATCATGCATGATGACTATCATGGGAATCGTTGCACAAAAGCATTCTATTGATTTGATTGGTTGTCAAGCAGAGACAACCAAAAAGATGACAGAAGGCCTACCACGGCGTATTGCATCGCTTCATACTCGGCTCACTATCCCATTGCCCCCTGATCATCCAAAACGCAACGTGCTCGAGGAAGCAGCTCTCAATTGTCCAGTTCACAAAAGCCTAGATCCAACTATTGATGCAACAGTCAATTTTATATGGAACGGATAATGTCAGATCTTTTTTCTAAATCACGCGCAGAAAATGTTGCAAGGGCTGCACCGCTGGCAGCTCGAATGAGGCCTCAGCGGCTTGCTGATTACATTGGTCAGGAAAAAGTGATTGGAAAAGGGAAACTCCTTCGGCGCTTGATTGAGGCAGATCGCCTTGGCTCAGTTATTTTGTATGGTCCACCAGGTGTTGGAAAGACAACTCTTGCAGAGATTATCGCGCATGAAACGAAGCGACGGTTTATAGAAATATCGGCAACAGCTTCCGGAGTTCGCGATGTTCGTGAGGTGCTTGAAGAGGCGCGAAGACGATTGGAGGACGATAACCAAAAAACATGTCTCTTTATTGATGAGATTCATCGTTTCAATAAATCACAACAAGATGTACTTTTACCTGATGTTGAAAACGGGGTAATCGCGCTCATCGGTGCAACAACTCAAAATCCTTTTTTTGTACTAACAAGCGCACTTGTAAGTCGAAGTAGAGTTTTTGAGCTCGAGCCATTACTTGCTGCAGACATAAAATTGATACTAGATCATGCCGTACGTGACCAGGTGCATGGTTTTGGAAGAGAGCAGATAAACCTTTTTCCAGAAGCAATGGAGTTTCTTGTTGAGACGTCCGATGGTGATGCCCGGAGAGCACTTGGGGCTCTTGAGATTGGTGTCCTGTCAAGCCCTGATCGACCGCTATTATTTACTCTTGATCTCGCACAAGAAAGCGTACAGCGAAAAGCTATTCGCTACGATGCTGGAGACACCCATTATGATTGTGCAAGTGCTCTTATCAAAAGTATACGAGGGAGTGATGCTGATGCAGGTCTTTATTGGTTGGCTCGTATGCTTGAGGGAGGGGAGGATGTGCGTTTTTTGGCAAGACGTCTTGTCATCCTTGCGAGTGAGGACATTGGAAATGCTGATCCAAGAAGTTTGTTAATTGCCGTAGCAGCTATGCATGCAACAGAGTTTGTGGGTTTGCCTGAATGTCAGTTGTCGTTGTCACAGGCTGTAACCTATTTGGCACTGGCTCCAAAAAGTAACGCCTGTACAAAAGCCATTTCTGAAGCTCGTCAAGATGTTCGTGAAAAGGCCATTCTGCCTGTTCCACGGCATTTACAAGACAAGCATTATGCAGGCGCAAAACGACTTAGTCATGGCTATGGCTATCAAGATTCGCAGAATGCACCAGATGGTATTGCACCACAAGACTATTTAGGTGTTGAGAAACAATACTATGAGCCAACTCGTCGTGGAATGGAAAGGGATCTTTGCGAGAGGCTTGCAGAGATTAGGCGGCGTCTTCGTGAGCATCGTTCTGCAGACGCTCCAGAGGATTCTTGAGATTTTTGAGTTCACCGATGATGGAAGTGTTTAGAGTTTCTTTCAAAAGTATGAGTGCCTTTGCTGCTGTGACCCCGTCAAGCACTCGGTGGTCACTAATGAGGGTTACTCGGCACAACCCATCTGGATTCAGTGGTGTGAATGAAAGACTTGTTGTACAGATGGTTGGATGTCCGTGATTACTTGCTCCCATGCCAGCTAGAGTGGAAAGGCTAAATGTTCCCACGCGAGTGCAGCGTTTTGGAGAACGAGAATTTATATTCTGCCATAAAATGAGACGACGCAGTGGACCTGGAAGATTTTCCAGTTGGAGTTGTCGCCGAAAGACATCCTCTACAGGTGATTGATTGCAGTAGTTGATGTACCTCTGGATGTCGAGGAGACTCAGAAGATTTGGACTAGGAATTTTTGCAAAGAAAAGATGGTCACCGTCCTGTTCTTTCCGATTTACAGCGAGTGAAGCGACACTTTGCGATGCTGTTACGAGACGAGAACGAATGCCTCGTGAGAACCATGATCGAAGTTCAGGGACACGTGACGCAACGTGTCCATATGCCTTGAGAAAAATTGCGGACCATCCAATTCGCTGGGGTACTTCCAGACGGCATTTTGCAACTTCAGATAGTTGGATATCAATGTCAACTGGAAAAAGTGGAAAAGACTGCGCCAGACTTACGAGATCGGTTATGAACCCCCGGCTTTGTGATAAAGGCCGGTGACGAATGGCTATCCGTTCTGGGGGCTGTAAACGCATAATCAGATTCAACAGAAATTCTTGAGATTGTGGAATGTCAGTTTGGTAACCCAGTTGATTTTTGTGAGCGAATGGATTTTTAGTCTGCTGAATCCTTTGTAATGTGGCAGTTTTCGCTCATTAAAGAGGTTTTTGAGACTGGAAAAATGTGATTAACGAGTGCCTGGTCAACTGGCAGTGGACGAGAGAAAAAGTTTGCTACACTTTTCGTCTAGATATTGTGGTGGCTGTAGCTCAGTTGGTTAGAGCATCGGTTTGTGGTACCGAGGGTCGCGGGTTCAAATCCCGTCAGTCACCCCTTTCTTTCCTGCCAGACCGAAGCAGGGATTGGGCATCCACCTCAATCGAGCCAGTCAGTCGCTTTGATTCGCTCTGGAGCATAGACCTCCGTTACGTAACTGATATCTTTAGAGATTAGCGACTCGACCTCCAGCTTAAATCCATTGGAAAGCATGGTGTGAATCTCTTTCTGCCAAGCTTTCTTATTTGCAAACCAAGGGTAGGCTGCTATTTGTTTAGCTCGTTTTATGTCAGAGTCACTGAGTGCGATTTGGACACTCGGGGTGAGTTTACAGCGGTCAAAATCACGTGAGCGTAATCCGAGGAAACGTGCGCCTGGAATAGCCATACGTTTGGACTCATAAGCAAGATTTATGGAGCCTTGTTTCAGCACCGAATAGATATAATATCCCCAAGGGTCATTGTCGAGAAGGCAATACACTGGAAGCTTGAGTTCATGGTGGAGCCTGTAGAGCATTCTTCGAACACCGCGGGGAGGTTGACCTCCACCATGTGTGAGCAGGCAGTTATGTTTTTTCCAAAATTTATCCTCATTGAATCGTCGCCAAACGGTATCTTTTTCAACATGGAGGATAAACTTTGCACGGCATGATTTGAACTTGATTACATCTGCTTCAACAATCGAAGGAATCGAGTATCCTCCAGAACCCATTCTGGAACAGTCAATTTCATCACCAGAATCTAGAAGTGTTATTGGACCAACCATGCCGCCACGATTACTTGCATAGACATGCAATTCTTCACGAAGGCTCTCAAGAGTCACTTCAAGGTCTTCAATAATTGGATCACACTCATCTTGTGTTCCAAATGTTTCCTCACGAGTGCCTTCAATGGTGTGCTTCAGTAAGTAGTAGAGGCCTCGGATGCTTGTAGTTTTTTGTTGTTCAATGAGTGATTTACATCCGGTCGCTACAAGAAGTGTTTGCATGTAACTTTTCGCCTGAGATAAATTGAAAAGTTGTCGGCGATTCTTCTGAGTGCCCATTTCAATAATCTTTCGGGATTTATTGAAACGAACGTTTGAGAGGCTTCGTGTTGGAATGTCGAGATAAGGATCCCGTTTCCTTTCAGCGGCTTTTGCTACGCCATTTGCTAATTCAACGATGAGTTTGCGTGTCTTGATATCAACGGCTGGGAGGCGAGGTTTTGTGGGCTTTGAATTATGCTTCGAGGAAGAAGCCATAGAATTGTCCTTCATGCATGAAAGAAAAACCTTCGTATCAAAAACGGCATACTACCTTGGTGCTTCCCGATTGCCACCCGTACGTAGAAGTACAGCTAGAATATACGTATTCAAATGGTCAGGTGGTTCAATAAGATGGTGAGCGGCTCATGGCCTGCTTCGTATCCACGAGGGGCTATTTTTCGAGCAAAACCGTTACTCGAATGGAGGAAGGAATGGGTTCTTCTGTGGCCTAAAGGTATTGCTCACAACCCCAAACAAATGAATGCGATCAACAGCGCACCTCATCTGCCCGTCCAACGGCACCCTTTCGTCTAAGGACATGAGGAGTATCGACAAGAGCTGATTCGGAGGTGGGTGATGAATCATTGTTTTTTCGTGACGATGGTGCCTTAAAGAATTCTGCAATTCTTCCCACGACTGTTTCTTGTTCGTCAGGAGTAAGTTCTGGGAAAATAGGGAGTGCGATTGTTTCATCAGCAGCACGTTCTGTTTCGGGAAGATCACCCTTTTTCCACCCAAGGTATGAAAAACATTGTTGCAGATGTGCAGGGACAGGATAATAAATTTCGGTCCCAATGTGATGTTGAGACAGGTATGATCTTAATTCATCTCGTTGCCCGTTGGTTACTCGAACCACAAATTGATTCCAGACATGCCTGCCTTTGGGCTCGTCATTCGGAACCACAATGTGCTTGTCTAGTTGATATGACGAAAATAATTCCATGTAGCGACCTGCGTTGATTTGACGCGAGGAAGTCCAATGGTCTAAATGAGGGAGCTTAACGCGTAGGACAGCTGCTTGAATCGAATCGAGTCGACTATTGATGCCCACAAGATCGTGGTAATAACGTGGCTCCATGCCATGAACTCTTAGGAGTTTGAGCCGTTTTGCGATGTCATCTCGTGTTGTGGTAAGGAACCCCCCATCTCCTGCACCACCCAAATTCTTTGTTGGATAAAAGCTGAAACAGCCAATATCTCCAAGGCCTCCTGAGCAGGTGCCGTGCCATGTCGATAAAATCGACTGCGCTGCATCTTCGACAATGGGGATGTTGCCTGCTTCAGCAATTGGTAATAGAGCGTCCATGTTAGCCGTTCTTCCAAAGAGGTGAACTGGAATCATGGCTTTTGTTCGTGAGCTGACTTTCTTCTCTACATCAGATGGGTCGATGTTGTATGTGAGCGGATCAATGTCTGCGAAGATTGGTACCGCACCCAAGCGAGTGACTGCACTGGCTGTGGCGAAGAACGTATAACTTGGGATAATCACTTCATCACCAGGCTTGATGTCGAGTGACATGAGTGCAAGAAGCAAGGCGTCACTGCCAGAAGCACAGCCAATTACATGAGGTACATGCAGTAAACGCCCAAGTTCAACTTCGAGTTCTGAAACGTCCGGCCCTAACACAAACCGTCCTGAGTCACATACTTTTTCAATAGCACTCTGAATGTCTCTTCGTAGTGGGGTATATTGCCGATCGAGGGCCAACAGCGGCACTGAGTCAAGCAATTCCTTTGGGGAAGTGTTTTGTTTTTCAGAATCAGAGGAAAGAGTCATCGAGGGAGAGGCTCCAGAGCTACTTTTTTGTTAGAATAGTATTCTGTTGAAATCAGAGGACTACCGTAAGATTTCTCATCGTCATAATGGGTGGATTTGCTATAGTCATTCACTTCCATACGTGAGATCATGTTAAGAGATGGTTCAGGATTCTTGACATGTGAATTATGGGAGATAGGGATCTTTTGGTAGGGGCGTCAAGATCATGAAAACAATAAATGTTAATTTGGAAAGTTCTTCTGAGTTGGATATAAGTCGGTTATAGTAAAAAGAATTCTTCTTTCAGGTGTTTGGGGCGATTTGTCATCGAGGGCATGGCAGCCCTAGATTCCTTGAATTACCAAGATTCGCTGTATGGGATCATCAGTACTCATTGACCTCGGACAGATAGCCCAGCAGATCGAACTTCCTGTTGCTTCGGTCGAGGCAGCAGTTCGTCTGTTGGATGAGGGGAATACTGTCCCCTTTATTACCCGTTATCGCCGAGATCAGACAGGAGGCCTGGATGAAGTTGCCATTCGTAGAATTTCCGAGTGCGTCACAAAAGTAAGGCAACTTGCTGAGCGCAGACAGACAATTCTGCGAACAATTCAGGGGCAGGGTAAGCTCACATCCGACCTCGAGCAGCGTATTCAGGACACACAGAATTCAAAGCAACTTGAGGATCTCTACCTTCCCTATAAGCCAAGAAAACTTTCCTTGGCAGAAATTGCTCGCCAGCGGCGTCTTGAGCCTTTGGCAAAGGAAATTTTGTCTGCTGAAGTAGCTGTTTCAGAGCTTGATAAGAGAGCAGCAGATTTTATTGATGAAGACCTTGAGGTGTCTGCAGTCGCTGATGTACTCCTTGGAGTAGGGCATATTATTGCTCATGATTTTAGTGAGCAGGCTTCACTCAGACAGCAACTGCGTAGGATTTTAGGTAGGTCAGGTCGTTTGCGGAGCCAAAGGGTTCAGCCCGAAGGTAAGTCCGTTTCAAAAGACGCGAAGCACTATCGCGACTATTTTGAGTTTTCTGAGTACGTAGATCGTTTACCGCCTCATCGAGTATTGGCGATTAATCGTGGTGAGCGTGCACGATTGCTTAAGGTAAAGGTGGAAGGAGCAGAGGATGATATGCAGGTTGCTGCAGAAAAAATCCTTATTCCTGAGGGCCATCCGCATAAGGAATTCCTGCAAGGCTGTGTTCGTGATTCTCTTCAGCGGCTTGTCCTTCCGAGTCTAGAGCGTGAAATGCGTCGAGAGATTACCGAAGCATGTGAAGCTCATGCTGTTGCTGTTTTTGCTCGCAATCTTCGGAATTTACTGTTGCAACCACCTGTACCAAATCGACGAGTGCTTGCAATCGACCCAGGCTTCAAGAGTGGTTGCAAAGTGGTGGTAATTGATGAGTATGGAAGCCCTGTTGAACATGCTGTGCTGCATATCATCGGACAAGATCAGAAAAAAAAATCTGCAGCCGAAAAAATCACAGAGATGGTGAAAAATCATCAATGTAACGTTATTGCCATTGGTAATGGTACGGCTGGTCGTGAGGTGGAGTCACTCGTAGCTGAGTTAGTTACAGGACCACTTCAGCCTCTCGATGTTGCGTATGTCATAGTCAATGAAGCAGGAGCGAGTGTTTATTCAACAAGTTCATATGCCCGTGACGAATTGCCCGGCTATGAGGCAGCTATTCGAGGATCCATCTCCATTGGAAGGCGATTGCAAGACCCTCTCTCAGAGTTGGTAAAGATTGAGCCAGCAAATATAGGCGTTGGACTTTATCAGCATGACGTGAAAGCCCGTCACCTGCATACTTCTCTAGACAATGTGATTGAAAGCTGTGTGAATTACGTTGGTGTGGATGTAAATACTGCCAGTCCAGCATTATTGCGGTACGTGTCGGGGCTTAATCAGGCCACAGCGAGGAATCTTCACGAATGGCGAACGAGTAACGGTCCGTTTCGTACCCGAAAACAATTGTTGGATGTTCCCGGTTTCGGAGAGAGTGCATTTGTTCAGTCAGCTGGCTTTTTGAAAATTTCTGATGGAGAAGATCCCTTTGACTCGACCTGGATTCACCCAGAAAGTTATGACATTGCCCAGCAGGCCTTGAGTCGACTGGGAGGTGAAGCAAGTGATCTGCGGACAAGAGAGGGTGCAGAAAAGCTTTTGCAGAAAAGCAAAGATTTTGATCTTGATTCTCTGGCGGAAGAACTTGGCGTTGGACGACTTTTGCTTTCTGACATCATTGAACAACTTCTACGGCCGGGACGTGATCCAAGGGAAGATCTTCCCCAGCCATTTTTCAAAAAAGGAGTTTTGAAACTTGAAGACTTAGAAGTGGGGATGGAGTTACAAGGTTCGGTGTTGAATGTGGTTGACTTTGGTGCCTTTATCGATATCGGGTTGCATGACAGTGGTATGGTGCATATTAGTCAACTTTCGCAACGATATGTTCGTGACCCTCACGATATTGTGTGTGTTGGTGAGGTTGTCAAGGTGTGGGTATTGGAAATTGACAAGACTCGACGACGGGTTGCGCTAACGATGATCAAGCCCGGATCAGAGCCCAAAAGAAGTGAGCAAGTACAACGAACACCTCGAGGAGTAGAAAAAGCTCCAGAGAGCAATACACAAGAAAAGAAATCTCAAAGACAAAAAAGACCGAGGCGCAAGCGAGGGAGTCGGAAGCAGACCCAAGACCGTAAATCTCGGACGTATTCAGCGACCCCGAAAAAAACAGCAGCACCAATTACGCAGGAAATGCGTGAGGGAAAAGAACCACTAAGAACCTTTGGTGATCTCAAGCAATTTTTGGATGGTCGTGATTCCGAGGGAGAAGAACGTTAGTCAGAACTAACGTTCTCGAAATGTAATTCTTCCCTTCGTAAGATCATAAGGAGAAAGTTCAACCTTCACCTTATCTCCAGGAACAATACGAATAAAATTCTTTCGCATCTTTCCAGCGACATGAGCATTGACGATGTGTCCGCCCGTTACCTGCACACGAAATCTTGTGTTTGCGAGAGCCTGGGTGACCACGCCATCAACTTCCAATGCTTGTTCTTTCTCCGCCATTTGCATCCTTATTTGTGAAGAAGAATAAGTGAAAAACCTAATCTGAGACTACTTTCGCGTCTAGTCGAGTTGCCTATACGGGGTGGTCAGTCACTATCTCGTTGGCTTACAGGGGCAGTATCTGCTGCTCCCCAACGTAGATAAGCATCCAGAAAACCGTCAAGATTGCCATCTAGAACACTTTGGAAATTCCCGACATGAAAACCCGTTCGTTGGTCTTTTACTCTCTGGTCAGGGTGGAGAAAATAGTTTCGTATCTGTGACCCGAACCCGGTTTTAGGTTGCTGTTGGTAGCGAGCAAGTTGCTCGGCTTCACGTTTCTCGTCTTCGATTCGAGCCAGACGGGAACGAAGCATCTTGATGGCAGAGGCACGGTTTTTATGTTGGCTGCGTTCACTTTGGCATTGAACGACAATGCCACTTGGTAAGTGCGTCAGGCGAATAGCGCTCGATGTTTTGTTGACGTGTTGTCCTCCAGCGCCACTCGCTCGGAAAACATCCTCTCGGATATCCTCGTCATTAATTTCAATCTCAGAATCATCGTCAGCAATTTCTGGTGATACATCAATTGCAGCAAAACTTGTTTGTCGTTTGCCTTCAGAGTTGAATGGACTAATTCGTACAAGACGATGAATGCCTGTTTCTCCTCTGAGATATCCATAGGCCCATGGTCCACGGATGGCTATTGTTGCACTCTGAATCCCAGCGACATCATCATCTTGGCGGTCGATAAGAGAAACGTCGTATTCTCGCTTCGTTGCCCAAGCTGAGTACATGCGGAGAAGCATTTCGGCCCAGTCATTGGCATCAGTGCCTCCATCTCTTGCGTGAATCGAGAGAAGAGCATTGCACGAGTCATGATTTCCAGCAAGAAGAGAAGTCAGTTCAAGAGAGTCAACAAGGCGTTCGAGATGGAGCGCCTCCGATGCAAGTTCTTCTTCTAATGAACCATCTTCACGGGCTAATTCTTCAAGTGCCTCCAGATCATTTGAAACCGCAATGGCCTCTTCCAAGGGCTTCAGGATGGAGTTGATTGTCTTTAGCTTGGCAACGATTTTCTGTGCGTTCTCATTATCGTTCCAAAAACCATCTTCACCCATCTCGTCCTCGATGAGAGCGGCAGATTGTTTTTTGCCACCCCAGTCAAAGAGAGTCTCGTAGTTGAAGGAGTCGTGATCGAATTGCTTCCGCACGGTGAAAAAGTGTTGTGTCCATGCGTAAGAGTTTACGAATAAATAGCTGTGAGAGAAGGGCGTAAGATACAAAACGTCCGTACTAACGGTGTTTATGTTTTAGCAACATACCCACCAGGAAAACGACTCAGGAGTTTGCGCATTTCGAGCACACTTATAGTTGCAAGAATTTGGGAAGGGGGAAGATGTGTCATGCTAACAAGCAGGTCGATGGAAACCGGACTGGAATCCCCATATTCTTCCAAAGAATCAATCACTTTTTGTTCAATTGGTCCAAGATTGAATTCCGCTGGATGTCGCACATTCCTTCCATTTGAATCGGTAAAGGTTTTAGTTAAAGGCCCAAGTTCATCAATGACATCATGAACACTTTCAACCAGTTTTGCACCATCTCGGATGAGTGCATGACAACCTCGAGAAACAGGACAGTCAATGGGACCAGGGACTGCGAATACCTCACGGCCTTGTTCGCTGGCTAGCCGGGCTGTGATAAGAGCACCCGAACGTGGTGATGATTGGGCCACAATTGTGCCAAGACAAAGCCCTGAGATAATTCTGTTACGTTGCGGAAAAGTATGCTTTGAAGGCGGTGATTGAGGAGGAAACTCACTGAGTATTGCGCCGCATAACATCACATCATTGGCAAGGCTCGTATGTTCGGGTGGATATATCGAGAGGATACCATTGCCTAAAACGGCGATCGTGTGCCCTCCGGCCCGAATGGCACCACGGTGCGCAGCTGCGTCGATGCCTCGAGCCAGTCCACTTACGACTGTGTACCCTATTTGAACGAGGTCACTGGCGAGTTTTTCAGCCATACGAAGTCCGTATGCTGTTGCATGTCTTGAACCCACAATTGCCAGACACGGCCTGTGTTCCAGAGACCCTCTCGTGAACAGAATCCCTGGAGGATCTTCAATTTGTGAAAGGAGATTTGGATATTCAGGATCTCCTTCAACCAGAATCGTGATGCCTTTATTTTCACATAGTCTGATTGTCTTTTCTGCAGCGATAACCGATTGCTTGGAAGCAACCGACATGGCAAGTTTTTTGCCAATTCCTCTTACCGCTCTGAGTTCGTCAGGGGATGCTGTAAAGATAGCCTCAGGAGAGTCAAACCGTTCAAGGAGTATCTTTCGAGTCCGAGGACCAATCCCATGCGAACAAGCCAATCGGATGTGGGAGAAACGTTTCGGATCCGAATTAGTGTACATATGTACATTTATATCGTTTTCCTATACTTCGGTCAACTTGCTCCTGCCTTAAGTTCGGCCAACTTATGTGCAGTGCCTACAAGGCGGTCCCAGTGCTCGTCAACATATTCAGGCGGCCCACCAACTTGAGCAACGACCTGAGCTACCTCTTCAGTGGGCACCATCTCAATTGCATCCCAAGGACAAACCTTGAGTTCATAAGGATTTGATTTTTTACCTGGAATATGGACGCAAACTTCACATCCAACGCATCGTTCAAGGTCAATCTCACACCAACTTTGAAGGTTGTGGTATTGATCGTATTGTTGGATTTTTACAATGCAGTCGACGGGGCATACCTCAAGACATGATTCACATCCCGTGCAGTTGTCTGCGTTAATTACTGCGAGTTCTTTAGGAAGTTTTTTGCGGGGTCGAGCTTTTGCCATAGTAGTCTTTTCGGCCTGTTTCGAAGGAAATCTGAAACAATACTCATAATCTTAGCCGACTATCATGAGTCTGCAAAATATCTTTTATTTTCGCTAATCAAAGAGTTTCTCCGCGAGTGAGATCAGCGTCTGTCTGCCGCGAGCGAATAAGTCTTGGAGAACCAGCGTCTACTAACACTTCTGCAGGAAACACCTTTGAATTGTAGTTACTAGCCATAACAAAACCGTATGCCCCAGTGTTTTCTATGACAAGGTAATCGCCTACCTTCATCCGAGGGAGTTGTCGTGTTGTCACAAATCCCCCCTCCTCCTGAGTAAAAATGTCACCAGACTCACAAAGTGGCCCTCCAACAGCGAATTCTTGGATATCAAGCTCAGGTGTTTCCTCGACGGGGCATAGGCGTATTGGGTGAAAGGAACCGTAGAGCACCGGTCGGGCTAGCGTGTTGAAGCCCGCATCCACAAGTGCATATTTCCGTGTGCCCTGATGCTTGATTGCCCGAACTTCAGTGATGAGATAACCAGCCTCTGCAGTGAGATAACGTCCCGGTTCAATTTCAAGACGGATCGCATGTCCAAAATTCTGCTCTAGACGCTTGCGAGTTGAATCCCAAAGAGAGAAATATCCTGCGAGATCAGCTCGCTTTTCATCAGGTTTGTACGGTACAGGGAGACCACCTCCGGCAGAAACCGTAGTGAGCGAGCGGCCGACCTCCATCGCAATTTTTTCAAGAGCACCTGCTACTTCAGCCAGATGTTTCAAATCAGCCCCACTGCCGATATGCATATGGAGTCCAGAGATAGAAAGGCCTGCCCACTCAGCTCGACGAAGAACATCTGGAATTTCTTGGTGCCATATGCCGTGCTTGGAACCTTCGCCCCCAGTATTTGTTTTTTGGCTGTGACCGTGACCAAAACCGGGATTCACCCGAAGTGTGATATTTGCCCCCGGTGTCCTTTCAGCGAGTTGTTCAATCATGTCGGCCGAACCACAATTCACATGAATACCCAATTCCGTAACAGCATCAAGACTCTCACGATCAAAAATATCTGCCGTGTAGACAATAGGGTGTTCCTGTGGGAGGCTGTTGGGCTTTGACTCCGATGTGTGAGGGTGATACCCAGCCTTAATAGCGCGATGAATTTCTCCAGTACTGACGGCGTCAACCAAGACGCCTTCCTGTCGAATGAGATTGAGAATGGCCAGGTTGGAGCAAGCTTTCTGGGCAAAACGGACAGTATCCCATGAAGATAAATCACGGCATCGCTGGCGAATGACTTGCGCGTCATAGACGTACACGGGCGTCCGATAGGTTTCAGCAAGCGACTGAACATCTGTTTCTGCAATCGTATGCCTTAGAAATTGCGTGTTCTGATTCATAACGTTTTTTGTGTAAAGGAAAAAATGGAACAGGAGTGTTCCTCGCCCAAGGGGTCTACTTGGGAGAAGTCTGAAGCCCACGAAGAGTTCGAGAATCGCGTAGATTCAACATTGAATCGAATCATAATCAATAAGAGAAAGTATACCACCTATGTCTAAAGCTTTTCTCAAACGCTTTCCGGAATGGTTTTTTCAATACAGCGATGAGTTCGGAGTTTCAGTATGATAGAAATGAAGATCCGCTACCGTTGAGTCATTGTGCAGTGAGAAATGGATCATAAAGACAGTTGGGATAAGTCGACTCTCGATGAAGATGTAGTCGTTATTGAAAACCATCCGCGAGCACGTGCGTCTACGTTTAGACGGTTGCGGTTGCAAGGAATGTTGTATGTCCTGACATGCGTCACGACATTTTCTGCAGGTGTCGTTGGTTGGCAGCCAATGATCATGGGTTTTGATGATGATATCGCTTCTACGTTCAGCCTGAATTGGCCGCGTGGTTTCGCATACATGGTTGCAGTGATGGCAGTGCTGACCGCTCATGAGGCTGGACATTTTATTGTTGCTTGGAGGTATCGCATTCCGGCGACGTTACCATTTTTTTTGCCTGTTCCAATATTGCTAACAGGCACACTGGGAGCTGTTATTGGCATGGAGGGCTCGAGGGCAAACCGTCGACAACTTTTCGATATTGCTTTTGCTGGACCAATCGCTGGACTGATTGTTGCGGTTCCCGTAATGGCGATTGGAATGTTTTTTGGCACGTCAAGTGATACGAGTCCGTTTGCGCTCTCTCCATTAGCGCAATGGCTCCTTAGCATCATCAAGCCTGAGGCTTCTGGGGGTATTGAGCCGAATGCCTTGTTTATGGCTGGTTGGGTTGGACTTCTTGTTACTGGACTCAACATGATTCCAGTCAGTCAGCTTGACGGTGGTCACATTAGTTACGCGGTGTTCGGTCGAATGTCAAAGTGGGTGGCTCGAAGTGTTCTGGCATGTGCTGTTGTCGCCATTGTGGTGTTTGAATTATATAATTGGATAGCGATGGTCGTGATTGTAATGCTGATGGGAACAGATCATCCACCCATCCGAGAAGATGGTCAGCGGCTTGGTGTGGCTCGAACTATTTTTGGTGTTTTTGCATTGCTGATTCCCATTATCACATTCATGCCAGAGCCCCTTGTTATCAATTAATACACAGTGTCTCAGACGGCACACGAACGAACCCAGGTGCAAGAACAATCGCAGTAACGAAGGTTACAAGCGTAGAAATGAAGTGAGAGCCAAACGGGGCAGCTATATGCAAAGAGTACTCAAGTGAGACAAAATCAAAAAGAAGCCACCCCGCATCCCGGAAGACAGACCCACACTTCGGATATCAAAAGGGCCTCGTCCCAGTCTGATGCTTCTTGTATCTTTGAAGAGGCCTGATGTGCTTTAGATGCCACAGTCAAATGCAACGGCAGTAAAAAAAGTGGCGATAGTCGAGAAAATAAGATGTACCGAAGCAACCAAAATATACCTGAGGAATAGTTCTTTTGGCTTCGTGGGTTGTTGTTTTCCTTTTTTACTCATGAGTACACCTAATTGAATGATTGCGGTCATCAAAAAAAGGAGAAAACACGGCACTAAAAAGAATAGGAAATCCTCCTCGCTGAGGTATTCCCTTATCAGAACCATTTGCCAGCCAAAAAGAGCAATGCCATTCAGGAAAGATAAAACCGTAAGACGTTTGAGTGAATAAGGTTGAAGAAGAATCCGACTCGTCATTGCGCCAATGGCAAACAGAGAGACTCCCCCAGCGGTCTGAAGCCCCAAGTTCAAGAGTTCCCCACAATGCATTCGCGAGATAAGGATGCCGTTGCAGGCCATTTGCAGGCATAGAAGGGAAGCGAGTCCAAGGCGTTGTATGCGAGATGTCCCACCAGGTTTTCTTGAAAAGTATCCCCAGAGAATCCCAGCAAAGAATGAAAGCCATTGCGTTTGGGAAAAGATGAGAGGTCGAAATAGAATCCAGAATAACTCATCTAACATGATTCATTCCTTTTGTTACTGCCCACGAATGCATAACGTTTGGTGACAGATAAATCTTTCAGAACTACCGCATTTTAAAAAGTTCTCAGTCGTGGCTTCAAGAAGCCTATGGCTGCATTTCTGTCACACAGATGTCTATAATATGCAATAAGAACATCAAATGATTGACGTCGGGGTTGAGTTTTTCAAAAATACGGAAATCCGAGACGTTCACCAAGGAGGATCAACGTGGAATCCAGTCAACACACCGTGCCAAATTTTGTCGAGCAGGAAGACCCTGAGGTGTGGTCAGCCATTGTTGCTGAGCAGATTCGACAGTCAGAAGGACTGGAAATGATCGCCAGTGAAAACTTTACCAGTCCTGCTGTCATGCAGGCTGTGGGAAGCGTCCTTACAAATAAATATGCTGAAGGATATCCCGGTAGACGCTATTACGGAGGTTGTGAATTTGTTGACACAGTAGAGGATTTGGCTCGTGACCGTCTGAAAAATGTTTTTGGTGCAGAGCACGTCAATGTTCAGCCCCATTCTGGTAGTCAGGCCAACGCGGCTGTGTATCTGGCATCCTTGCAAGCTGGTGACACGGTACTGGCCTTTGATCTTGCGCATGGTGGGCACCTAACTCATGGGATGAAGCTCAATAGTTCAGGCATACTCTACAACTTCGTGCATTATGGAGTGCGGCGAGAAGATCATCTCCTAGACTTTGATCAGGTTGCCAAACTTGCAAGGGAGCATAAGCCAAAGATGATTGTCGCAGGGGCAAGTGCGTACCCGAGAGAGATTCCACACAGCAGATTCGCAGAAATTGCAAGAGAAGTGGATGCGAAGCTCTTGGTAGATATGGCTCATTACGCTGGTCTCGTCGCAGCGGGTCTCTATAACAATCCCGTGCCGGTCGCTGACTTTGTAACGAGTACGACACACAAGACTTTACGAGGCCCGAGAGGTGGTATTGCAATGTGTCGAGAACCTGATGCAAAGGGGCTTGATCGAGCGGTTTTTCCTGGCACTCAAGGTGGTCCCCTCATGCATGTGATAGCTGGGAAGGCAGTGGCCTTTGCAGAGGCCCTTCGGCCAGAGTTTAAGGCGTATGCTTCTCGTGTTATTGAGAATGCACAAGCGCTGGCAGCGTCATTGGCTGCTGGTGGAGTGAGGCTTGTAAGTGGAGGGACAGATACGCATCTTGTTCTTGTTGATGTTACTCCGCTCGGCGTCGGTGGTAAGCTTGCCGAAGAAACGCTCGATTGCTGTGGTATTACCTGTAATAAAAACATGATCCCATATGATGAAAGAAAGCCTATCGACCCGTCTGGAATTCGTTTGGGCACACCAGCTCTGACGACTCGAGGCATGGGAGTAGATGAAATGAAGCGGGTTGCCGCATGGATTCTCCGTGTGCTTCAGAACCCTGAGGATCAAAATATTATTACCACAACAAAGGGTGAGGTTGCTGAATTGTCAGAGCAATTCCCTGTGCCGGCAGCCCGTCTTTTAGAACCGGTGGCCTGATGACTCAGGCGGTCTCGTCAAGGCGAGTCGTTCGGATTGGAGTTGTGCAATCCGTTTGTAGTGATGATCGGAGATCAAATATTGCTCAGGCCATTGCTGGTGTAACAGATGCTGCTGATGATGGCGCTGACGTTATATGCCTTCAAGAGCTTTTTGCGAGCCAATATCCCTGTCAGAGCGAAGATCATGCATCGTTTGCATTAGCTGATCCGATACCTGGTATGTTGACTGACCAGCTCTCAGAAACTGCAAAAAAACACAACGTAGTGATTATAGGAAATGTCTTTGAGCGTCGTGCAGCTGGCTTGTTTCACAACACTGTTGTGATCTTTGATTCCGATGGGGCTCTTGCAGGGACATACAGGAAGATGCACATACCTGATGACCCTCACTATTACGAGAAGTTCTACTTTTCTCCCGGAGACAATGGTTTCATAAGTGTTCCAACAAAACCCCTCGTGGTTGGCCCGCTCGTCTGTTGGGATCAATGGTATCCGGAGGCGGCTAGGCTTACGGCAATGGCGGGTGCAGAAGTTCTTTTTTATCCAACTGCAATAGGCTGGCTTGATGGAGAGGAGGCTCTTCATCGTGAGCAATATGAATCGTGGGACGTTATGCTCAGGAGTCATGCGATTGCCAACGGAGTATTTGTGGTTGCTGTGAACCGTGCAGGTAGAGAAGGTTCCCTTCGTTTTTGGGGGGCAAGTGTCGCCTATGCCCCAAATGGGAAAAAACTCTTTCAAGCAGATCACGATCTACCACAAACGCACGTCTTTGAGTGTGATCTCACGCATATTGAGTGGTCGCGAACGCGATGGCCATTCTTCCGGGATCGTCGCATCGAATCATATGGAGATCTCCTGAAACGCTGGAGAGGATGATGTGACGTCCGCGCCTTCGCCTTTAGAACTTGGTTACCGGTTGCCTGCTGAGTGGGAGCCACATGCCGCGACATGGCTCGCCTGGCCTCATAGAAAAGCCACATGGCTTGGTGATTTTTCTCCGATACCAGATGTCTTCGAAAAAGTAGCAAGGCTGTTGGCCTTAAGAGAGCCAGTGAAAATTATTGCTTCAGGTGAGTCACTCTTAGATGCCCAGCAGCGTGTTGGTGACGTCGAAGAGATTGAATGCATTGATATTCCAACGAATGATTCATGGCTTCGGGATACTGGACCTGTTTTTTTGGTTCCAGATGGTGACCCCTCGCTACCAACAGCAGCCATTACATGGAAATGGAATGCGTGGGGAGGAAAGTATCCTCCGTGGGATGATGATGCACGGGTTGCAAATGCTATTACATCCAAAATCGGACTGCCTCATTTCGAACCAGACATTGTATTGGAGGGGGGTGCGATCGAGACAGACGGAGAAGGTACGCTCCTTGTAAATAAAAAATGTGTGGTGGATGAAAAAAGAAACGCCGGTCTATCTCAAAATGAAATGGAAAGAATTCTCAGAGAACAACTTGGAATTGAAAAAGTGATCTGGATTGGGGGATCACTGCAAGGAGATGATACTGATGGGCATATTGATCAGTTAGCACGATTTGTTGCTACGGGACATGTCGTTGTTGCACGGCAGCCAGATTCAGATGATCTCAATCATGCTTCGCTCAATGAAAATATAGAGCTTCTACGTGAGGTTACTGATTCACAAGGAAATCACCTCGAAATCACATTAATTGATATTCCCCCATGCTTTGCATTTGAAGAAATACAACTCCCAGCCAGCTACCTAAACTTTTATGTTGCTTCAAATCTGGTACTCGTTCCAGTATTTGGTGTGAACACAGATGACGCGGCTCTTCGAAACCTTTCCGAGTGTTTTCCAAACCATGCAATAGAACCCGTCGATTGTCACGAGTTGATTCGTGGTCGTGGAGCGTTACATTGCATAACGCGGGATCAGCCTGCTTAGACGGGGAAAACAAGGGTTGTTTTGGCCTTGCGTGCGCGAGACCTGTTCGCGATTATCTAAGGCCCTCACCAGTCGTTTCCCGGCTGCGTCGTCAAGGAGGACGACATCATGGAACAAATGGCACACGTTGCACAAGGAATCACATCGCTCCTTGCCCGACTCATGATTGTGCTGGTCTTTCTTGCTAGCACCCTTGGAAGTAAAGTGCCACGATTCACAGAGACAGTAGCGATGATGCAGTCTCAGGGAATCCCAAATCCGAGGCCGATGTTGTTTGGAGCAATCGGTCTCATACTGATAGGAAGTCTCTCGTTGGTGACTGGAGCATGGACGAGGATGGGGGCAGCGTTTCTCGCAGTCTTTCTTGCGGCAGCCACTTTCTACTTTCATGATTTTTGGACATTCACTAATCCGATTGATAGAGAAGCTCAAGTTATTCATTTTTTGAAGAACATAGCCATCTGCGGTGGACTGTTTGGCTTGATAGCCTTTGGGGGAGGTCCTTGGAGCGTTGACGGCTGGATCGATGCGCGCCGAGAGGAAGCCGAATCTGGTAGCGTTCAAACAGGTCGTAATAGTTCAACAGGCCGTGGAAATCAGCAAAAGCGCGCCGCATAGCCGGAGAGCCTGATGGAGTGATGCGGGAATTGATGCCCCTCACTCGCTCTCAATGGCGTATCACTTTACAATGCGTTTCTTTCCTCTGGAGATGCATGTATGTTTCGCACTATCTTGTTTTCTTTGATTGGGGGGATGGTTTTTGGAACGTATGGTTTTTCAGGAGAGCAACAGGTGTCTCAGCAGAATGTTTTTCAATCTCCTACAGTGCGTTCCTTTGGCTTTCTTCCTGATGGTCGTGAAGTACACCTTTACACGCTTGAAGTTCCAGGTGGTTGGAAGGCAACGGTCACTGATTATGGAGCGATCCTTACCAGTTTCCATGTACCTCTAAGAGACAAGAAAGATGAAACGATAGATGTTGTTCTTGGCTTTGATTCCATTGATGGATATGTGAAGGGGCATCCCTATTTTGGAGCTATTTGCGGTAGGGTTGGGAATCGTATTGCCGGTGGGCGTTTTACGCTTGATGGACAAGAGCACCAACTCGCCACCAACAATGGTGACCATCACCTTCATGGAGGAGATATTGGATTTGACAAACGTCTATGGAGTGCGACGCCGCGAGTGGAGGCAACTGGCCCAGCGCTTGAACTTGAGTTGAAGTCATCCGATGGTGATGAGGGCTATCCTGGTAATCTTGCTGTTCGTGCACTCTATCGACTTACTCGTGATGGTGAGTTGTGGGTTGAATTAACGGCCTCAACAGATGCTCCGACGCTCGTCAACCTTGTCCATCACTCGTATTGGAATTTAGCAGGCCACAAGTCAGGCGTGATCAACGATCAGGAGTTGACGGTCTTTGCTGACTATTATCTTCCGATTGATGCAGGAGGTATTCCCACTGGCAACTTTGGTCCCGTTCAAGGTTCACCATTTGATTTGCGGGCTGACAGTGGTTCATCCTTGAGGTTGGGTGATCATCTTAGTCAGTTGCCAGCAGATAAGGATGGCGGAAGTCCTGGAGGTATTGACCACAACTATATTCTTCGTGATTGGAAACCAGATGGAGGCCTGCGGCCAGCTGCTATTCTGCGAGATCCCAAGAGTGGTCGAGCAATGGGAATTCTCACTGATCAGCCAGGCATTCAGGTCTATACCGGAAATTATCTCGACGGTTCAATTACTGGTAAGGGGGGAGCCGTATATGAGAAGCAGTCAGCAGTTTGCCTTGAGACACAAACCTATCCAGATTCTGCACATCATCCTGAATGGCCTACTCAGCGGCTTGATCCAGGCCATGTGTATCGACATACCATGGTACATCGCTTCGCCCCCTAACATTAGTTAATCTTCTCAACATAAGCAGTGCTATGGTTTTTCCAATTAGTGATGACAATTCAGACAGAAAGGTTTTTCCATACGTCACAATTGCTCTGCTCATCATGAATGTGTTTGTCTTTGTTGTGCTTCAAGGCATGGGGCAAAACGAAGATTTCACGATGGCATTTGTTCAAGTGCCTGCGGAGATCATCTCAGGAAAAGATATTGTCACGGAGTCATCGATTCAGGAAGTCAACATTGACGGTCAGGTGTTTGAAGTTCCTGTGGCGGGCTTGAGGCCAACACCGATCCCAGTTTGGCTAACGCTATTCACTGGTATTTTCATGCATGGAAGTATCATGCACCTTGCGGGTAACATGTGGTTTCTATGGATCTTTGGTGACAACATAGAAGATGATCTTGGTCATTGGAAATATGTGATCTTCTATCTTGCGACTGGCGTTCTAGCGTCACTTGCTTTTGTCATATTGAATAGTTCTGGTGAAGCAGCTCTTACGCCATGCCTAGGGGCATCTGGAGCAATCTCTGGCGTTTTAGGCGCATACCTTGTGCTCCATCCCCAACGACGAGTGAGTGTGCTCTTTATTCGAATTCTTGTTGATGTACCGGGGTATATAGCTGTTGGCATTTGGTTTCTCTTTCAAATCATCAGTGGTTTTATTGACAGTCAGGCAGGAGGAGGTGGCGTTGCCTACTCCGCTCATATTGCAGGTTTTGTTGCTGGGATGGTTCTTGCCAAGCCGATGAGTTCACCAGAGAGTCGTAAAGAGACAGATGTCCTTATTGAGTTTCACAGACGTCTACCCTGATGCATCCGTTTGGTAAAAGAGTATGATTAAGTATCAATCTCAAGAGACTTATAAACTATGATCAAGCGCATCCTTGTGGGTCTTGGTACCAGTCATTCAGCACGTTCGGTTAGTGAACATGCGATAGATTTGGCTCAATCATTTGGGGCAGAATTACTCGGTACCGCGATTACCGATCCTTTGCGACTTGAGTGGACTGGCCCACGGCCAATTGGTGTGGGTGTTGAGACGATGACATCACAGCTGCGCCAGCAGCGCTTTGAAAAGGCAAAGGAAGATATAGCAATTGCTGAACAACGATTCGCAGAACAGTGTAGAGCTGCCAACGTATCCCATGGCATTGTTGAGCATACAGGAGATCCTTTTGAAATCGCGGTTGATCTCGTTCGGTATCATGATATGTGTGTATTCGGCCTCAAGGGTCTTTTTGAGCACGATGTAGTTCCTGAACCAAGAGATGCACTTGAGCGCCTCATTGCAAGTGGTGTTCGTCCGATATTGGCAGTGGGCGAGCATCACCGAACAATTAAGCGTGTCCTTGTGGCCTACTCAGGGTCTTTGGAAAGTGCGAAGACGTTTAAAAGTTTTGTTCAGTCGGGACTTTACGCTGAGGCATCTGTCCGTGTGGTCCATTGTGGAGAAGACTCTGATGTAGCTCATCGAAGGCTGGAGGCTGTTTCTGCATACTTTCAATCCCATGGTAGAATCGCGGATACAGATTGTATCTGTGGTAACCCATCTTCTGAGATCGTTCCTTACGCAGAAGAATGGGGAGCAGATCTTATTGTGGCTGGTAACAGTGCAAAAAACTTGCTCTTGCGTCGTTTGTTCGGAGAAACAGCACTCAAATTACTCAAGGAAAGTTCCTTGCCACTGTATTTATCGCAGTAACGCGGAAAGTGTAAGATTTCAATAAATTATTGTCATTTTTCACCTGTTGGCTATTAATAGAGGTATCTCTACAGAGACAAAATCTATGGTCGATTCATCGAATG
Organism: Planctomycetaceae bacterium; assembly: GCA_902629495.1. The sequence continues at coordinate 64,687 of CACORA010000003.1, forward strand.
AACATGCTGATGTTGTCGTAATTGGTGGGGGGCCTGCGGGTTCTACTGCAGCAACAATCATTGCTCAACAGGGAAGCAAAGTTTGTCTGTTCGAAAGAGATCACTTTCCTCGGTTCCATGTCGGTGAATCACTTATTCCGGAAACCTTTGGTGTATTCAAGCGGCTCGGTATGCTTGAAACACTGCAGAAGAGTCGATTTGTCGAAAAGCATTCAGTGCAATTTGTGAATGAAAAAGGTGTTCTCTCCGAACCCTTTTACTTTGCTGATCATAGGCCGGGTGAAAGCTCACGGACATGGCAGGTGAGGAGAAGTGAGTTCGATCACATGATGCTTCAAAACGCTGCATCACAAGGTGTTGATGTTCATGAAGGTTGGCGAGTACTCGAAGTGCTTTTTGATGGTACTGGTTCAGACGCACGGGCACGTGGCGTTCGTGTTCAGGATGATTCTGGAATTGCGCGAACCATTACCTCGGATGTTGTGGTTGATGCGAGTGGCCAAGGTGCAATGATTCAGAGTCGCCTTGGATTGCGAGAATGGGATCGTGAGCTCAAAAAAGCTGCGATATGGGGTTATTGGAAAGGTGCAGCCCGTGGTACTGGAAAAGACGAAGGTGCTACTGTCGTTCTTCAGTTAGACAAGAAGCAAGGCTGGTTTTGGTATATTCCGTTGCATGACGACATGGTGAGCGTCGGTGTGGTTGCTGGTGATGATTATCTTTTCAAGCAACGTTCAAAAAAAGATATTGGGAGTATCTATCAAGAAGAAATAAATCGGTGTCCGGGTCTTATTCCACGCTTGGAAAACGCTGAAATGGTTGAGCCTCCTCGTGTGGCGAAAGAATATTCCTATCGTTCAAAACATGTATCAGGTCCTGGTTGGGTACTTGTTGGTGATGCCTTTGGATTTCTCGATCCACTTTACTCTTCCGGCATTCTTCTGGCTCTAAAAAGTGGTGAACTAGCAGGAGATGCTGTTGCAGAAGCCCTTGTTGCCTCGGATCTGTCCAAGGAGCGTCTTGGTAGTTGGTCTGATGAGTTTGTAAAGGGGATGGAGCGAATGCGTCGTTTGGTGGTGGAATTCTATGATGGCTTCAACTTTGGAAAATTTGTGAAGCGTCATCCACATCTCAAAGGGCACATCACAGATATGTTGATCGGTGATCTTTTCAACGAACATGTTGATGAAATTGTTGCTCCTCTCGACGAGATGCGTCGCGAAGAAGAGCAGAAAAGATCTGAGCTACTCCAGTAGTCGTTTCATTGTTCTGGGCGTTGCGTCTGGCTGACACTGCAGTAGTAGGCCCCCGTTTCATTGCCATCAGAGTCAATGAATATGGGTGCCAGTTTATGTGAACCAACGCCTAGGGTTGTGGTAAAGGTGATTGTTTTATCGGATGCACCGACTGACGTTTGTTCTACCTTGTGACCATCGATCCAGAGTTTTGCAGAAATCGCTTTCAGGGCAACTCCAGGCGTGGTGCGATAAGCTTTTGATGCTCCAGGGACATCATCGCCAGGAGGCAAAGGAGCAGTAATGGCACGGTTCGCCTCTCTTGGCCATCGATGAACAGTAAAGCGATAGGTTCCAGGCTGAATGACCTTGACAGCCCAATGAGCACGGTGTTTTTGAGGTCCTTTGGTGATGGCCTTCTTGTTTTTTGAGCCTTCGCGGAAACCAAAAGCAGACCGAACCATCTGTTGATTCCATGGGGAGGAACCTTCACCGATCCAATCATGGCACGTCAATAAAACCTCAGCAGCATCAGGGTGACCAATATAGATTTCTGTTGTTTGGGCAAACGTTGGCTCAAGTTCTTTCCACCACGCATCATAGAATTTCGTCATTTTGACGACCTGTTCATGGTGGTCCAAGGCAACATTCTTTGTTTGGCCAGGATCAGCAATCATGTCATAAAGTTCATCACTGTTGACTAACCGCCATCGCTGAGACATGACTGCTGTTTGCTTCCACTTGATTGGATCTCGAACTCGCTGCGAGTCTGTGACAAGCAGACGGTCAGGCCAGTCCATGTCAACTGCCGGGTCAAGTAATGGTGAAATGTCGCGACCGTCCCACGCAAGAGTTTCTGGCTTGACTCCACCTGCGATGTCCACAAGTGTCGGTACAACATCAACGGCATGGCAGAGAGTATTATCTGTATGTTGTTTGTTCCAGCCCGCAGCTGGCCAATGAGCGATAAACGGCACACGGTGTCCACCATCATATTCACTGCCTTTCTTCCCCCTCATGCCAGCATTAAAGATTGTATTACCCGTTGCCGTTCCATTGTCTGTGGTGAAAATGAACAATGTGTTGTCGGTTACTTCGAGTTCATCGAGCAATTGCCGAGTGGTTCCAATATTGTCATCAATATTTGTGATCATTCCAAAAAATGCGGCAATCCTTGGTGATTGATCTGCATACATATCGAGATATTTTTGTGGGCAGTGCAGGGGGCCATGTGGTGCATTTGTTGCGATGTACGCGAAGAAAGGCCGGTTGTTTTTTACCTGACTCCTAATAAAACGATGGGCATTTTGAAAGAACACATCTGTGCAGAATCCTTTGGCTGGTTCTGGTGACCCGTTGTGGAAATAGTGTCCATCAAAATACGCATTGTCCCATAGGTCAGGTGTCTGTCCGACACCGCCACCACCATGTCGATACACCTCTTCAAACCCTCTGTCTTCAGGCCTGTACGGATAGTTATCGCCGAGGTGCCATTTTCCAAACATACCAGTGGCATAACCATTGTCTTTCAGCAATTGCCCAAGAGTGACTTCATTGTTGCGAAGCATTGACCGCCCATTGATGGTGTGCCAGACACCGGTTCGATCTGTCCAGTGTCCCGTCATCAAAGCTGCTCGAGTTGGAGAGCATGTTGGGGCAACATGATAATTTGAAAGGCTGGTTGATTCAGCAGCTAAGGCATCAATAAATGGAGTCTTAATAATTGGGTTGCCTGTATGCCCAAGGTCACCATAACCCTGGTCATCCGTCATAATCAAAACAATATTCGGTGGGCTCTTCGGGAAAGCCGAAGATACGAGCACGTTCAAAGGAACGACACATAAAATAAAAGCAACATTTATTCGGTATAAACTATTCATTGTATAACCCCTTTAACCAAAACATTGATGTCTTTATTGTGTCGAATGGTCAGAGGATTTCCAGTGCTTCCTTGTCGTATAAGGGGTATTAATAATTAGGCAACAGTTTTGGTAGATGCTCCAGAGAATTTATTGTGTCTGATACCTTTTTTGATCTTGAATCCTGTTTAGTCGATTTTGGAACAGGTTGTTCAGCATCTCATTCCAGTGGTCAACGACTTGAAAAGATCGGTGGCATTCTAGTCAGACGACCGTTGCTTCAGCAGAACTTGCCCGCATGCCATTCGCCCGCTGTTTGGAAGGACGTAACTGCCGAGTATGAATATGACGATCAAGAGCGAGGCAAATGGATTTTCCGCCAACCGCCTCCGGATCAGTGGCGGGTCAATGTAGGGCTCTCTGAAAAAACGGGAAAATATATCAGGCTTCTTGTGCGTCCTTCGCCTTCTGGACAGATCGGATTTTTTCTTGAGCAAGTCGATCAATGGAAATGGCTCTACCAACATACAAAACCCAAGACAAGCATTCTCTCACTCTTTGCCCACTCTGGAGCAGCGACACTATCACTTGCACTTGCGGGTGCACACGTCACACATGTGGATGCATCAAAACAAGCGATGACATTGGCGCGTTCAAATGCAAAAGAATCGAATCTTGGAGAGGCGCCAATTCGATGGATATGTGATGACGTGAGATCATTTGTTGCACGAGAGATTCGTCGAGGGAGCATTTACAACGGGGTGGTACTTGATCCTCCTTCATGGGGTCATGGCCCAAAAGGTCAGCCATTTTCTATACATAATGACCTAGCGCCACTACTTGACGATCTTGCAAAATTGCTTCGTGGTGGTAGGCAAGATCCATCATCAGCGTTGTCAGGGCCTGTTCTGCTTACGTGTCATTCTCCGGGCTGGCACCATGTTCGTTTGCGTGAGTCTCTTATGCAAACACTCGGTTTGGATGGGTGTGGTTCTGGTCGTTTGGACTGTACGGATGCTGCTGGCAGAATCCTCAATCTTGGTGACTATGCAAGATGGGTTTCTTCTGGAAGGATGTAACCACATGATCACAAGTACAAGTAATCCGCGAGTCAAGCAGGCAGCCAGCCTGAGAAAATCGAAGCATCGTCAACTCTTGGGGCTCACCATTGTTGACGGACTGCGTGAACTCAAGTGTGCTCTCAGTGCTGGTGTCGATATTATTGAGGTGTTTGTTGATGGAACAGCCTCACCTCTTAATGAACGAGAAGTTCTTTTAGAAGGTTTTTTGCAGAATGGCATAGAAGTTACAACGCTTGCCAAAGGTCCATTTGAGAAGATTGCATTTGGTGATCGAAACGAAGGGGTGTTGGCGGTAGTTCGATTTCGTGCAAAAGAGCTAAAAGAGCTAAAGAGTAATGATAATCGCCCCTTTTTTATTCTTGAGGGCATTGAAAAGCCAGGAAACCTTGGAGCAATCCTTCGTTCGGCAGATGCTGCTGGTATTGCTGGTGTCATTCTGTCCGGGCATGGAACCGATGTTGCAAACCCGGCTGTAATACGTGCAAGCTTGGGCACAGTTTTTATGGTTCCACTAGTCGTTGCATCAACGAAAGAGTCTATAGATTGGTGTTGTGAAAATAAAAAAAATGTTTTTATTGCAACGCCAGGCGGTGAACGTCTTTGGTGCGATGCAAGATTAAGGAAGAATATTGTCTTTGTACTTGGTAGTGAATCGCATGGAGTATCTGGCGAATGGCAAGACGCAGTCTCGATAAAAAAAATAGATATGCAAGCAATTCGTCTGCCTATGCTTGGCGTGGCTGATAGTCTCAATGTCGCCGCAACGGCTGCGATACTGAGCTTTGAGGCCTTAAGGCAGATGCAAAAGGATTCGACTGAATCCATGCACGCACATGATTCAAGCGGGGGTTCACGTGGCAGTTGATCTTGCTTTTGATTGCCAGGGGGCAGGCCCACCGGTTGTAATCCTTCATGGTCTCTTTGGTTCAAAGCGAAACTGGTCATTGATAGCGAGGAAGCTAGGACAAGATTTCCGCGTCATCACTGTTGATTTGCGTAATCACGGAGAAAGTCCATGGCATGCGTCGCATGATTATGTTGTGATGGCAGACGACGTTGCTTTTCTCATTGAGAAAGAAATCGGCCAATCGGTTTCACTCATTGGACACAGTATGGGTGGGAAGGTTGCGATGGTACTCGCACTGACGCAACCCAAGTTTATTGAAAAGCTTGTGGTTGTAGATATTCCACCAGCCCGATCGAGTAGTTCTCAAAGGGGTTTGATTGATGCTATGCAGTCAGTTCCTCTTGAGCGATTTAGGTACCGTAGGGAAGTGAGTCACTATCTTGCTGAGAGGATTCCTGATTCTGTCATCAGGTCTTTTCTGATGACCAATCTTATAGTTCAGTCAGAGCGGTTGGCATGGGCAATTAATCTTGAGTCCTTGTCCAAAAACTTTGAATTGATTCAGGGGTTTCCTGAACAGACTCTAATGAGTCCATTCCTACATGCAGCACTTTTTCTTACCGGTGGCAACTCAGACTATGTGCGAACTGAGCACCATCACGATATACGGCGATTATTTCCCGCTGCGCGCTTTGAGAGTATTCCAGACACGGGGCATTGGGTGCACGCGGAAGCCCCCGAGCTGTTTCTTCATGCGTCGCGTCAGTTTCTTTTTCAAACAAATACGTGAAGGGGACCGTCACGGCGCTAGGATTTCAAGAGCAGGACTTGAATTCCCAAAATGAAGGCGAACGCGTTGATGGCCCGATGCATGAAGTGAAAGAAGCTCAATAGTTTCAAAATGGCAAGCGACTACAGCGAACACATTGAAGCCACTCCTGTCAGTCTCATTTGGCACAGGCGGAGCAGGCGGGAATAATTTGATGGGTGTGCCTGGAGGATGCGTCGATGTGTAGCACGCACGGCTCATCGGCCTGGACGCAAGCCATGCGTTCTCTGCACATGCGTTGTGATGGTGGACTATAGCCTGAGCAGCAATACGGATTTGCAGACGCTCTGATGGACTGTACCAATGAAGAGAAACATTCTTATGTGCCTGAATATGACGTGTTTTCGGGCTTCGTATATCGGTGTGAAAAAAAATAATTCGTTCGAATGGCTGAAATTTACGAAGGACAACCGTTCGAATGTGAGGAAGTCCTTCCTCACTGATGGTTGCAAGAGAAAATAAGTGAAGCGGATGTTGAGCAGATGTAGCTGCATTGGTCAGTTGTTCAGAGACTGTTTCCCAAATACTTGAGGCTGTTTGTTGATCGAAGTTCATGTTTAGTAAGAGTGAGGAAAGTGATGCCAGTGAATACCAAAATATCAATTGGAATTAGGATAGTACGATCTTGGTAACGCTTTTCAAAACACTGAACCCTATCATCAGTCGGATCGAACGAAGAAGCAGATAAAGATTTTAAAAATGCCACGATACTCGACTTCACGTGGTTTTAGGGACTTGGATGACACCTTTTGCATCCTACGATAGTCTAGTGGTTTTGCGGATCGTATGGGGGTGTACATTTTCGATGAAAACCTTGGCACGCATTGCATTTCTGTATGGAGTCGGTTTCCTGATTTTTTCTTCCAGCGTGATGGCTTCGGAACTGAATCGGCGTCCCAATATTCTCTGGATTGTAGGAGAGAACCTCAAACTGGATTTGGGGTGCTACGGTGCATCGCATGTAAAAACACCACATTTGGATGACCTGGCAAAAAATGGTGTTCGATACACAAAAGTTTTTGCAACGTCACCTGTGTGTGCGCCAAGCAGAAGTGCTTTTTTTGTTGGTATGTATCAGACGTCAACTGATACGCATAACATGCGGTCCCACCGCGATGACGACTATCGCTTGCCCGTCGGTGTAGAGCCGATTACACATCGTCTCAACAAAGTTGGATATACAACAGGGAATATCACGACCATGGGCGAGGATACGGTTGGTTCAGGAAAACTGGATCTCAATTTCGTCAATGAAGGGAGACTCTACGATACCGAGAGTTGGGACCATCTTGTCAAAAATCAGCCATTTTTTGCACAGATTAATACGCTTGAGGCAGAGTATGACATCTATGATCGCCAGACGTGGAGGCTTCCACGGGTAAAGTGGAAAGGAGAAGATCAGCATGAAAAAATTGCAACCCCCGATACAGTAATACCACCGCCCTACTACCCTGATCATCCATTAGTTCGAGAGGAGTGGGCACGGTATCTCAATTCTATTTCAGGAATGGATAAAACGATTGGCAAGATCCTGAGGTATCTCAAGAAGGATGGGCTTGCTGATGACACCATTATTATGTTCTTTGGTGACAATGGCAGGATCGAACCGCGAGGTATTCATTGGTGTTATGATTCTGGCTTGCATGTGCCCATGATCATTCATTGGCCAAAAAACTTTAAGCCGCCAGAAAACTATATTTCAGGAGAGGTGAGTGAGCAGGTCATCAGTCTTATCGATATAACGCCAACAACGCTTGGCTTCGCGGGCATTCAGCCACCATTAGGTATGCATGGCCGTGTCTTTTTGGGCGATCGCATTGGTCCAGAGCGTCAATATGCATTTTCCGCCCGTGACAGAATTGATGAAACAGTCAATCGCATTCGAAGTGTACGGGGTGAGAGATATCACTACATCAGAAACTACTATCCAAATCGACATTTCACCTCGCTAAATCGATATAAAGAAAAATGTTTTCCTATTAAGCCATTAATGCGAACCTTGTTCGATGAAGGTAAGCTTTCAGGTCCACCACTTGCATTGATGTCACCAACGGTCGCTGAAGAACAACTCTTCGATACCATCACTGATCCTCATGAAATTCACAATCTTGCGCAATCAGAGAAACGAGAACACCGTGATGCGCTGATTCGTATGCGGGCTGCATTAGAAACCTGGATTGTAGAAACCAACGATCAAGGTGTATTTCCAGAACCAAACGAGATCGTTGCCCCATTTGAAAAGGAAATGCACGACTGGTTTGGTACGCCTGATTGGTACCCGTATCACCCAAAAGAATGACAATGAGTGACTACGAATTAAGACGGAATCGTTCAGAAGATGCAGCAGAGATCTCAGACTTGATTCGTGAGTCCACCAATCAGTGGTACGTGGCACATGGGAATTCACCGATCTTTACCGGTGATCCGAGTTCAACACGCTTGTTCTATGACGTCTATGAGGAACTGGATCCAGGTTGTTGCCTGTTGGCCGTGGAGAAAAAAACTGGGTTGATTGCCGCGTCATGCTTTTATCACCCCCGATCGACGCATGTCTCCCTTGGCATCATGAATGTTCATCCTGATCACTTTGGGAAAGGCCTTGCAAGAATGTTGCTAAATGCTGTGGTTTCAATGTCAGAGGATCAGAAAAAGCCAACGCGTTTAGTATCGAGTGCAATGAATTTAGATTCCTATTCTCTCTACACCCGTGGGGGATTTGTTCCTCGCTATGCGTATCAAGACATGTTTCTTGAAGTCCCTCAAAGCGGGATGCCATCACAAAATCTGTCTGGGCTGGATCGGGTTCGGCTCGCGACACTTCGTGATCTTGAAGCCATCGTGCAACTCGAGGAAGAAGTGCAGTGTATTGAGAGAAGGAAAGACCATCATTTTTTTCTGGAAAACCGCCAGGGCATTTGGAATGTCTGTGTCATCGATCATGCATCTGGTTCGGGTATTGATGGTGTTCTGGTGTCTGTGAAACATCCTGGCAGCACAATGTTGGGGCCAGGGGTGATGCGATCAACCGCAGATGCTGCAGCACTCATCTGGTATCAACTAAATCAGTTTCATCGTGGAGGAAGGCCGGTATGGCTTGTCCCTGTCGAATGCGATGATTTAGTTGCTGAGTTGTATACTTGGGGTGCACGCAACTGTGAAATTCATTTTGCCCAAGTTCGTGGAATGTGGAAGGAGCCGAGTGGTGTGGTCATGCCGACATTCATGCCTGAAACGGGTTAGGAAGAAGATCAATGGGAATGAACTCTCCCTATCCCTCAGATAATAATTTTGAGTGTCAGCTGTTTATTGTGATCATGGCACGACTTCATGTGTGCCAAGTAACTCATTGAGTGCTCGGTTGAGCACTCGTACCGTATATTTCCCATCGGCAACCATACCTTGACGATACGTCTTGTTGTGCTTCATCGTCTCAAGAACAGGCAGGGCTGTACGGTCTGTTTCATCAAGAACGATGGCGGCACGGAGGCGAGCCCATTGCGTGCCATCGTTGAGTATTTGAGCCAAAACGTCTAAGGCTTCTTGTGGCTGTCCCATGCGGATGAGTGCTCGTGCTGCTGCTGTACGTACGGCATCAGAACCATCGTTTTGCATTAAAGAGTGAAGTTGAGGAATAGCCTCAATCCCTTCTTTTTTGATGTTACCGATACCAATCGCTCCCCAGAATCGGACGGCAGCATGATCATCTGATAGTGTCTTTATCATTGCCGGTAGCGCATCATGGCCAGCGAGTGACAATGATGCAGCATCTCTCAGGCGCTCATTGAGGTTGCCAGCGTTCCCCCCATTCAGGATTTCCCATGCACTACCGAACGCTTCTTCTCCTTCAGCGATTTCAGACTCTGGTATGAGACCAATGTCACGAGTCCGTGTTACCCATGCAAGATGTGCTTCCCGCATATTTTTGAGTTCTTCTGTATAGTCAGGATGATTACACAAATTGTTAAGCTCGTGTGGATCAGCCTGTGTGTCATAAAGCTCTTCTTTTGCTTTTGTTGGGGACATAAACAGCATTGCGGCTGGAGGGAGAGTGCCTTCTGCAGCAACACGACGGATCTCTTGCATGGTGGCACCTTTTTCAGGTGTGTTCATGTATTGGTAAAACGTTTTAAATGGTTCGTAGTTACGAATGTACTTAAATCGTTTGGTTCGCACGGCACGAATAATGTCGTACCGTTCATCCATCCGATCGCGTGCGCCAAAAACAAACTGACGTGGTGCTGGTAGATTTGCTCCCAGAAATGGCCGGCCCTGCATATAGGCGGGAGGTGTGATGCCGGCAATGTTGAGTGTTGTTGGTCCAAGATCAATCAAACTAATAAGTTGGTCGGTTTTTACTCCAGGGAGACCTTGTTGCCCGCGACGGTATTTTTTGGGGATGCGGAGAATGAGAGGAACTCGCATACCAGAGTCATAGAGCCATCGCTTCGCACGTGGAAGCCCGACACCGTGATCGGACCAAAAGATCACAATGGTGTCATCCGCAAGTCCAGCATCATCTAATGCCTGAAGGTGTTCACCAAACCATCGGTCCATCGCTGTGATAACATCATAATATCGTCCCCAATCTTCGCGAGTGAGAGGCGTGTTGGGATAGTATGGCGGTAACGATGATGCCACGGTATCTCGGTCATGCAACTGGAGGCCTTTTGTCACAGTTTTCCATTTATTCTCATTCGCAATACCGGACTCATGACATCCGGTAAAATTAAAAACAGAAAAAAACGGTTGATTGTCTTTACGATGTTTCCAGTGTGCTTTACCACTCGATGCATCCCACGTGTCCTTTGGAGCAGTGAATTGGTAATCCGTTTTTGAATTATTGGTGCAGTAATACCCAGCTTCTCGCAGAAACATTGGAAATGGCTTTATATGGTCAGGAAGAGATGCTTTGCATCGCATGTGATGCGTGCCGAGTGTCGTCTGATACATGCCCGTAATAACGGCTGAGCGACAGGGAGCGCAGACACCAGCGGTTACAAACGCGTGGGTATATAGGGTGCCCTGTGTTGCAAAGTCATCAAGGTGTGGCGTGGTGGCGTTGGGGTAACCATAACATCCAAGATGTGGGCTAATGTCTTCACAGCTTAGCCAGAGAATGTTTGGTCGATCTGCAGCTTGTGTTTGTACGGTCAGGTAGGGGATCAGAATAACTGCCAAGAATAGTCGGCAAAAGGATGCGAGAGATAAAGTAAGTGTTCTCATGGGGAGTTTATATTGGTTAAGGATTTTAGATACAAACCGCGGCATATGTTCAATTGGGGTTCTTGAGAATCAATTGATGCTGAGTCAAAACTGGTGAAGATGCAGATTGGGTTAGTGTATTTACAAAGGCAGTTTTCCGTATTATGCCATAGTTCAATAATGATGTTTCTAAATATCTTTGTTCAAGAATTCGAAGAAAGTGCTTCAAAATAAAAGAATTATTCTGCCTCCTTCAGGTGTGAATTTTCAGCGACAAGACGGTCTTCTGTCACGGTTCGAATCCCTCTCGGCACTACGAAATCGCGTTTCCCAGTTCTTGTGTTTGCATATTATTGCTTTTCACTCCCCGCATTGTGCTACAAATTCATCAATAGATTTTTGAAGTGTGAGGTGTCATTGTTCAAGAAGATATGACGTACTTGTATTAGCTTCCACTTCCACTTCCACTTCCACTTCACGTATCAACCTATCAAAAACCAGCATAGTAGCGTCTATGATGAAATTGACCGCATCTTGCTTGCTCTTAATAATTGTTGCTGTTCTCTATGCTCAGCCACACGGCTGGTCAAAGAACAGTTCTGAAAAGTGGATTGAGAACCCAAGTTTTGAATCAGATAGTGGTTGGAGGAACTTGGAAATTGGTTCGAACGAGTACTATGCCCCGGTGGAAGGCACTCGGTATGCTGTTCTGAGTGAGGTGGGAAACGTCCTTCAACAACGAACGAGTCTGCAGTTAACGAAAGGTGAAACGTTTTACATAACGGTTTGGGCAAGAAGTATTTATGATGAGAGACATTCACGACAACTGATGAGTGCAACGCAGCAATATCCAGACGGTAGCAATGCTCGCGCCTGTCTTCGAGTGTCCTTGAGTATTCAGGATACAACGGTTTCTAAGTATGACGGCTGTGTAAGCCCAGAAACAATTCGTGGAGCACCAGAAGACTTTTCAAACGACGATGGTGGGAATGTTTGGGTTGATGGAGGATATCGACACGCGTTTAGCGAAAGTCGATTTATTCAGGAAATTGATTGTGATCCTATCCATGACCCGTGGGAGATTGCTCCTGACTTTGACGCGTACGAACGTGCGCAGGAAGACAGGGGTGCTGTGTGTCCAGTTATTGTGCATGGTCAAAAGCGATTGTACGTGAGCACCTTCGAAGATCCAGAAGGTAAGAACGAGGAATATAATGCTATCCAATTTATAGAACCCCAGGGAGATGGGGATCCCAATTACGAATGGCCGAAAGGTCCTCCTAGAAAATATGAAAATCTTGTGTTGTCGCACGCTGGAGATGAAGAAATTATTGCTTTTGACCCTCATGTTTTTTTTGATGAGTCGGAGCAAAGGCTCTGGATGGCGTGGGGTGGAAATTTTATAGCGGTCACAGAACTCAATCCAGAGACAGGTCTTCTCCTGAAAGAGCAAAATGATCCGGAAGTCATGTCACATGAACATATTCATTCGATTGTGGCTGATCGTGCAAGTGATCACATCGATACATGGACCGGAGACAACGAATGGATAGAAGGTGCTGCCCTCTATCGGAAAGGTGATTACTGGTATCTTTTTGCTAGCTACGGCAGTCTCATGAAAAGCTATACCATTCGAATGGGACGAAGCCATAACCCAATGGGGCCGTATCTTGATAAAGATGGCATTGCGCTCACGCAATTCAACAAACAGAAGAATCGATTTGGAAATAGTTTTTTCCTAGGAGATGATGGATCACACCTCGTTCCAGGGCATCCGCACTTCTGGGAAGAACATGGGCAGACATTTGTTGGCTACGACTACCGAACAAGTAAGCAGACAACCAGGGAGGGTGAAGAGTACCCTGACCTTCTTGGGATTCGAAAAGTGTATTGGGTGCATGGCTGGCCAACGATATGGACGCCTATTACGGTCAGCATCTCTGCGGCAGACTACCCGGAGTTCATTGGTGAAAATATTGTGCTTCGTATTGAACATACTGGAGATGCTGGCAGTATGATTGCAATTGACGATATCTCATGCACTGACGGCGTGGTCAACAAGTATCCCTGAATACATGGTTGTACATGAGCATCAATAACAGTAGTCGAGTTGTTATGAAATGCACTGTGCGCAGGGTTTAGCCTTAATCAGAAAGAGTTCGTAGGAATTCACTTTCTGGTACAAGCGAGAATTTTTAGAACTGCCAGATGACGTCGCAGCCACCGTAGAATTGTCCGTTCTGGTCAAGATTACGGCCGTACGGCATGGTTCCCGGAGGACCGTTTCCGCCACCTGCGTCAGCTGAAAACCAGTCATAGCGTAGTTCTGGTCGGATAACCATGTTGTTCCCAATCAGGTAATTGAGACCCCAGGTCATTTCCCAGAAGTTACCGGCAAACCCTGCTTGTTGCAGACCAGCAGCTGCTGGCGAACCATCACGAAGGCCAGACACAACACGGGTACCGTTGTTATCACGGAACCACTCAAATCGCAGACCACCAATCAGGTAGTCTGTGAAGTTATAAAACAGATACTGGTTCGCACCGTACCAGTAGGCTGAACCGTTTTGTTGGCCTTGTGTCTGGTATACAGGATTTGCATGTGCCTGATAACCAAAGTCACTCTGATACACGTACGTCAACTTATCAGTGAACTCATTGGTGTACACAATGCTGGTCACCGTTCGGTTGCCAACAAAGTTCGCACCGAAAGGGTCCTGAAAACCACTCAGCTGATTGCCACTTGAGTTTGCAAGTGTCAGAGCCTGTGATCCATCAGAACTTGAGAACGTAACAGCTCCCAAGAATGATGCATTACTGTTTTGTCCAGGACCTGGATTCGCAATTGCAGCGCCGGTCTCAAGACCGTCGTCCCAGTTATCCCAACCATTGGTAATACCACCGATAATGGTCAGCTGGTCGTTTGGCACCCATGTGCCCAGTACACCAGTATGGGTAAACGGTTCGCCATACTGCATGGTGTAAGCATGGGTGTAGAAGAAATTACCGATCGCAGGAACAACTTCATACCCAATCAAGGTGTAAAAGTGACCAAACTTAACGTTTAGTTCTTGGCTCCCCAGCTCACCGTAGACCTGTGGCATGGCAAGACCGTAGTACCGGTTGGTATTCCAACGAGGACCGGTCAGACCAAGTGGGTCAGGAGTTGAACGATACGCATCAAGACCAGCTGCAACTGTGTACAGGAAGTCCGTACCGTAGAGCAGGTCAATTCGTCCACCCCAACTGAGTTGGTCTTCTTTTAAGATCCGCTCATTCACAAGATAGAGTTGATTCATCTGCCCCTGCCAGCTTCGATCATTAAAGGTGATTGGACCATTCCAATCAGCTCCCCAGCCATTCGCGCCGATACCAACGTCGACCCAACCGTAGGTCTCAATGCCTCTGTTGAGAAGAAACTGTGTTTCGAGGTAACGAGTTGCTCCCTCCTCAACCGCGGCTTCCTGTGGAGCAGCTGCACGAAATTGATAAACATCCTCATCCGGTACCCCTTCACGAGGCATGAGTGTGACGGGGGCCTGACCGTCGGCCTGTGCGAATGCATCGTAGATTTCACGCTCGGCTACAGGGCCTGCAGGCTCTCCTGCGAGCAGTGTTGAGCTCAGGAGACCAGCAAGAACGCATTTCGATATTGTTTTTCCAATGAGCATAAGTCGTTTATTTTCTGAAGTGAGTGCAATGAGCCATCAATGGGGATTATTGCCAAACCCTTCTGCTGATAACGCCGAAGAGTCATGTCTCCTTGCCTATTCGGCATATCTGTCAGGATGAGTGGAAAAAAACATCCCGATCGGCAACGTCATGACAATCATTCCAAATTAACAAGGATCGGTTTTCAAAACATAGATATCACATTGGTCACGGAGAGAGGATCTATCAAAAACCTGATGACGTGCAAAAGAAAGTGTGGCCTATGAGTCCCGTTGGGGTTGGCCTTGATGAGAACGGTTGGTGCCAGTAAACGAATTTTCTGAATAATCTGTCACAATTTGTCGTGGTTCACCCCAACGAAGAAGTCGAGAGCGTCACCAGTAAGACCTTGGTGCTCATGTCAATCTGAATGGTGACTGGAATGAACGTTCTCTTTCGAATAAAAAACTGCAAGTCGGGGCGATGCAATTCGAACGCACGACCTTTACGTCCCGAACGAAGCGTTCTAGCCAGGCGGATCTACGTCTCGGGGTATGCATTCGACAATCACCTAGCTGTACGAACTAGGCCATTGCATAAATACAGTTGTTCAAAACTGAGAAAGATAAGATCATCGCCAGGTGTGCCGGTTGACCCTGTCCAGAGCCGTAGGTTAAGCGGCTTCCGAAGATACACTCCCCGGGCGAATCTGCTATGCACAATTCTTTCAACAATATACGTCTGGTTCAGCACGTGGGATGGAGGGCGTGGAGTATCAATAGCAAGAGCCGTGTTAATTCCGGTCCATTCTCCCAGTTCGATAACAGTTGCCTCTGATCTATGTAATTCATCTGATAAGCGATACCAATTGCGAAATTCACCTATCTGTGTGTGTCTTCCATAAAACCCGAATGCATGAAACATGTCATGCATATTCGTTTCTTCGAGTACTTTGTGATAGCCTCCCTCATGGTGGGCCACAGCTTTTTCTACAACAGCCATCCAGAGGCTCCCATCGAGACCCGTGCCGGTGAATGCAAGTTGGTCAGGCGCGCGTGTTCCTCGACGCCAGACTGGCAACTGACTATCAACGCGGTAAAAGCGATCATGAATATGTACACCAAACGTACCATCGTTGAAATCAACAACGTTGTGTCGGATAGTGGTTGGACTTTCACTTGCTATGGCTCCAAGTTCAAGTAAAAAGTCAGCATTTCCGAGCATATGTCTTAAGTTAGAAGGTGAGTGAGCTATTTGAATATCTGCACTCGATGGTCCTCCTTCTGCAAAAAGTGGATTTTCTGGAAATGACATATACCTGAGATCACGTCTTGAAGATGAGCGCGGAGCATTCCACGTTGGATCGGAAATGTTATCGTGATCGAGTGTGAGATCAGCCCTGTTGTCGAACCGTGTAATCTCATGGACAGTGTCGTGTGATTCCACTCCGCGTATGACATCCCGCCATTCACGTCCACCTCTAGCCCAAAAACCTCTGTCGACTTCTCTATAGTCAGTCCAGTAGGCATCACGTCCTGGGCCACCATCAACTCGAGCATCACCATAGTTATCTATTGCAATGAGTATGTCGTCGCCATCTTGGCCAAACATGCGATCCCAGCCTGATTGACCATTCAGGTGGTCGTCGCCGTTGCCACCATCGATCCAGTCATTGTCGGCACCTCCAAGGAGGACATCATCACCATCTTCCCCTAAAAGAATATCGTTCCCTGCATCTCCAATGAGGTGATCTCTACCAAAACCACCGAAGAGGATGTCCCTGGCACTTCCGCCCTTCAGATAATCATCACCACTACCACCGCGCATAATATCCCGATCAGGCCCCCCGTACATTCTGTCTTTGCCTGCATCACCTCGCATGTCGTCATTGCCTGACCACCCATACATGTCATCGTCACCGAGACCTCCACGCATCACGTCATTTCCACCCAAACCGAAGAGACTGTCATTTCCAGGGCCACCAAAAAGAACATCTCTAAGGGTGCTACCCGTTAGCTGATCATCACCGGCGTTACCCCATGCAAGAACCTGGAGGTGACGAGCGCTTGTTGAAAAGGAATCATTTCCGCTCCCTCCGTGGAAACGAATTTCTTTCAGGGATGGTGCATGATACCAGCCAGAAGAACGGCCAATTCCTGGTTCGTTAACCACATAATAATTCCCCCAAGAATTCACAACGACGTGTGAGTTTGTGTCATCACAACGGATAACGAGAGCGTCTCCTGAGACTTCAACAGAATCCACTGCCATCATTTTGCGAGTTTCGAGTTGTTCAGGACGACCAATACTGGACTTTCGGTAGTTGCATTCTTTTTTCTTATTAAAAATGTTGAATGGCCAGATCATAAAAGAACTCCTCTTGTGATTGCTGTGATGCGAAGGACTCAATGTTCCTTCGATCACCGTCCTGTGATTGAACAAGCACGTGAGGGAGCCTGTAGAGCGAAATACATGCCAAACACCAATCGAACAAAAAAACTTTTCTTGGTAAGAAAGTTGGTGGAAACGATGATGCTCTAAAGCACCGTAGTGGTGCAGAATGCGCCAGTGTGGTGCATTTTTCGCTGTGAGTTACTTGGCAATTCACCCACAGGTTAGAGCATCAGAAGGAGAAACAGATATCCGCGTCAGCGGAAGTATCTGACTTATCAATGCCGTTAATTACCTGACCGCAATCTCCTGTCGTGTGTTTGACAGAGGCAGCGGTCATTTTCTTCGGATATATCTCATAAAGGAGGAAAGGCAAAGGTATCACTTTGCCAGTGAAACACAGACGAGTTCTTCATCATTTCGTGCAAAGACACAACGATTTGCAAAGGCTGGGTGGCTCCACACGACATTACGCCCAAAACATTCGTTTGTAGGAGCAAGAATATGCATTCGCCCCAACTCCTGATATGAATCTGTAGTGAGTGTCGCAACGATCAAATCACCTGTTTCACTAAATATCCATGTTCGATCTGCAGTGCTGGTGGTATTTGATTTTGGCTTGTGTTGCACAAGGAAAGCCGTGCCATGTCTGCCACGTCTGGTGCCCCCGGTTGTCGGGTCGAGCGTTTCCCAAAGCCGTTTGCCAGTGCTGAGATCGGCGGCTGTCAGCATGCCTGTTTCACAATCACAGCCGTAGATAGTTTTGTTTTCTATGTATGGAGTACTGTTTGAACAGTACACACCCGTTTTTGGTTTCCCTCGCCGGATGACAGTTGTTCCATCGCCATTCGATGAAAGACGCAAGAGTGCGCTTACTTGCCCAATGCCACTTGCGAATAAAACCATGTCATCATCTAACGAAGTGACTTGTGGTGCCATAATGGACATTCCATAAGAAGGCTTAAGGGGCTGTGACCAGATGGTCTCACCAGAATGTGGATGCACTGCATTCAATTTGTCTGCATCCCATATGACAAGTTGTTTTGTTCCAAAGGGCGTGATCATAGTGGGTGGACAATATCCACTTTCACTAGCTGAGATGGCACGCCACAGTTCTTTTCCACTGTCCTTATCGAAGGCTACGGCAATACTTGAGTCACCACCAACAAGACAGAATAGTCGTTTGCCATCAACGAGAGGGTGACCACAGAATCCCCAGATTGGGGTTGGGGCGTTGTACTCTTTTTTGAAATCCTTTTTCCAGATGACGGTTCCAGTCAAAGCATCGAGACAGGTGAGATTCCCTTCCGCTCCTAATGCGTACACTTTTCCTTCAGCAATTGTTGGGGTGCAACGTGGTCCGGATGCATAGGAGATCGCATAGGGACAATCGTATTCATACTTCCAAATGAGATTTCCTGTTGTGGCATCAAAGCAGAGAATCCGTTCACTCCCTTGAAGTTTTGTGCGGTCGTTTGGGCTATTCGCAATAGCTCCATCATTCTTTGCGTAATCCATCAAATAGACCCGTCCGTTGGCAACTGCAGGGCCTGAGTAACCAGCATTTACGGATGCTCGCCATACGACTGGGAGACCATCCTCAGGAATTGTCTTAACAATTCCTGACTCATGCCACACGCCATCTCTGTTCAGTCCCATCCACTGTGGCCAGTCATCTGCAGAGAGAGAGGGAGTAAAAAAAAGAATGCTGAGAATCCAGAGATGCTTCATGATGACTATCTTTCAGAATGAGAACGAGAAAACAAAAGCTGATTTTAGTGTGCTGCCTTTAGTGAGGGTAAATCAAGTGATACATCGACCCCATCGGGACGCCAGTCAATAATCTCCATCTCAGCAGATCGACGTCCACGAAACTCATTGATTTTTGGCTTAAAGGCAACGTGAAATGGCTCTCCAGGCGTTGGGAGTTGGTCGATCCATTCCGCAGCACCAAATGCTATGCCACGCACACGTACTCCATGTTGAATGAGGTTCATGGCAAGATGTCTCCCGCCCCCACCGATCGCACGAGGAGGTTCAGCTAGAGCTACAGCAGAAGCGCATAATACGGGTCGTCTATTTGATTGACCAAAGGGAGCGAGTTGCTCTACTTGCTCAACGGCTTCGATCGTCAGTCCAGAAAGACTCGTCTCTCCATCGATTGTAATTTGAGCGACTCGTAGGTTATGAGGCATGCGTGCCGAAACCTCCTCACAGAATTTTTCACGAAATGCTTCAATATTTTGATCCTCAATTCGAAGCCCAGCAGCTGCAGCATGGCCACCACAGGACACCAAAAGTTCTTTACAAGCCAATAATGCAGCATGTACATCAAATCCAGGTACACTCCGGACACTTCCGATTGCGGGACGGCCCTGATGTTCATCTTGTGCAATCATGACAACGGGGCGGTGAAAGCGTTCTGCCAGTCGTCCTGCAACAATGCCAATGACTCCTGCATGCCAGCTTCGATGAGCTAAAACGAGCGATGAGTCATCGACGGGATCAAACTGCTCTTTTACTTGCTTTGATGCAGAAAGTTGAATGCTACGTTCCTCATGTTCTCTCTGCGTATTTAGTTCATGAATGTAGTTTGCCAGTGAGACTGCTCGGGCTGAATCAGGTGTAGTGAGCATTTCAATGCCGCATGATGCCTGTCCAAGCCGGCCAGCAGCATTGAGGCGTGGAGCGAGACGAAATGCCACATCTTCACTTTCAAGACTTGATTTATCATGAAGTTTTGCAAGTTCAAGCAGTCTTGTAATGCCAGCGCCCCCTCGTTTCCGAAGGCATTCTAAACCGTGCTTCACAAAAACTCTGTTTTCATCGAGAAGTGGTACAACATCAGCGACTGTTCCGAGTGCTGCATACCCCATGCCACGAAGAAGCATTTCTCGAAGTCGAGGGGTTACCTGTTTCGCGCCGGAAGTACGAGTCGCAATTGCCCAAGCAAGCTTGAATGCAACACCAGCGCCACAGAGTTCACCAAATGGGTAATCAGTTCCCGGCAGGCGAGGATGGACAAGTACATCCGCTTCCGGAAGTGAATCGGCTAACGTGTGATGGTCAGTGATAATGAGTTCAATGCCCAAGTGCCTGGCAATGCTGGCTTCCGCAAGACTTGCGATACCACAATCAACAGTCACAATAAGATCAGTTGACTGCTTTGCTAAATGCTTGAGTGCATCACCATTGAGACCATAACCCTCTTCAAAGCGGTCCGGAACATAGTAGGTTGGCGTTGCATCGATGGCCTCAAGACACGCACAAAGAATAGCTGTTGCACACATGCCATCTGCATCGTAGTCACCATAAATTACGATTTTTTTACCAGCCTTGGCAGCATTCAAAATTCTTTCTGCTGCCTCCGATACACCTGGGAGGAGTTCGGGATCTCGGAGGTCAGCCATCGTCCCGCTCAAAAAAGACTTTACGTCATCAGCAGCGGTGAGACCTCGAGCGGCCAGCAGCCGAGCTACAATGCTGGAAACTCTTGCAGATCGCTCAATATCTGCAACCACAGCCTGATCATGGGGTTGGATGTGCCAACGTTTCGGCATCAGTCGGAGGACTCCGGAGGCGGAAAACAAAGAGTATAGGCCATGGACGTCGGTAATGTGACTACTGCCCGTGCAGTGGAGGCAATGAGTGGTATATTGCTCACTGAATGGTTTTTCTTAGACAACAGAAACAGTTTTTGGAGGCGGAGATGTCCTCATTTGCAGCAGAGCCGGTCCTCCCCGTTCTTCTGACAAAACCTCACCGTGATGACGTCCCTCAAGACAAGGTGTTGTGCGAGTACTGTTCTGCAAAGTGTTGTCGATATTTTGCATTAACGCTGGATACGCCAACGACACGAGAAGATTTTGAGTTTCTCCGCTGGTTTCTCCTTCATGAACACGCAACCGCTTTTACGGAAGCCGGTGACTGGTATGTCTGTGTGCACACCGTTTGCAAGCACCTCGAAGAGGATCATCGTTGTGGTATTTATGAAACGCGTCCTTTGATCTGTCGAGAGTACACGACCAAGAATTGTGAATATGAGGACAGTTGGGTGTACGATCAGTATTTTGAGACAGCCGAACAAGTTGTCGAGTACATGGAAGTAGTGCTTGGTCCTGGTGGGAAAAAAATAGGTGATGGTCGCAAGAAAAAAAATCGTACAAAATCAATCCGAAGCCCTAAGCCATCACTTCTGCCAGTGATTTTATGATTCAGCCACGAACACTTAAGGGCTTTCGCGATCAGTTGCCTGCTCAGGCGTTGGCCCGTGAAAATATTTTGGACATAGCTAGACGAGTGTATCGTTCGTATGGCTTTTCACCAATCGATACTCCCTCTCTTGAATATCTTGAGATTCTCACAGGGAAAGGAAGTGAGGAGACGGATAAACAATTGTATCGATTCAAAGATCACGGAGGGCGCGAAGTTGGTATGCGTTTTGACTTAACGATACCCTTTGCCAGATTCTGTGCTCAGCACATTGCGACTCTTGGTGTGCCTTTCAAACGTTATCATATGGCAACAGTATGGCGAGGAGAGAATACTCAACGAGGTCGCTATCGTGAGTTTATGCAGTGCGATTTCGATACAATCGGTACAACAAGTCCTTTGGCTGATCTTGAGACAGTGTTGGTTGTCCATGATCTCCTGTCGGCCATCGGTCTTGAGCAATTTACAATTCGAGTGAATGATCGACGTGTACTTTCCGGCATCCTGGAAAAGTTCAATTTGATTGAGATTTCGACAGATGTATTACGCTTACTCGATAAGCGTGGCAAGGTTTCAGTAGATACACTTTCGAAGGAAATGCAAAATATTGGAGTATCCCAGGATTCTTCACGTGTGCTACTAGAAATGGCTGCCCTTGAAGGAAATGCTGACTCTGTACTTTCGCAATTACACTCCCTTGTAGATGGTTCTACGTTGGGGGAAGCTGGTGTTGAGTCTCTTCGTAGTCTTATAAAGCAGGTGCACGATGTGGGCGTGCCTGACGGGCGTATTACTGTTGATCCATCGATTGCACGTGGTTTGGATTACTACACAGGTATTGTTC